>NZ_JBICXB010000086.1:0-13075 GCF_043200055.1 Streptomyces sp. NPDC048496 | reverse complement strand
CACAGTCACCGTACGGGTGATGGCCGACAATGCCGGCGGCGAGACAGAATGAACAGGCAACGGAGCTCCTTGCGGTACAAGCTGTCTTGGACGACACGATGCCGAACCACCACCGACACAAACCCGCAGGTCATCAGTACCTGGGACTAGAGATGCTGGCGAGCCTTGACGGCGACCAGGCCCCGGCACTGCGCCTCTTCGACAGGGCAGCAGTCATCGCCTCCCTGCTCGACAGGCTCCCGCTGGCGTCTTACCGCCGCCGCGGCCGGTCGGCGAAACACCGCGGCTGAGCCTACTCCCCAAGGAACCCCGGCAAGCTCCCCCAACCGCCACCTACACCAGCCTTCCCAGCCCGTCCAACCCGGAGGTCAGCCAGCTCATGGACAGCACCAGCGCACCGCAGCAGCCCGTCCGCAGACCCAACGTCGCGCGCTTGCCAGAAGGGTGCTGGTTCCTGTGCTGGTTCCTGATAGGCGCGGCCATCGGCCTGGGCATCGTCAGCCTGCTCTCGATCGGCCCACTCGTCCTGGCCGTGGCAGCCGCGGGGGCGGTGGCACTCAGCATCCGAGAGGCGCCCCGCCGCGGCCTGCCGGGGGTGATAGCAGGGCCGAGCCTGCCCCTTCTGTACATCGCGTACCTCAACCGCGGAGGACCAGGACCCGTCTGCACGACGACCGCGACCGAGCAAGCCTGTATCGACGAATGGTCCCCCTGGCCCTGGGTGATCGCCGCGGTACTCCTCGCCGCCACCGGAACCGCTCTCTTCCTCCTGCAGACGCGGCGACGCCATCGCCAAGCCAGGGCCACGACCGGAGCCCCGAGGCGGAGCTGAGCCCGGATCCGTCGACCCTGGATATTCAGCGGAATTGGGCGACCTGACGGCTCGATAGCAGGAAGGTGCCGCTGACCTGCGAGGATGCGAGTGTCTAGGTCGTATCCGTTGCAGAAGTCAGGGCACCTTTCTGGTGGTTGAGCGTACAGGGTGGGACCGTCGGCTGTCCGTGGTGGCTGACGGGAAGAGACTGGTCGGGCATGCCGGGGCGGTGTTGCTGCGCCGGTGCGCGGACCGCACGGGGCTGACGGACGCGCTGGCCAGGGTGTTGCCGTCCAGCACGGCGGCCGGCTGGCGGGAACGCGCGGGTGTGCTGGTGCACCTGGCTGCCGCGATCACGCTCGGGGCGGCGAACCTGTCGGAGGCCGAGCAGCTCCAGCTTCATCACCGGCCGTTGTTCGGGCCGGCGGCCTCGGACTCCACCGCCCGCCGCATGCTGGCCGCGCTCGATGAGGCCGCCCTGGTGAAGATCGGACAGGTGCGGGCGAGGGTGCGCCGGCACGTGTGGGGCCGGCTGCATCTGCGGCCAGGCGGCTTCCCCTGGCTGACGGTGGCCGGCAAGCGGGTGACCGGCTGGATCGTCATCGACGTCGACGCCACCATCATCACAGCGGCGTCGAAGAAGGCCGGGGCAGCGGTCACCTTCAAAAAGACGTTCGGGTTTCAGTGCGCCATGAGGCGCTCTGGCGTATCCCCGGCTGAGCCGGGAGGGACTTGGAAGGAGGTTCCTGGGCCTGATGACTCACCCGATCCGGAAACGGTGACGGAACAAGAGCATGTCAGGAAACTGGCGGCCGTGCCGAGACGCTACGGACGGCGCGCCAGGTGGCCCGCGTGACACGGCGAAAGCTGGACTGCCTGAACCCCAATCCCCAGCGGGGGCAACGAAGACCCCACCGGCAAGGCGTCCGAAGCCGGTGTCGTCGTCTGCAGCGGCTTGATGGAATGGCCGCCGCACCTTCCGGACGGCGACGCGACGCTCAGTCAGAGCGTTCAAGGGGATGAGTGGGGCGCCTACATCACGCTGTTACGTACGTCGGAGACGAACATGGGATCGCCTACGGGACGCGAGTCCTAGGGCGACGGAGTGCCCGTAGTAGTCGCAGGGGTCACGGCCTGCCAAGGATGACGGTAACGCCGTCCGCAGGGCGAAGGGGCACAGGTGATCGGACATCCCGGTCTGGGAGGTATGCGAAATACAGAGCGCCGAAACGGTGCTGGGTGTCCTGCGTGAACGCGGCAGGCGCAACCTGCCGTGCGAGGAGCTGTATCGACAATTGTTCAACCCGCAGTTGTACCTGTTGGCCTATGGGCGTCTCTACTCCAATCAGGGGGCGATGACGCCCGGGGCGACTGGGGAGACCGTGGACGGCATGTCACTGGACAAGATCGGACGCGTCATCGACGCGCTGCGCCACAAGCGTTTCCGGTGGAGTCCGGCACGACGGGTCTACATCCCGAAGAAGAATGGCAAGCGCCGCCCGCTTGGCCTCCCTTCGTGGACGGACAAGCTGGTGGCGGAAGTCGTGCGTCTGCTGTTGGAGGCGTACTACGAGCCGACCTTCAGTGACGCCTCCCACGGTTTCCGGCCAGGCCGAGGCTGCCACACCGCACTTCGCAAGATCGCGGACACGTGGCAGGGCACGACCTGGTTCGTCGAGGGGGACATCGCCGACTGCTTCGGCAGCCTCGACCACGACGTCATGATGACGACGCTGGCGGCGAACATCCGCGACGGCCGGTTTCTCCGGCTGATCAGACACATGCTGCAAGCCGGGTACCTGGAAGACTGGATCTTCAACGCGACCCTCAGCGGTTCCCCGCAGGGTGGGGTCGCGTCCCCGATCATGTCGAACATCTACCTGGACCGGCTGGACACCTTCATCGAGAAGGTCCTTATCCCGGAATACACCCGAGGGCGCTCCCGGCGACCGAACCGGGAGTACCACAGGGTGTACTACGCGATGCGCAGAGCCCACGGACGAGGCGACCACGCCGAGTTCAGGAAACTGCGCCAGCGGTTGCGGTCCCTGCCCAGCTCGGATCCACAGGACCCGGGCTACCGCAGGCTCCGTTACATCCGCTACGCGGATGACACCCTGCTCGGGTTCATCGGACCCAAGGCCGAAGCCGAGGAGATCAAGGCACGGCTGGCCCAGTTCCTGCGAGACGATCTCAAGCTCGAACTGTCGCCCGATAAAACCCTGATCACCTACGCCCGCACCCGGGCGGCACGGTTCCTCGGCTATGAGATCACCGTCCAGCACAGCAGCACAAAGGTCACGAACGGGCGGAGGTCCGTCAACGGCGTGATCCGACTGCGCGTGCCGATTCCGGTGGTTAACGTCTACTGCTCCCGCTA
Organism: Streptomyces sp. NPDC048496; assembly: GCF_043200055.1. Taxonomy (NCBI): domain Bacteria; kingdom Bacillati; phylum Actinomycetota; class Actinomycetes; order Kitasatosporales; family Streptomycetaceae; genus Streptomyces; species Streptomyces sp. NPDC048496. The sequence goes on along the minus strand of NZ_JBICXB010000086.1, from coordinate 9,881 downwards.
CCTCAAACGCGGCAAACCCGCGCACCGCTCCGACCTGTTCGCCGTCCCCGACCGGGACATCGTCAGGACCTACGGAGCCGAATACCGGGGCATCGTCCAATACTACCTGCTCGCCAGCGATGTCTTCCGCCTGTCCCTGCTCTGCTGGGTCATGGAGACCTCGCTGCTCAAGACGCTCGCCGGCAAGCACCGCTCGACCGTCTCGACCATGGCCCGCAAGTACAGGTCCAAGATCGACACCCCGGTCGGGCCCCGCGCGTGCCTGCAGGTCACCACTGAGCGTCCCGGCAGGAACCCGCTGGTCGCACGGTTCGGCGGTATTCCGCTGCAACGACAGAGAACCGCTCTGATCATCGACAAATCCACGACCCGATCGGTGGCCCGGCGCAGAGAACTGGTCTCCAGACTCCTCGCCGGGTACTGCGAGGTCTGTGGGGGTACGGACGGCATCGCCGTCCATCACGTCCGCAGCCTTACAGACCTGTCCGAACGCAGGCAGCCCCACCCGGCATGGGTGACGGTGATGCTCAGGAAACGGCGCAAAGCCCTCGTGGCCTGCCGGGACTGTCACACCTCCATCCATGCCGACGGCTGACGGAACCACGAAGATCACTGGAGAGCCGCCTGCGGTGAAACCCGCACGGGCGGTTCGGGCCGGGGGCCACCGGAAAAGGGTCCGCGCCTCGCGCGGACACCTCGCCTGTGGCCTACCGGTACTCCGCTGGCCGCGTGGTGCGCGAACACCACCGAGTCCCTGGCCATGCTCCTGCGACCGGGCAACGCCGGAGCGAACACGGTGGCCGACCACATCGCCATGCTCACCGACGCCCTCGCGCAGATCCCCGGCTCCTCGGCCGCGAAGATCCTCATCCGGGTGGACGGGGCCGGAGCCACCCACGGGCTGCTGGAACACCTCGAAGCGTTGAACACCACGCGGCGCACGGTCCGCTACACCGTCGGCTGGAAGATCACCGAAGACGACGAGCGGGCCATCGCGAAGCTGCCCGAGGCCGCCTGGGAGACCTCCCTGCACCAGGACGGCAGCCTCCAGGAGGGCTACAAGGAAGGAGAGCACCCGCACCACCTCCGGGTGCCGTGGAACCCCGGCGCAGCCGCAGCGACACGCGACGGTCCCACCCGCGACCATGCGACCGATCGCGGCGGCACCGAGGCTGGGGTAGGCGGATGCAGCAGCGAATCTGTTGAGCCGTTCGTGGGCACCTTGACCGCGGAGCGCTGGCCGGAGAATGCGTGGTGCTCGACGGGCCGGCAGGGTGGACGAGGCGTCCTCCATTCGGCCCGTAGTGGTTGCTGTAGCGCGGAGTTGGGGGTGGACTGTCAGTGCGCCTGGCGATAGTCGCGGGCGCCAAGAGGGGCGCCCCTGCCGAACGAGCGGGGCCAGCCCCCAGCGACCCACACGAGACTTGGAGATTCCCATGCCCTACCGCAAGGGACAGCACGTGGAGTACCGGGACCAGCAGGACGAGCTTCAGCGCGGCGAGATCCGGCACACCGAGGGCAGCGGGGCGCAGACTCGCTACGCCGTCCAGAACGAGGCGACCATGCGCGAAGACAAGATCAGCGAGAACCAGATCGAGCGGGAACTGTAGTAACAGCCCTGCCGACACAGCCGCCGTTGCACCGAACCACAGCGCAACGGCGGCTGCCGGATGTCCTGCGACAGCAAACGTCGAGCAGCGCCACTGTGTCCGTGCTCAGGTCCTCAGGCACAGCCGGCTCCCGGGTGGGTGTCGTGGCGGCGAGGCCGCGGCCTGTCGCAGGACGGAGAGCAGCGGCGGTAGCCGATACGTCGGGTCAGGCATAGTCGGCGTCGAGGTAATCGATGTCGGTGAATTCCACGAGCAGGTCGTTCGCGCGTCATCCGCCTTCCATGCCTTCCTGCAATCCCTCCGAGACTGCCGCCTCCAGGGCGATGGCGTGCACCATGCCATGCTCGGCATCGCCCGCCTGCACAACCTCACCCTCGCTGGGTGACACGGGAACAATCTGGTCAGCCGCCACGTCGTAGACCATTTACGGGACAGCTAGGTGTTCTGTCCATGGAGGTTGGTGACAGTGATCACGGTCGGGTGATCTTGAATGAGTGAGGGCCTTCCGGGTTCGGTGTGGATTGCGACATCGACATCGAACGAACAGAAGGCCCTCATGCCCCACCGTAATGCACCCTTGACCGAGACCGGCCGCCTGCGTCTGGCCCGCTGCGTCGTGGAAGACGGCCGGCCCCTTCGCCGGGCCGCCGAACGCTTCCAGGTCTCGCCCACGACGGCTCAGCGGTGGGCCGGCCGCTACCGCGAGCTGGGCGAGGCCGGCATGACCGACCGGTCCTCGCGCCCGCACCACAGCCCGCGCCGGACCCCGACCCGTACCGAGCGGCGGATCATCAAGGTCCGCGTCCTGCGCCGGTGGGGGCCGGCCCGCATCGCCTACCTCCTCGGGCTGAACCCCGCGACCGTCCACCGGGTCCTGACCCGCTACGGCCTGGCCCGCCTGACCCACCTGGACCGGGCCACCGGCCGCACGATCCGGCGCTACGAGCACGCCGCCCCCGGCGACCTGGTCCACGTCGACATCAAGAAACTCGGGAACATCCCCGACGGCGGCGGCCACAAGGTCCTCGGCCGGGCCGCCGGCCGCAAGAACCGCGCCGGCGTCGGCATGAGCTTCCTGCACAACGCCGTCGACGACCACTCCCGCCTGGCCTACAGCGAGATCCTCACCGACGAGAAGAAGGAGACCGCCGTCGGGTTCTGGCAGCGCGCCCACGACTTCTTCACCGCCGCCGGTATCACCGTCCAGCGGGTACTGACCGACAACGGCTCCTGCTACAAGTCGCATCTGTGGCGCAACGCCCTTGCCGAGCAAGGCATTTCACACAAACGCACCCGTCCCTACCGGCCACAGACGAACGGGAAGGTGGAGCGGTTCAACCGAACCCTGCTGGACGAGTGGGCCTATGCGAAGGCATACCGGACCGAGACCGAACGACGCGAGGCATACCCCGTCTGGCTGCACACCTACAATCACCACCGCGGACACACCGCGCTCAAGGGCCAACCACCCGCCAGCCGCGTCCCCAACCTCACGGGTCAGTACACCTAGGCGGTTCTTCCGCCGCCCGCTGAAGAACACGGGCGCGGTGCCCAGGGTGGTCGTCACGGACAAGCTCCGCTCCTATGGCGCCGCCCACCGCGAGGTCATGCCTCGGTCGAGCACCGCTCCCACAAGGGTCTCAACAATCGGGCGGAGAATTCCCACCAGCCCACCCGGCAGCGTGAACGGGCGGTGAAGGGCTTCCGGAGTGTGGGTGGAGCGCAGCGGTTCCTGTCCGCGTTCAGCGGCATCTCACCCTACTTCCGACCCCGACGTCACCTACTCACTGCCCCCGACTACCGAGCCGAAATGACCATCCGCTTCGTCATCTGGGAGATGATCATCGGCGCCGTCGGCCAGCCCGCGACGGCCTGATCCGGAGCAGACACTCGGGCCGGCCACGCCTTGCACATCGTCACGGACTCACACACCCAACAACGTGACAACGCCCAGTGCCCTGCTCGCTGGCCGCGACCAGCGGTTGGACGAGTGGGCGTGTGCCGGAGGGCCAGCCGTTTCGGGTCAGCCCGAAGGGCGAGTACGACGGTGGCCTCGCGGTCAACATCATTGGGTGCTGACCGGCGCCGCCACCGCAGCGTGTCACAGCGTCGCGGTCATCTCCTCCCCGTTGGCGCTGCCCGCGAGCCACTGGTCCCATCCCAGGTTGAAGTCGGCGTAGCCGTTGTCGGCCGGCGCCTTGGCACGGGGCGAGCCGGTGATGGTAACGGGGTCGCCCTGCTTCACCTGGCCGTAGAACCACTTGGCGTCCGACATGGACAGGTGGACGCAGCCGTGCGAGCCGCGGGCGCTGCCGCTTCCCGGATTCGGGTCGCCGGTCGAGTAGTGCACGTATGTGCCGGACTGAGTGAGGTGGACGTCCCAGGGCAGCGTCAGGTCGTAGTAGTTGGGGCTGCCCTTGTCGCAGCTGATACCGACGCTGCAGGAGGTCATGTGCACCTTCTCCTGCTTGTCGATGACGGCCATCGTGCCGTTCCACGTCGGATACTGGGCGCTGCCCGCATTGATCGACAGGGTGCGCACCACCTTGCCGTTCCGGGTCACCTTCATGGTGTGGCCGGTCACCGAGACATCCGCGCGCACGTCGTCACCGATCTTGAAGGTGTGCGTGTAGCTGTGCACGCCGTAGCGTCCGTTGCCGTTGCTGACGCCCTTCATGTCGGCGTCGATCTTCACCGTCGTACCGGAGGGCCAGTACGCCTTCGGCCGCCAGTCGGCGCGCTTGTCGCCGAACCAGTGCCAGGCGCCGGTCACCGGCTGCGAGGCGCTCACCTTCATGTGCTTCTCCACCGTGGCCCGCGCCCTGGCCGCCACCGGGTTCGTGAAGATCACCGAGATCGGCATGACCACACCGACCGTGGTTCCCGTCTGTGGCGTGATCGTCTCCAGCAGCATCGGCGGACCCGCGGGCTCCGTCGGTGACGGCGAGACACTCGCGCTCGGCTTGCCCGACGCCTTTGCGTCGTCCCCGCTCGCCTTGTCACTGCCGCCCCCACCGCAGGCACTCGCGCCCACCAGCATCACACCCGTGACGAGTGCGATCCCTATGCCGCCCTTGCGCCGTCCCACGACCTGCCCCGCTCTCTCGCTCCACAGCCCTGACGGGCCCGACTCACCGTCAGACGACAACGGCGTGGGCCGCAGTTGCGTGCGTCGCGTAAAGCGTTTCTCAAGACTCGTTGCGCACCGCCGGATCGGGGACGATGAGGGGCCGGCGTCACCGGCTGCTGCACCCCAGCCGAGACCTCCGTCGACTCCGACCACGAGGGTTATCCGGCCCCCGGCATCCATGGGCTCACGTTCTCATGGCGCTGTTGCAATGCCTTTGAAAACTGAGCAAGAGCAGCTGTCTCCGTGCAGTGGCCCGGAAGCCCAGCAGCCGGTGCTACCAGCTGCTGGGCTGCGCGGTTGAGGGGTTCAGGGAGTTTTCTCGGGTGGCAGGGCCAGGTCGAGGAACTCCGTGCGTGTCTTTTTGTCGAGGGTGCCGTCGAGAGACAGGGCCGTGCGGAGGGTTCGGGCGCTGACGTCACGTGGCGTGTTCCACCGCCGTTCAGCGTCTCCGACGATCTCTGCGATGGTCTGGTGGGCCTGCTCAGGATGATGCCGGACCAGCCAGTCGAGCATCCTGGCGATCGTTGGGGTGATCCCGTAGAAGCCTGGCCCGCTCTCGGTGTCCGCGTCCAGCTCACGGCCGGTGGCGAATTCATCCAGGAAAGCGTGCCGAATGGTGGCGGCCAGGTCGTGAGTGTCGACGATGCTGGTCGTGTCCGCGGCGACTGTCCAGGCGAGTTCGTCGGCGATTTCGTGGACGGCGGGCTCGCTGCGGTGCCGCAAGGCCCAGCGTTTGCGCCGGTCAGGGCGCTCCCACAGGACACGGAAAAAGATGCGGCCCAGGCGCTGGCGGAGTTCGGAGATCCCGACGGGCAGGTCGTCGTCATCGCCTGAGGAGAGCGTGGCCGCGGCGCCTTCTGGTGACCGGCGGGGCGTTGTCACGTTGGGGGTGTGTGGGTGTCTGACGGTGTGGTGGGGCCGGGTGCCGGCCCTGGGCTCAGGCCGCGGCAGGCCGGCCGGTGACGCCGGTGATCTGCTCCCAGATGGTGAAGCGGACGGTCATTTCGGCGCGGTGTCGGGTGCCCGTCATCAGGTGGCGGCGGGGCCGGAAGTGGGGTGAGATGCCGCTGAACGCAAACAGGAACCGCTGCGCGGCGCCCACGCCGCGGAAGCCTTTCATCGCCCGTTCGCGTTGCCGGGCGGGCTGATGACTGTTCTCGGCCCGGTTGTTCAGACCCTTGTGAGAACGGTGCTCGACGGAGGGCATGACCTTGCGGTGGGCCGCGCCGTAGGAGCGGAGCTTGTCCGTGACGATCACCCGCGGCACCCCGCCCGCCTTCGTCAGCAGCGTGCGGAAGAAGCGCCTGGCCGCAGCCGTGCCCCGGCGGCTCTGCACCAGGATGTCCAGCACGTTGCCGTCCTGGTCGACAGCGTTGCGCCTGCCGAAAGCCTCATCCGTGCAGGTCATGCGGCATGTTGGTACTCGTGAAGGATGCCGCCGAGCCGTTCACGTCTCCGTATGTCGAGGCGAGCGATCTGCTCCGGATCGCTGATCGGGACCGGCAACGGGTGCAGAGGGCGGGCGTTGTCGATGCCCTGATGGGGCGGATGAGGTTTTCGGCAGGGGCAAGGTCATTGGTCTGCAGGGCCTGCACCGAGGCCGTAGTAGCCGTGTGAGGACCCGTCATTTGTCAGTGGCAGCTGTCTACCTTGCCGCCACTCATCTCATACGCCGATAGGGGCATGGTGGGACGTGCCGAAGGTATCGAAAAAGCCGTGACGAACGTCGTCTGCTCCGGCTGGAGGCCCGCGAGGGCACTGTCGTGCCGACGACCGATACCGTGAAGCTCAGCAACGGGGCCGTCGAGATCGACGCGGTCTACCTCTACGCGGACCTGACCGACTTTCACCGGCCTGTCCCGGGATTTCACGAGCGCCATGGCGACGAAGGTGATCCACGCCTGCCTGGACGCCACGTGCCGGGTCATCCGGGATTATGGCCGGCGAGATCCGCAGCTTCGACGGTGACCGAGTCATGGCGATCTTCATGGGTTGCCGTCGGCCTGAGGGCCGGTTTGCTTCCGGCCCGGGCACGTCGTCACTTCCACGAGATCCGCTCACCCGAAGTACGTCGTGGTCTTGCTGACCCATTGGGACAGTGTGATCTGCGTGGGCAGGGCCGCCCGGTCCGGGCTGCGGCGACGGGGCGACGCGTGGCTGCATTCGGCCCGGGTGACCGCGCACATCCGCCGGTTTTGGCCTCTGCCGCAGGCCAGGGCGTCGCGGAGAAGGGACAGATGTGCCGCCACGGCTGCGAGGCAGTCATGCTCGTCCCGGCATGTGTCGCAGATTGCCAGGTGAGACCGCACCGCGCTCGCCTCATCGGGTGCGAGAGTCTTGAGCGCGTGTCCGGCCAGCAGTTCACAGAACCTGCGGCATTCCTCGACGGCTGCCTCGTCGCCGTACTCCGTGGTCAGGCAGTGGGCTCCGATCATGGCGAAACCTCCGTTCATGGTCTCACCATCTCCCAGGAACGGCCCCCCGCGCGTCGTCCCCGCGCAGCGATTTAGGGCTACCACGGCCGCAGTATCCACCGCGCCGGCCTACGGCCGGTGCGGAACACGGAACACCGTGCCGACGATTTATGCGGGCGCCTGCGGACGACCCGGTTCGGTCGCCGGACTGACCAGCCCGCACTCGTAGGCGATGACGACGAGCTGGGCACGGTCACGAGCCGCCAGCTTGGTCATGGCCCGGTTGACGTGGGTCTTGGCGGTCAACGGGCTGACGAACAGGCGATCGGCGATCTCTTCGTTGGACGGGCGCAGTGCGACCAGGCCCGTGACGTCGCGTTCTCGCGGCGTCAAGCATTCCAGCCACTCATGCGCGGATGCCTGGCACGGGTCCGGCTGGGCCAGAAACCGAGTGATCAACGCTCGCGTCGCCGCCGGGGACAGCAGCGCCTCGCCGCCCGCGACCGTGCGGACGGCATCGAGAAGCTCCTCGGGTCGCGCACCCTTGCCGAGAAAGCCACTCGCACCCGCACGCAGTGCCTCGGCGACATGCTCGTCATCCTCGAAGGTGGTCAGGATGAGCACCTTCACACCTGCGAGGTCCTCGGGACTCGCCGATGAGCCGCGTCGCCTCGAGGCCGTCCATCTCCGGCACGCGAATGTCCATCAGGACCACATCCGGGCGCTTGGCACCGGCCAGCTGAACTGCCTCGCGCCCATTGGACGCCTCGGCCACCATCTCCATCCCAGTGTCGTCTCTCGTCGTTCCTCCGGCCACCACGGGACGTGACCGATCGCATCAAGCGCCAGCGTCCCGCGATCAGGATCAGAAAGACCACGGCATACACGTTCATCCCGCCCGCGCCAGCGGTGGCGAAACTGCACGGACGCCGAGATCGAGTCGAACTTTCGACACGCACGGCACCAGCGTCGTCAGGTTCGCCATGCTCCGCGACGGCACCCTCTACGAATCACGACCCGCAACGGCCGCCTGACCTGGAACGAAGGGCCCGTCAGCGGGAGGACTCCGCGCACGCGGGGCATGCGGACCGCAACGTCCGGCGGATCTATCTAGTGCCGTGACCGGCAATGTTTGCCCCGTGAGGAGCGTCGTCCAGTGCGTGCGATCGCAAGGCGGCCGGAAGTCCTTGGATGGGGTCTCCCCTGCTCGAACGAAGCTGAGAGCTTGGGGAAGGAGCTACCAGGGCTTGTGGCCAACGCGGCGAGCGGGCGTGCTGGGCGGCGCGACGGGGCAAAGCTTGCCGGGAGGGGCACTAGCCCAACTCCAACTCCCCGACCTTGTCGTCCCCGCTCATCTCCCCCGTCGGCCGAAACCCGAGCCCCAAGTAGAAACCCTCGGGGCCGCCCTCGCCCGGGTGCCAGGTGGTGGTCAGTCGAGTGCCGCCGCGGCGGCGGATTTCAGCGGCCACGGACTCGACCGCGAAGCGGCCATAGCCGCGGCCCTGTTCGCCGGCCGCGATGTTGAGCCGCCACAGCCCCGAGCGGATGTCGGTGCCCGTGCCGTCGCCCGCGAAGTCGATGTCGAGGAAGGCCATGAGGAATCCGACGGGCCGGTCACCGTCGAAGATGATGCGGGGCCAAGCTATGTCCGGGTACACGTACGCCTCGGCGAGGGATTTCACGACCGGCGCGACCAAGTGCTCCTGGTCGGGGCGAACCTTCAGGCCGATCGCAGCGTCGACGTTGGCGGAAGTAACCGTTGCCAACCGGAGTGTAGTCGTCATGCGGAAACCGTAAGCCAGCGGCCAATCGGTTTTCCCGGCGCCTCACCCCTCCCGCAGACGGCCCCCGTCGGTCTTCTCTCTGTGCCACGCGGTGGCCCACGACGCACGACTTCAACCCGACCACGTGTTGCGACGCCCCCTAGAATCCGCCTTCACTCCCTCTCAGATATCAGCCGAGATGCCGATGACGGTGCGACTGGCGGGCAGGGGTCGGTTAGGTTCAGCGTCAGCCACCGTGGCAAGGCTCCGAGTGCTCGCCGAACAGTGGGTCAAATGCCTGCCCGTCGTCTGTGGTCACGACGTAGTCTGGTTCGGTTTTTGAGGCGGCTGCCTGCGGTCGGATGACGAGGTCGGTGACAGGCACGATACACAGCGACAGGGCTGTGGCCACGTGGGCAGCTTCCTTGTCGATATCCGGGTTGTACTTGTCACGGGACCGTTCGAGGTGTTGAGCGGAGATCTGCATGACCTCCACATCACCCCCGCCTGAGAACGTGAGGCATTCCTGCCACGCCAGCCCGATGATGATCTCCAGCGCGTCCGCTAGGTCATTGGCGAGCAGCCCGCCTTCCCCTTCGGAACTCGCGAACACTACTGGCCGGCGGCCGTCCTCCTCAGCACACAGGAAGTACGCCCCACCGGCGCCCTCCCCGGCGATTGGCTCCAGCGGCGCACCCGAGGCAAGCCTCAAGCCATCGCCATACTGCTTCCGCCCGATGTCGTCGGCGTGATGAATGAGCTGGCCGGGCTCGACCTCGCGGGACGCGAGTGCGTACTCGAGCGAGGACAGGGCCAGGTCGGCATCCGCGCGGGCGGACGTCTCCCAGGCCACCACCCGCCGCGAGAAGGCATCGCGGATCGCGGACAGCCACAGCGGTCCCTCGCCGGTCGGGATCATCGTCGGGTCGGTGACCCACAGCCGGTTCGGACCCTCGGCGGTGAA
>NZ_JBICXB010000085.1:0-13191 GCF_043200055.1 Streptomyces sp. NPDC048496 | reverse complement strand
GGGGAAGGAGCTACTAGGGCATTTCGGCAACGCGGGAAGCGTGCGTGCCAGGGCGTGGCCGCCCGATCAGAGGTCACCCGACAGGCTCTGAGGCGGGCCCGGGCGCTCCCCTCCCGAGGGGGCACGACGGCGGGCCGGAGGACGGGACGGGGCGCCCTCGACGGTAGCCTTGCGGCCCGTGATCGAAACCCTCATCTGGATCGCCGTCGCGCTCGTCGCGATCGGCCTGTACCTCAGCTGGACCGCCGGACGGCTGGACCGGCTGCACACGCGGATCGACGCCGCCCGCGCCGCCCTCGACGCCCAACTGCTGCGCCGCGCCTCGGTCACCCAGGAACTGGCCACGTCCGGTGTCCTCGACCCGGCCGCGTCCATCGTGCTGTACGAGGCCGCGCACGCCGCCCGGCAGTCCGAGGAGGAACAGCGTGAGGTGGCGGAGAGCGAGCTCAGCACCGCGCTGCGGGCGGTGTTCGGCGAGACGGCGCAGGTGGAGGCGGTGAAGGAGATTCCCGGCGGTGAGGAGGCGGCGTCCGAACTGGCCGCGGCCGTGCGCCGGGTGCCGATGGCGCGCCGGTTCCACAACGACGCGGTGCGCGCGGCGCGGGCGCTGCGCCGCCACCGCACGGTGCGCTGGTTCCGGCTGGCCGGGCACGCACCGTTCCCGCTGGCCTTCGAGATGGACGACGAGCCGCCGGTGGCCCTGGCGGACCGCCCGGTCAGCTGACCCGGACGCGGCCGCCGCCCGCCCCGTACGGGGCCGTAAGAGGCGGTACGCGGCCGTACACGGCCAAAATGATCCACCGGCCCCTTATTGGCCCTTGTCGTGGACTGGTCCCGGAGAGTTTGCTCTGCAGTGCATCACCCAGCACTTTCAGCATCTTTTTCTCCGAGTGAGGTCGATCCGTGTCCACGCTTCCCAGCACCCCGCAGTCCACCGACTCCCCGGCTACCGGCACCGCCCGCGTGAAGCGCGGCATGGCCGAGCAGCTCAAGGGCGGCGTGATCATGGACGTCGTCAACGCCGAGCAGGCGAAGATCGCCGAGGACGCGGGCGCCGTGGCCGTCATGGCCCTGGAGCGGGTGCCCGCCGACATCCGCAAGGACGGCGGCGTGGCCCGGATGTCCGACCCGAACATGATCGAAGAGATCATCGAGGCCGTCTCCATCCCGGTGATGGCGAAGTCCCGCATCGGCCACTTCGTCGAGGCGCAGGTCCTGCAGTCCCTCGGTGTCGACTACATCGACGAGTCCGAGGTCCTCACCCCGGCCGACGAGGTCAACCACAGCGACAAGTTCGCCTTCACCACGCCGTTCGTCTGTGGCGCCACCAACCTGGGCGAGGCGCTGCGCCGCATCGCCGAGGGCGCGGCCATGATCCGCTCCAAGGGCGAGGCCGGCACCGGCAACGTCGTCGAGGCGGTCCGCCACCTGCGCCAGATCAAGAACGAGATCGCCCGGCTGCGCGGCTACGACAACAACGAGCTGTACGCCGCCGCCAAGGAGCTTCGCGCCCCGTACGAGCTGGTCAAGGAGGTCGCCGAGCTCGGCAAGCTGCCCGTCGTGCTGTTCTCCGCCGGTGGCGTCGCCACCCCGGCCGACGCCGCGCTGATGCGCCAGCTCGGCGCCGAGGGCGTCTTCGTCGGCTCCGGCATCTTCAAGTCCGGCGACCCGGCCAAGCGCGCCGCCGCCATCGTGAAGGCCACCACCTTCTACGACGACCCGAAGATCATCGCGGACGCCTCCCGCAACCTGGGCGAGGCCATGGTCGGCATCAACTGCGACACCCTGCCCGAGGCCGAGCGCTACGCCAACCGCGGCTGGTAGTCACAGATGAGCGACACCCCTGTGATCGGAGTCCTGGCTCTCCAGGGCGACGTACGGGAGCACCTGATCGCCCTGGCCTCGGCAGACGCCCTGGCCAGGCCGGTCCGGCGCCCCGAAGAGCTCGCCGAGGTCGACGGTCTCGTCATACCCGGCGGCGAATCCACCACGATGTCCAAGCTCGCGACCCTGTTCGGCATGCTGGAACCACTGCGCGAGCGGGTCCGCGCCGGCATGCCGGTCTACGGCACCTGCGCCGGAATGATCCTGCTGGCCGACAAGATCCTCGACCCGCGCTCGGGCCAGGAGACCATCGGCGGCATCGACATGATCGTGCGTCGTAACGCCTTCGGGCGGCAGAACGAGTCCTTCGAGGCCGCCGTCGAGGTCGCCGGGATCGAGGGCGGCCCGGTCGAGGGCGTCTTCATCCGCGCCCCCTGGGTGGAATCGGTCGGCGCCCGGGCCGAGGTGATCGCCGAGCACGGCGGCCATATTGTCGCCGTACGTCAGGGAAACGTCCTGGCGACGTCATTCCACCCGGAACTGACCGGTGACCATCGGGTTCACGCACTCTTCGTCGACATGGTGCGCGCCATGGGGTGAACGGATCCCGGTAGGATCTCCGTTGTTCATTTCTACTGGCGACGCGTTGTAAGGAGCTGGCGATGTCCGGCCACTCTAAGTGGGCTACCACCAAGCACAAGAAGGCCGTGATTGATGCCAAGCGCGGCAAGCTCTTCGCCAAGCTGATCAAGAACATCGAGGTTGCGGCCCGCACCGGCGGCGTGGACCCCGAGGGCAACCCGACCCTCGTCGATGCGATTCAGAAGGCGAAGAAGAGCTCCGTCCCGAACAAGAACATCGACTCCGCGGTCAAGCGCGGTGGCGGTCTCGAAGCGGGCGGCGTCGACTATCAGACGATCATGTACGAGGGTTACGGCCCGAACGGCGTCGCGGTGCTCATCGAGTGCCTCACCGACAACCGCAACCGTGCCGCCTCCGACGTACGTGTCGCGATGACCCGCAACGGCGGCTCGATGGCCGACCCGGGTTCGGTCTCGTACCTCTTCAACCGCAAGGGCGTCGTCATCGTCCCCAAGGGCGAGCTCACCGAGGACGACGTCCTCGGAGCGGTGCTCGACGCGGGCGCCGAGGAGGTCAACGACCTCGGTGAGTCCTACGAGGTCGTCAGCGAGGCCACCGACATGGTCGCGGTCCGTACCGCGCTCCAGGAGGCCGGTATCGACTACGACTCGGCCGAGGCCAACTTCCTGCCCACCATGCAGGTCGACCTGGACGAAGAGGGCGCGCGCAAGATCTTCAAGCTGATCGACGCGCTGGAGGACAGCGACGACGTGCAGAACGTCTTCGCCAACTTCGACGTCTCGGACGACGTCATGGAGAAGGTCGACGCCTGAGACGGCGGACGACGCCTCCCCGCGTGAGCGGGGGAGACGGGCAGTGTCCGGCCGCTGTACAGGGGCACTCTCCGCGCGGGCGGAGCCGACGGGCCGACGGGGACACACCCCGTCGGCCCGTCGCGTTGTCAGTGCGAGCCGATAGCCTGCGGGAACAGTTGACCGATCAGCGGAGGGGGCGCTTCATGCGGGTACTGGGCGTGGACCCGGGACTGACCCGGTGCGGCGTCGGCGTCGTCGAAGGAGTGGCGGGCCGCCCCCTGGCGATGCTCGGGGTCGGCGTCGTCCGCACCCACGCCGATGCCGAGCTCGGCCACCGGCTGGTCGCGATCGAGCGCGGCATCGAGGAGTGGCTCGACGAGCACCGCCCCGAATTCGTCGCCGTGGAGCGGGTGTTCAGCCAGCACAACGTCCGTACGGTGATGGGCACCGCCCAGGCCAGCGCGGTCGCCATGCTCTGCGCGTCCCGCCGCGGCATCCCCGTCGCCCTGCACACCCCCAGCGAGGTCAAGGCCGCCGTCACCGGCAGCGGCCGCGCCGACAAGGCACAGGTCGGAGCGATGGTCACCCGGCTGCTTCGGCTCGACGCACCGCCGAAGCCCGCCGACGCCGCGGACGCCCTGGCCCTCGCCATCTGCCACATCTGGCGAGGCCCGGCCGTCAACCGCCTCCAGCAGGCGCACGCGGCCGCCGCCCGTGGCCCCCGCGTTCCCCGTACACCCGCAGTTCCCGTCCGGAAGGTCCCCCGATGATCGCCTTCGTCAGCGGCCCAGTCGCCGCACTCGCCCCGACCACGGCCGTGATCGAGGTCGGCGGCATCGGCATGGCCGTCCAGTGCAGCCCCCACACCCTCGCCGACCTGCGGATCGGCCAGGAGGCCAGGCTGGCCACCTCCCTCGTCGTACGGGAGGACTCGCTCACCCTCTACGGCTTCGCCGACGACGACCAGCGGCAGGTCTTCGAGCTGCTCCAGACCGCCAGCGGCGTCGGCCCCCGGCTCGCCCAGGCGATGCTCGCCGTGCACAGCCCTGACGCCCTGCGCCTTGCCGTCTCCACCGGCGACGAGAAGGCCCTCACCGCAGTACCCGGCATCGGCAAGAAGGGCGCGCAGAAACTCCTCCTCGAACTGAAGGACAGACTGGGCGAGCCCGTCGGCGCCCACATCGGCCACCAGGGCGTAGGCACCGCCGTCACCTCCTCGTGGCGCGACCAGCTGCAGGCCGCCCTGATCGGCCTCGGATACGCGACCCGTGAGGCCGACGAGGCGGTCACCGCTGTCACCCCGCAGGCCGAGGCCGCGCTTGCGGAGGGCGCCCAGCCGCCCGTGCCGCAGCTGCTGCGGGCCGCTCTGCAAACCCTCAACCGCGCACGCTGACCCCACGCCGGCCGGACGCGACACCCCCGACGCCCGGGCACCGCACGGCCCGGCACCGAAACACCCGAGGCGGGACTGACCGAATGAACTGGGACGACACCGGACCCGACACCGACGAGCGCCTCGTCGACGCCGGCGCGGACGGCGAGGACACGGCGGTCGAAGCTGCCCTGCGGCCGAAGGACCTCGACGAATTCGTCGGTCAGGAGAAGGTGCGCGAACAGCTCGACCTGGTCCTGAAAGCCGCCCTGGCCCGCGGCGCCACCGCCGACCACGTCCTGCTCTCCGGCGCCCCCGGCCTCGGCAAGACCACCCTCTCGATGATCATCGCTGCCGAGATGGGCGCCCCGATCCGGATCACCTCGGGCCCCGCCATCCAGCACGCGGGCGACCTCGCCGCGATCCTCTCCTCCCTCCAGGAGGGCGAGGTCCTCTTCCTCGACGAGATCCACCGCATGTCACGGCCCGCCGAAGAGATGCTCTACATGGCGATGGAGGATTTCCGCGTCGACGTCATCGTCGGCAAGGGCCCCGGCGCGACCGCCATCCCGTTGGAACTGCCGCCCTTCACCCTCGTCGGCGCCACCACCCGGGCCGGACTCCTGCCGCCCCCGCTGCGCGACCGCTTCGGCTTCACCGGACACATGGAGTTCTACGCCCCCGCCGAACTGGAACGCGTCATCCACCGCTCCGCCCGCCTCCTCGACGTCGCGATAGACGCCGAGGGTGCGGCCGAGATCGCCGGGCGCTCCCGCGGCACGCCTCGTATCGCCAACCGGCTGCTGCGCCGCGTCCGGGACTACGCCCAGGTCAAGGCGGACGGCCGGATCGACCGCGGCGTCGCCTCCGCCGCCCTCGGGGTGTACGAGGTCGACGGCCGGGGTCTCGACCGGCTGGACCGGGCGGTGCTCGGCGCGCTCCTGAAGCTCTTCGGCGGCGGACCGGTCGGTCTGTCCACCCTCGCGGTCGCCGTGGGGGAGGAACGCGAGACGGTCGAGGAGGTCGCGGAGCCCTTCCTGGTACGGGAAGGACTCCTGGCCAGGACGCCGCGGGGCCGGGTCGCCACCCCCGCGGCCTGGGCACATCTCGGTCTCGTTCCCCCTCAGCACGGCGGAAAGGGACAACAGGGTCTGTTCGGGGCGTGATGCGTCACAGGTTCGTCCGGACTGGAACCCGGGTGCGATGCTGGGCGTTGTTCCATCGATGCGGACTCGCTTAGACTCCGCCGATGCCGCCCGTACAGGGCGGCGTACCCACCCCCGTAGATCAGGCCGCATTCCAGCGCGGTCGTGCGAAGGAAAATCGTCCCGTGAATCCCGTGACTCTCCTCCCCTTCATCGTGCTCATCGGGGCCATGTTCCTGATGACCCGGTCCGCCAAGAAGAAGCAGGCTGCCGCCGCGCAGATGCGCAACGAGATGCAGCCCGGCACCGGCGTTCGGACGATCGGGGGCATGTACGCCACCGTCAAGGAGCTTCACGACGACACGGTTCTCCTCGAGGTCGCGCCCGGCGTCCACGCCATCTACGCCAAGAACGCCATCGGTGCCGTCCTCGACGACGAGGAGTACAACCGCATCGTCCACGGTGACGACGACGAGATCGACGGCGCGGTCGTGCCGGACGACGCGTCGTCGCTGACCGAGCACGTCGAGGCCGACACGGACGTCGACACCGACGCGGACGACGCGGACGATGCCAAAATCGACCTGGGCAAGAAGGCCGAGGCCGACGACGTCGAGCCGAAGGACGCCAAGGCCGACGTGAAGTCCGAGGGCAAGGCCGACGGCGAGGCCGACGTGAAGTAGTTCACGACCCGGGGATGCCGTGAGCCCACCGGCGTCCGGCATCCCCAGGACCGTGCGATCTTCTGCGGGGGCAGGTCCCCACAACACTTCGTGGCCGCCCGGGCGCACACCCGGCGCGGGGCGGTTGGACAGGGAGAAACGAGAAGGTGGCAGCACCGAAGAAGGGCCGAGGGCCGTCCGGCGGTCAGGGCAGGCCGGGGCGCGCCCTGGCTCTGATCCTGATCGCCATGGTCGCGCTCACCGGCGGGATGTTCTTGTCCGGTCATACCACGCCACGGCTGGGTATCGACCTGGCGGGCGGCACGTCGATCACGCTCAAGGCGCAGAGCCAGCCCGGTAAGCCGGACGCGATCAACCAGACCAACATGGACACCGCGGTCAGCATCATCGAACGCCGTGTCAATGGTCTGGGTGTCTCCGAGGCCGAGGTCCAGACCGAGGGCCGGGACAACATCATCGTCAACATCCCCAAGGGAACGAACTCGAAGCAGGCTCGGGAACAGGTCGGTACGACCGCCCAGCTCTACTTCCGGCCCGTGCTCGCCGTTACCGACGGCAAGGCGACGCCCACCGGCACCGCCAGCCCCTCGGCCTCCGGCTCGCCGAAGCCGAGCGCGTCGCCCAGCAACAAGGAGACGGCCTCCGGATCCAAGGCCACTCCCTCGGCGAGCGCCACCACCCAGGGCCGTGCGGTCACCGGCGCGCTGGCGAAGGACACGTCGCCCAGCCCCAGCGCCTCCGGCACGCCGAAGGCGTCCGCGAGCCCGTCGGCCTCGGTCGACCCGGCCGCCGCCGAGCTGCAGAAGAAGTTCGCGGCGCTGGACTGCTCCACCAAGGCCGGCCGCGCGAAGGCCGGTGCCGACGTGAAGCCCACCGACACCACGGTCGCGTGCAGCTCCGAGGGCGACGCCAAGTTCGTCCTCGGCCCGGCCGAGGTCTCCGGTACGGACGTGGACAGCGCCAAGGGAGCGATCGACCAGAACGGTCAGTGGATCGTTCAGATGGAGTTCACCCACGGCGGTGCCAAGAAGTTCCAGAAAATCACGGGCCGGCTTTCGCAGCAGCAGCAGCCGCAGAACCAGTTCGCCATCGTGCTCGACGGCGAAGTCGTCTCGGCCCCCTCCGTGCGCACGACGCTGAGCGCGAACGCCGAGATCTCCGGCAGCTTCACCCAGCAGTCCGCCCAGGACCTGGCGAACGTGCTGTCCTACGGTGCGCTCCCGCTGACCTTCCACGAGGACACGGTCACCACGGTCACCGCGGCGCTCGGCGGTGAGCAGCTCCAGGCGGGTCTGATCGCCGGTGCGATCGGTCTGGCCCTGGTCGTCATCTACCTGGTGGCCTACTACCGCGGTCTGGCGTCCATCGCGCTCCTGAGCCTCATGGTCTCCGGGGTCCTGACCTACACGCTCATGGCGCTGCTCGGCCCGGCCATCGGCTTCGCGCTGAACCTCCCCGCGGTCTGTGGTGCCATCGTGGCGATCGGTATCACCGCGGACTCATTCATCGTGTACTTCGAACGCATCCGGGACGAGATCCGCGAGGGCCGCACCCTGCGTCCGGCCGTCGAGCGTGCCTGGCCGCGCGCCCGTCGCACCATCCTGGTCTCCGACTTCGTGTCGTTCCTCGCCGCGGCGGTGCTCTTCGTCGTCACCGTCGGCAAGGTCAAGGGCTTCGCCTTCACGCTGGGTCTCACCACCCTGCTCGACGTGGTCGTGGTGTTCCTCTTCACCAAGCCCGTCATGACGCTGATGGCCCGCACGAAGTTCTTCTCCAGCGGTCACCCGTGGTCCGGCCTGGACCCGAGGCGGCTCGGCGCCAAGCCGCCGCTGCGCCGCTCGCGCCGTGTCAACGCCCCCACCGACCCGAAGGAGGCGTGAGATGTCGCGACTCGGCAGTCTCGGCGCCCGGCTCTACCGCGGCGAGGTCGGTTACGACTTCATCGGCAAGCGCAAGATCTGGTACGGCATCTCGATCCTGATCACCATCACGGCCGTCGTCGCCCTGGCGGTCAGCGGACTCAACATGGGGATCGAGTTCAAGGGCGGCGCGGTCTTCACCACCCCGTCGACCAGTGCCACGGTTGCCCAGGCGGAGGAATCCGCGGTTTCCGCCTCCGGCCACCAGGCGATCGTCCAGAAGCTCGGCAACGGCGGTCTGCGTATTCAGATCAGCGAAGTCGACCTGGCGAAGTCCGACGCGATCAAGGTGGAACTCTCCAAGGACCTCAAGGTCCCCGAGGAGAAGATCAACGCCGACCTGGTCGGCCCCAGCTGGGGTGAGCAGATCGCCAAAAAGGCCTGGACCGGCCTCGGCGTCTTCATGATCCTCGTGGTGATCTACCTGGCCATCGCGTTCGAGTGGCGCATGGCCATCGCGGCCCTGGCCGCACTGATCCACGACATCACGATCACGGTCGGGGTCTATGCCCTGGTCGGCTTCGAGGTCACCCCGGGTACCGTGATCGGTCTGCTGACCATCCTCGGTTACTCCCTCTACGACACGGTCGTCGTCTTCGACAGCCTCAAGGAGGGCACGAAGGGGATCACCAAGCAGACCCGGTGGACGTACAGCGAGATCGCCAATCGCTCCATCAATGGCACGCTGGTCCGGTCCATCAACACCACCGTCGTGGCACTGCTGCCGGTCGCCGGTCTGCTCTTCATCGGTGGCGGTGTCCTCGGCGCCGGCATGCTGAACGACATCTCCCTGGCGCTCTTCGTCGGCCTCGCGGCCGGTGCGTACTCCTCGATCTTCATCGCCACCCCGCTCGTCGCCGACCTCAAGGAAGGCGACCCGCAGATGAAGGCCCTGAAGAAGCGGATCCTCGCCAAGCGCGCGGCAGCCGCCGCCAGGGGCGAGTCCGCCGAGGACGAGCAGTCGAACGATGACTTCCCCGGAGACGCCGCGCCCGCAGCCGCGGTCGTCGGCCAGCGCCAGCAGCCCCACCGGGGCCAGGGCCGGACCTCGGGGAATCGTCGATGACCAGCACCACCGAGAGCACCAGAGAACTGCTGCTCAGCCGTATCCGTGACGTGGCGGACTATCCGAAGCCGGGCGTGATGTTCAAGGACATCACCCCGCTGCTCGCGGACCCGGTCGCGTTCACGGCCCTCACCGACGCCCTCGCGGAGCTGTGCGTACGGCACGGCGCCACGAAGGTCGTCGGTCTGGAGGCGCGCGGCTTCATCCTGGCCGCGCCGGTCGCGGTCCGGGCCGGGCTCGGCTTCGTACCCGTCCGCAAGGCGGGGAAGCTGCCCGGTGCCACGCTCAGCCAGGCGTACGAGCTGGAGTACGGCACCGCGGAGATCGAGATACACGCGGAGGACTTGTCCGCCGACGACCGGATCATGGTCATCGACGACGTCCTTGCCACCGGCGGCACCGCCGAGGCGTCGCTGCAGCTGATCCGACGGGCCGGCGCCCGGGTCGCAGGTGTCGCGGTCCTCATGGAGCTCGGCTTCCTCGACGGCCGGGCCCGTCTGGAGCCCGGTCTGGCCGGTGCTCCGCTGGAGGCGCTCATCCGCGTCTGAGACTGTCACGCACGCATCGGGTGCCCGGAACAATTTCCGGGCACCCGATGGTGCGTCTGCGGTATTCACGCCCACATCCCAAGGAGCCGGGCCAGGCCCCGCCTCACGCATCGCGCCGCTGCTCAGCCGCTGCGGCACTTCGGACATCGGCACACCGGCACACACAGGACGGGCACCGGGAACACCCGGTGCCCGTCCCGTGTTGTGAGGGGTCCCACGGTCCCCGGGGGAGGTCGGGCCGCAGTCTCGATACGATGGCCTTTCCGGGAGTCCGGATCCGCACGAGGAGCGCTCTTGCCAGACGAGGCCCAGCCAGTCGCCGCCCCGCAGCCCGACAGGCCCGCGGCGGTCCCAGCCACGCCCGGGAAGAAGCAGCCCGCGGCGAAGGACAAGTCGAAGCCCCCGGCTCCCGAACCGGCGAGCAGCGCCTCGCAGACTCCCCCCGACGTGAACGGGGCCGCGCCGGTGTCCCCGGCCCAGCCGGCCCCCGTCTTTCCGCCCCCGGTCGCCCCGAAGCCCCCGGCCAAGCCCGCCGCCAAGCCCGTGGCCCCGGTCGGCCCGGCCCGCTCCAGCGGCTCCTCCAACCGGGTACGGGCAAGGCTCGCCCGGCTCGGTGTGCAGCGCTCCAGTCCGTACAACCCGGTCCTCGAACCGCTGCTGCGCGCGGTCCGCAGCAACGACCCCAAGATCGAGACGTCCACGCTGCGTCAGATCGAGCGCGCCTACCAGGTCGCCGAGCGCTGGCACCGCGGTCAGAAGCGCAAGAGCGGCGACCCGTACATCACGCATCCGCTCGCCGTCACGACTATCCTCGCCGAGCTCGGCATGGACCCGGCGACGCTGATGGCCGGACTGCTGCACGACACGGTCGAGGACACCGAGTACGGCCTCGACACGCTGCGGCGCGACTTCGGCGACCAGGTCGCCCTGCTTGTCGACGGTGTCACCAAGCTGGACAAGGTCAAGTTCGGCGAGGCCGCACAGGCCGAGACCGTACGCAAGATGGTCGTCGCCATGGCCAAGGACCCCAGGGTCCTCGTCATCAAGCTCGCCGACCGGCTGCACAACATGCGCACCATGCGCTACCTCAAGCGGGAGAAGCAGGAGAAGAAGGCCCGCGAGACGCTTGAGATCTATGCCCCATTGGCACACCGCCTGGGCATGAACACCATCAAGTGGGAGCTGGAGGACCTCGCCTTCGCGATCCTCTACCCCAAGATGTACGACGAGATCGTCCGCCTCGTTGCCGAGCGGGCCCCCAAGCGCGACGAATACCTCGCCATAGTGACCGACGAGGTCCAGGCCGACCTGCGCGCCGCCCGGATCAAAGCCACCGTCACCGGCCGGCCGAAGCACTACTACAGCGTCTACCAGAAGATGATCGTGCGAGGCCGGGACTTCGCCGAGATCTACGACCTGGTGGGTATCCGCGTCCTCGTCGACACCGTCCGTGACTGCTACGCGGCTCTCGGCACCGTCCACGCGCGATGGAATCCGGTCCCCGGCCGGTTCAAGGACTACATCGCGATGCCCAAGTTCAACATGTACCAGTCACTGCACACCACGGTGATCGGTCCCAGTGGCAAGCCCGTCGAGCTGCAGATCCGTACGTTCGACATGCACCGCCGCGCCGAGTACGGCATCGCCGCGCACTGGAAGTACAAGCAGGAGGCCGTCGCCGGCGCCTCCAAGATCCGCACCGATGTACCCAAGCACACCGGCCGCGGCCAGGACACCGTCAACGACATGGCGTGGCTGCGCCAGCTCCTCGACTGGCAGAAGGAGACCGAGGACCCCAGCGAGTTCCTGGAGTCCCTGCGCTTCGACCTCTCCCGCAACGAGGTCTTCGTCTTCACGCCAAAAGGCGACGTCATAGCGCTGCCCGCGGGCGCGACCCCGGTCGACTTCGCGTACGCCGTGCACACGGAGGTCGGCCACCGGACCATAGGGGCACGGGTCAACGGGCGGCTCGTACCGCTCGAATCGACCCTCGACAACGGCGATCTGGTGGAGGTCTTCACCTCCAAGGCGGCCGGCGCCGGACCGTCCCGGGACTGGCTGGGCTTCGTCAAGTCGCCCCGGGCCCGGAACAAGATCCGCGGCTGGTTCTCCAAGGAACGCCGTGACGAGGCGATCGAGCAGGGCAAGGACGCCATCGCGCGCGCCATGCGCAAGCAGAACCTGCCGATCCAGCGGATCCTGACCGGCGACTCGCTCGTCACCCTGGCCCACGAGATGCGCTACCCGGACATCTCGTCCCTGTACGCGGCGATCGGCGAGGGCCATGTCGCGGCCGCGGGTGTCGTGCAGAAGCTGGTCCAGGCGCTCGGCGGCGAGGACGCGGCCAACGAGGACCTGGCGGAGAGCTCACCGCCCTCGCGCAGCCGCGGCAAGCGCCGCTCCAACGCCGATCCGGGTGTGGTCGTCAAGGGCGTCGAGGACGTCTGGGTCAAACTGGCCCGCTGCTGCACGCCCGTCCCCGGCGACCCGATCATCGGCTTCGTCACCCGTGGCAGCGGCGTCTCCGTGCACCGGGCCGACTGCGTCAACGTGGACTCGCTGTCCCAGCAGCCGGAGCGGATCCTGGAGGTCGAATGGGCGCCGACCCAGTCCTCGGTCTTCCTGGTCGCCATCCAGGTCGAGGCCCTCGACCGGTCGCGGCTGCTCTCGGACGTCACTCGCGTCCTGTCCGACCAGCACGTGAACATCCTGTCGGCGGCCGTCCAGACCTCACGGGACCGGGTGGCCACCTCGCGGTTCACCTTCGAGATGGGTGACCCGAAGCACCTCGGACACGTACTGAAGGCCGTACGGGGCGTGGAGGGCGTCTACGACGTCTACCGCGTGACCTCGGCCCGCAGGCCCTGACCCCGACCGCCCCGGCAGCCCCCGCCCGACCGCGCCGGGGCTGCGGCGTGTCGCGCCCGGCCGCCGCCCGCTCCGGCGCGAGGCGCGTCGTCGCACCGGCGGCCGGCTCCCCGATGGCCTCGGCGGCGCTGCGGACACCGCCGTCCGCCGCCGAGGCCGGCCGGCCCGCCGCCGAAACGCCGAAGGACCCTCCGTCACCGACGGAGGGCCCTTCGAACTGTCCGGTCTCAGAGCCTGTCGGGTGGCCGGTTGATTACGCTGCGATGAGGTCCTCGATGGTCTTGGTTCGGGCGGTCTTGCGGTGGGATTCATGGCTCCACCGTGATGGCTGCCCGGCGAGCCGGACGAGCATCAGGCGGATCATCGCCA
>NZ_JBICXB010000084.1:0-13206 GCF_043200055.1 Streptomyces sp. NPDC048496 | reverse complement strand
GGTGGAGCCATGAATCCCACCGCAAGACCGCCCGAACCAAGACCATCGAGGACCTCATCGCAGCGTAATCAACCGGCCACCCGACAGGCTCTTAGACCGACCGGCACATGGGAGGCGGCGTCGCGGGGCTGGGCACGCACATCTGCGGCGTTGTCGTCGGTCAACAACTCCCCCATAGCCCCAACGGCATGGGGGGACCCCCTCCGCGTTGCCTCCCTCCTCCGCCTTGCAGCTGCACGCACCCAGCCCCGCTCCTTCTCCCACCTCCCATGTGCCGGTCGGTCTTAAATGCGTTGTGCGACAGCCGGTACCTGCCTCAATGCTGGTCGCAGCAGCGGATCACTACCGAGAGGAACACCGAGATGACCACGGCCGAAGCCGCCTCAGCCCACGCCGGTGGACTGCCGCTCCAATCCGCCCGCACCCGGCGTTTCTCGCTCGGGGTGCCCCGGCAGTTCACCGTGTCGCCCGACGGCGGGCGGGTCCTTTTCGTCAGGACGACGGGCGGCACCGACCCGGTGAGCCGCCTGTGGCTGCACGAGGACGGAGGCGAGCGGATACTCGCCGACCCGCCCGCCCTGCGGCGCGGAGACGCAGACCCCGGCGAGGTACCGGAAGAGGAGCTGGCACGCCGGGAGCGGGCCAGGGAGACGTCGACCGGAGTGGTGTCGTACGCGACGGACGCCGAAGTCCGGCTCGCCGCCTTCGCCCTCCAGGGCGAGCTCTGGGTGGTACGGACGGACGGAGGCACCCCGCGCCGGGTCGCCACCGCCGGACCCGTGGTCGATCCACGGCCCTCACCCGATGGCACCTTGATCGCGTACGTCTCCGGGGGCGCGCTGCGGACTGTGCGGAGCGACGGGACCGACGACCGGCCGGTGGCCGTACCGGAGGAGCGGACGGGACACGTGACGTACGGGCTCTCCGACCATGTGTCGGCGGAGTCGCTCGGGCGCCCACGCGGCTACTGGTGGTCCCCCGACAGCGATGCGCTGCTGGTGGCACGCGTGGACACCTCGATGGTCCGGCGCAGGTACATCAGCGATCCGGCGAATCCGGAGCGTCCGCCGCGCGCGGTGGCGTACCCTGCGGCGGGCACGGCGAACGCGGAGGTGTCGCTGCACCTGGTGCGGGTGTCGGGCGAACGGGTCGCGGTGCGGCTGCCCGCGGCAGCCGGCGAGGACCACCCGCAGGGGACGTGGACGGACCCGGCGTTCGAGTATGTCGCCACGGCCGCGTGGGACCGGCACGGTCCGCTGGTCTCCGTACAGACGCGGGATCAGCGCTCGGTGCACGTCCTGGCGGTGGATCCGGCCACGGGAGAGACCCGGACTCTGCACCGCGCCCACGACGCCGCATGGGTCGCCCTCCGGCCGGGTACGCCGCTGCGCCTCGCCTCCGGGGCTCTCGTCGTCCCCGCGCAGCCCGGCGGCGACACCCAGGGGCTGGACATCGACGGCCGTGCGACACCGCCGGGACTGGAGGTCCGCGAGGTCGTCGGCGCCGTCGGTGACCGGGTGTTCTTCACCGCGAGCGAGGAGCCGACTGACATCCATGTCTGGTCGTACGCGGCGGGGTCGACCGACGACGGTCCCGTACGCATCAGTGGGACGCCGGGTGTGCACACGGCCGCGGCAGGCGGCCCCACGCTCGTACTGGACAGCAGGACCCCGGACGGGCAGACGGTGTCGGTGCTGCGCGACGGTGCGCCGGCGGGGCGGATCGGAGTCCTCGCCGAGACTCCCGTAATCACCCCGCGACCCCTCGCACTGAGCCTGGGAGAGCGGGAGCTGCGCAGCCACCTGTACCTGCCGTCCTGGCACCGCCCCGGCGACGACCGTCTGCCCGTCCTGCTCAGCCCGTACGCGGGCCACGGCATGCAGTTGGTCCTGCAGGCGCGCGGCTGGTGGACCGCAGTCGCCCAGTGGTTCGCCGAGCAGGGGTTCGCGGTGCTGGTCACGGACGGGCGTGGCACTCCGGGGCGCGGCGAGGCGTGGGAGAAATCCGTGCGGGGCGACCGGCTGACGGCTGTCCTGCGGGATCAGATGGACGCGTTGCACGCGGCGGTCGCGCAGTATCCCCAACTGGACCTGGGGAGGGTGGCGATGCGCGGCTGGTCGTTCAGCGGCTATCTCGCGGCCGCGGCCGTACTGCGTCACCCGGACGTGTTCCACGCGGCGGTCGCGGGCGCCGCACCGACCGACCGGCGGCTGTACGACACCCACTGGGAGGAGCGGTTTCTCGGCCATCCGGAGGTGGACCCGGAGACGTACGAGCGCAATTCGCTGCTGACCGAGGCACACCGGCTGACGCGGCCGCTCATGCTGGTCCACGGACTCGCCGACGACAATGTGACCGTCGCCCACATGGTGCGGTTCTCCGCCGCGCTGCTGGCAGCGGGACGACCGCACACGGTGCTGCCGCTCTCCGGGTCGACCCACGTGGTCACCCATGAGGAGACGGCCGCCCACCTGTTGGTCCTGGAGCTGGACTTCCTGAGGAAATCCCTCGGTCGTTGAACACGGGACACCGACCGCGCGTATCCCTGGTCGAAGCCATGAACCACGCGGAAGGGAATGCCGGCATGAGCGCATCGCAGGAGCACGAGGCCCGTCCCGGGCGTCGCACCGTCGTCACAGCCGCCGGTGCCGTCGGAGTGGCCGCCGTACTCACCGCGTGCGGCGGCCCGAAGGACTCGGGCGGCTCGGCCGCCGTCGAACAGGCCGGTGCCGGCGGTGCTGCGAGCGTCCTGGCGAAGACCGCCGACATCCCCGAGGGCGGCGGGAAGGTCTTCGCCGACAAGGGTGTCGTCGTCACGCAGCCGAAGGCCGGGGATTTCAAGGCGTTCTCGTCGAAGTGCACGCATCAGGGGTGTGCGGTGTCGAGCGTCTCGGGCGGCACGATCAACTGCCCGTGTCACGGCAGCAAGTTCGACGCCGCGACGGGCAGGGTGTCGGCGGGCCCGGCCACCGAACCTCTGCCCACCGCGTCGATCAAGGTCGAGGGCGACTCGATCACGCTCGCCCCGTAGGTCAGGACCTGGCCCTCCGGGGGCTCTGCCAGCAGCCCAGCACGTCCTGCGTGGTGGTGACGGTGGCGACGAGGGCGAGCGTGTGACGGATCATCGCGGGGGTGTAGTCGGCGGGCACCCCCGCGATGGCGTCGGACGGCACGACCGCCGTGTACCCGAGGTTCACCGCGTCGAAGACGGCGTTGGGGACGGCGACATTGGCCGAGACACCGGTGACGACGAGGGTGCGGCAGCCGAGATTGCGCAGCAGCGGGTCCACATCGGTGCCGGCGATGGGCGAGAGGCCGTGCAGCCTCCGTACGACGATGTCCTCGTCTGCCACCTCGATGGGCGCGGCGATCCGGACCGCCGTGGTGCCGGAGTGCTGCTGCACGGGCAGGCGCCCGGCGGCCCGGAAGAGACGGGCGTTGTGGTTGGCACCGCGCCCGTCGGGGCGCCGTTCGGCGACGGCGTGCAGCACCTGGACACCGGCCTCGTGGGCGGCAGCGACCAGCCGGGCGACATGGTGGAGGGCTCCGGATCCGCTTGCCTCCTCGGCGAGTTCGGGCAGTGCGCTGTCGGGGCCCACGACTCCCTGCTGGCACTCGACCGTCAGAAGCACGGTGGTGGCCGGATCGAGCTGCTCGGCGAGCTGTTCCCTGGACGGCACGGCTGCCCCTCTCGGTGGCTCCTGGTGTCTACAGGCAGACATTCTGCTGACGGCCGGCGCGCGAGGCTAACGGCCATTGCGTCAGGAGGGAAGAGGACCCATCATTTCTGACACCTGGTCAGCTAACTGGAAGGGGCGCCCCATGGCCGTCATTCAGCGACGAGGCCGTCGGATCATGATGACGGACGCGGAACGCGACACGTACCTCGCGGAGCAGCGCACCTGTCGGGTCGCCACCGTCTCCGCCGACGGCCGCCCGCACATCGGCGCACTCTGGTTCACCTGGGACGGCACCTCGCTCTGGCTGTACTCGATCACCCGGTCCCTGCGCTGGTCACAGCTGCGCCAGAACCCGATGATCGCGGTGGTCGTCGACGACGGGGTGGAGTACGGAGAACTGCGTGGCGTCGAGCTCTCGGGCGAGGCAGCCTTCGTCGGCGAGGCCCCTCGTACCGGCGAGGCATGTCCCGAACTGGACTTTCCGGAGCGGCTGTTCGCGGCGAAGTACTTCGGCATGGACGTGATGCCGCACGACGGGCGGCACGCGTGGCTGCGGCTCACCCCGGAGGTAATCACCTCCTGGGACTTCCGGAAACTGGCGAACCCGGCCTGATTCCACAGCCCCGCCGCCACGAGGTCAGGCCGCACCGTCCCCGTTCAACGGAGCGTCGAAATCCCGGCCCGCCGCACGCAGGGCCGCGACCGCCGCCCTGATCGACGGGCGGCGGTCCGCGTCCGCCCGCCACACGGCGTGGACGTGCCGTCTCATCTTCTGCCGCACGGGCACGAGCCGCACCCCGTCCGGCACGGTCCCCCGCCCCAGCCGGGGCGCCACGCAGACGCCCACCCCGGCGGCGATCAGCGCGAGCTGGGTGTGGTGTTCGCCCGCGAGATGAGCGATGCGCGGCTCGATTCCCTTGGAGCGCAGCGTGAACATCAGCCAGTCATGACAGAACTCGCCCTCCGGCCAGGAGATCCAGTCGTCGTCGGCGAAGTCCTCCAGATCCACTTCCGTCCGGTCCGCGAGCGGGTGACCGGCCGGCATCGCGATGTCCGGTGCGTCGTCGAGCAGTTCGGCCATCGCCAGACCGCCGGGGACCGGCAGCCTCTTGTTGCTCCAGTCGAGCACCACCGCCAGGTCGATATCACCCCGGATCACCGAACGGATGCCGGCTTCCGGCTCCAACTCGGCGGTGCGCACCTTCAGTTCGGGGTGGTCCGCGCGCAGCGTGGCAAGCATCGCCGGGAACAGTCCGCGCGCTGCGGTGGGAAACGCGCCGAGCCGGATCTCGCCCACCACCTCTCCGCGCTGGGCCTCGATGTCGGACTGCGCCAGCTCGACCTGGGACAGGATCCTCGCGGCATGGTCGGCGAGCAACTGCCCCGCGTCGGTGAGCCGGACCCCGCGGCCGTTCCTGGCGAGGAGCTGCTGCCCCACTTCGCGCTCCAGTTTGGCCAGCTGCTGGGAGACTGCCGACGTGGTGACATGCAGGCCCTCGGCCGCGCCACTCACCGAACCGAAGCGGGCGAGGGCGTCCAGGGTACGCAGACGCTCGAGGTTCAACATGTAAGCGATGCTACGCGAAGACTTGCACAAAGTCTCACTTGTCCTACGCGGTTGAATTCGTCATCGTTGTCCTCATGACCGCCCCTTCCGCGACCGCCGCCCCCACCCGGGCGACCGGTGTTCCCGCCCCCTCCTCCGCACGCCGCCCCGCACTGGACTGGCGGATCCGCTTCGCGGCGCTGTCGCTCATCTGGGGCTTCAGCTTCCTCCTGATCAAGGTCGGCACCGAGGCGTACGCCCCGTTCCAGGTGACGCTCGGCCGACTGCTGTCGGGGACGGCTGTGCTGGCCGTCGCCATGGTGGTGCGCCGTGAGCGGCTGCCGCGCACCGCCCGCACCTGGGGCCACCTCGCCGTCGCCGCGTTCTTCCTCAACGCGCTGCCGTTCTCGCTCTTCGCCTACTCCGAACAGACGATCCCGTCGACACTGGCCGGCATCTGCAACGCCACCTCGCCGCTGTGGGGCATGGCATTGTCCCTCGTCGCACTCTCCGAGGACCGGCCGACCCGTCGCCGCGTGGCGGGACTCGGCCTCGGCTTCCTCGGCGTGCTGACGGTGCTGGGCGCCTGGCAGGGCTTCTCCGGGCTGGACTTCAGCGGCACGGCGATGGCACTCCTCGCCTCCCTCAGCTACCCGGTCGGCTGGATCTACGTCCGCAGGACCCTGGCGGGCAGCGGGTCGTCCACCCTCGCCCTGACCGGCAGCCAGCTCTTCCTCGGCACCGTACAGATCGCCCTGGTCACCCCTCTGTTCACGTCGGCCCCGGAGGGCTTCCCCCTGCTGCCGACGCTCGCCGTCGTCGCGCTGGGGGCGCTCGGTACCGGCCTTGCGGTGCTGATGCAGTACGGCCTGGTCGAGGAGGTCGGACCGACGACCGCACAGATGGTCACGTACTTCATTCCGGTCATCGCCACCGCGGCCGGGGTCGCCCTGCTCGGCGAACAACTGGCCTGGAACACCCCGGTCGGCGCGCTGATCGTCCTGACGGGCGCCGCCCTGACCCAGAGCAGAGCCCGTAAGCCCAAGCCCGAACCGCTCGCCCCGTCCCGTCGGACCACCGAACGCCACCCGGCTCAGCCGTAATTCATCTGCTCAGCCGTAATTCATCGGGCGGAGCGGTCCCGCCGCTGCCGCCACGGCATCCGCCAGCGGCTCGATGTCGGCCCCGGTGAGCGGTGACACGGTGAGCCGGACCCCCTGTGGTGCGGCGAGCCGGAACCGCGCCCCGGGCGCCACCGCCCAGCCCGCACCCAGCAGCCGGGCGACAGTCCCGGTCTCGTCACTCACCGGCACCCACACATTCATACCGCTGCGGCCGTGCGCCTCGACACCGCGCTCCTTCAGCGCCTGGACGAGCGCGTCCCGCCGCTCCCCGTACGACCGGGCGACCGCGTCGGTGTCGACGGCGCCCGAGGTCAGCAGGTGCGCCACCGCCCGCTGCAGGAGCCTGCTGACCCAGCCGGGCCCCAGCCCCTGCCGCCCCAGGACCCGGTCGACCGTGACCGCGTCCCCGGTCAGCACGGCAACCCGCAGATCGGGCCCGTACGCCTTGGCGACCGACCGCACGAACGCCCACCGGTCCGTGACACCCGCCAGCGGATGCAGCGGCAGATCGACGATGGCGTGCCCGTGGTCGTCCTCGATCAGC
Source organism: Streptomyces sp. NPDC048496 (assembly GCF_043200055.1). Classification (NCBI taxonomy): domain Bacteria; kingdom Bacillati; phylum Actinomycetota; class Actinomycetes; order Kitasatosporales; family Streptomycetaceae; genus Streptomyces; species Streptomyces sp. NPDC048496. The sequence goes on along the minus strand of NZ_JBICXB010000084.1, from coordinate 6,312 downwards.
AGCACTCCGCGGTGACCGGCGAGAACGCGGCGCAACTCCTCGGCGCGCGCCGCCCCGACAGCGGCGCCTGTCGGGTTCTGCGCACGGTCCGTCACCACGAGCGCACGGGCACCGGCGCTCAGCGCCCCTTCGACGGCGTCGGGCAGTGGCCCCTCGTCGTCCACGGGGATCGGCACGGGACGCAGACCCAGCGCCGGTACGAGATCGAGCAGGGAGCCCCAGCCGGGGTCCTCGACGGCGACCGTGTCACCGGGCTTGAGATGAGCGACCAGCACCCGCTCGATCGCGTCCAAGGATCCGGAGGTGACGGCCACGGGCCCGGCCGGCACCCCGTCGGCGTCGAGGGCGGCGCGTGCCAGTGCGGCGAACTCCGGGTCCACCGGCGCTTCTCCGTACATCCCCGGCCACTCCGCATACGCGCGGGTGGCCGCCGCGAACGCCTCGTCCAGTGGTGGCAGCAACGCCGGATCAGGGTTCCCCTCTCCCAGATCGCGCGCCCCGGGCGGCGCCTCGACCCGGAGCGAGCCACGCGCCGTACTGGCGGGGCGCGGACGCACCCGGCTCCCCCGTCGACCGGCCGTCTCGATCACCCCGCGCTCGCGAAGGGTGCGGTAGGCGGCCGCGACCGTATTCGGATTGACCTCCAATTGGGCGGCCAACTCGCGCATGGGTGGCAGCACTTGCCCGGGCGCGAGCTCGCCCGACCCGACTGCTCGCTCGACACTCGCGGCAATCTCCGATGCGCGCCGCCCGACGATCCGATACTCTTCTAGCACAAACACGATTATGCACTAGTGCAATGGAGTTGGCCATGCCGGACACCGCACCGCCGCAGACCACGGGCCCGGAGGCAGCAGCCCCGTACGAACCGACCGAGCGGACCGTCCCGACCCGCGGCCGGGAGCGGGCCTCGTACGACCGGGAACTGGTCCACTCGATACTCGACGAGGCCTACCTCTGCCATCTCGGCTTCGCCCGCGACGGCGCACCGGTCGTCCTGCCCACGCTCTTCGGCCGGATCGGCGAGCGGCTGTACGTACACGGCTCGACCGGTTCGCGGCCGCTTCGGCAGGCCGGCGAGACGGACCCCGGCCTGCCCGTCTGCCTCACGGTGACGCATGTCGACGGGCTGGTGCTGGCCCGCTCCGCCTTCCACCACTCGATCAACTACCGCTCCGTGGTGGTCCACGGCATCGCCCGCACGGTGACCGACCCGGAGGAGCGGCGTACCGCGCTCGACGCGATCGTCGACCATGTCGTCCCGGGCCGGACCGCGGACTCCCGCCCGGCGAACGCCAAAGAGCTCGCCGCGACAGCCGTGATCCGGCTGGACCTCGACGAGGTGTCCGCAAAGGTGCGCACCGGAGGCCCGAACGACGATCCGGACGATCTCGCGCTGCCGCACTGGGCGGGCGTCGTTCCGCTGGCCCGCGGCTACCGCGCGCCGCAGCCGTCGGACGACCTCGATCCGGCCATCGCGTTGCCCGACTATCTGACCGTTCTCTGATGCCACCGGGGGGCGGCCACCCCCCGGTGGCCGCCCTCCGGCACAGTCAGGCGGGAACGGCCGCCCGGCGGCGGGCGCTCGCCGCACTGCGCGTCTCGGCGACGGCGAGCCCCGCCACCGCCGTGAGGAGCAGCAACGTGCCGACCACCGTGGCCGCGGTGAGCTGCTCCCGGAGCACGACGACAGCGATGACCGCGGCGCTCACCGGTTCGAGCAGCATGATCACGGACACCGTAGCGGCCCGCACCACCGCAGCGCCCGCGAAGTAGAGGGCGTAGGCGAGCGCGGTAGGGACGGCCGCCACGTACACCAGCAGCCACACCACCTCGGCGGCGTCCGCGGTGTGCGGCACGAGTCCTTCCGCAGCCGCCATCGGCAGCAGCCCGAGCGCACCGATCCCGAAGGCCCACGCGCTGGTGGCGAGCGGGTCCGAGCCGCCGCCGTCGCGGCCGAGCCACCGGGTCAGCAGGGTGATGGCGGCGTATCCGGAGGCGGAGAGCAACGCCAGTGCGACCCCGGCAGGACGCACCTCAGCGCCTTCACCGCCAAGCACCAGCACGGCGAGCCCGGCGAGCGCGCCCAGCACCGCGGCAAGCCCCCCGCCGCCGAGCCGCTCCCCCATGGTCAGCCGCGCGCCGACAGCGATGAGTACGGGCCCGGCGCCGAGGGTGACGACGGTCCCGACCGCGAGACCGGTCGCTTCGACGGCCGCGAAGTACGCGCTCTGGAACAGGGTGAGGCCGACGCCGGTCCCGAGGATGCGCAGCAGACGGCGGCGCCGCGACTCGGCGGGGACGGCTGCGCGTCGTGGCCGCAGCACGAGCGCGGCGAGCAGCAGCACGAGACCGCCGACGCAGCGCCAGAACGAGAGGGCGAGAGGGCCGAGATCGCTGACCCGGAAGATCAGCGAGGCAGCAGCTCCCGCGGTCCCCCAGGCCACCCCGGCGACGATCAGATAGAACAGGCTCCGCCCGACGGGCAGGCGGGAAGCAGGATTCGGCACGTGCACTTCTCCTGAGGAAGACAGATGGTGGTCGCTCGGCTCGGCACGCGGGCAGCGACGATCCGCTCGGGGACTTCCCGAGCCCGGTCTTCGTCAGGAGTGGCGGCCCGCGTCAGGCGGCAGGCGGCGGAAGCACAGTGAGATGCATGATCGGCACATTACGTGGCGGCACGGCGGGCGGACAACTCGCCCTCGACGGCATCCCGGCCACCTCCCCCGCCCACCCCCGACGCGACGGGCCCGGAGGGGGCCTTGGGCGTCGACGACTGGGCGATGAACGCACCGATCAGTACCATGGCGCCGCCGATGAGCTGCGGCGCTGCGAGATGTTCCCCGAGCAGCACCCAGGCGAGCACGGTAGCGATGACCGCCTCCAGACAGGCGACGACACCCGCCACCGCAGGAGACAGCAGCCGCACCGAGATCACGCCGGTGACATAGGCGATCACGGTGGCGAGCAGGACGATCCAGCCGAGCAGCAACCAGGCGGGAACCTCTGTGCCGTTCATGCCGGTGCTGCCGCCGAGGACCGACCAGTCCATCCCCCAGGGCCGTGCCACCACCGTGAGGACGGCTGCACCGATCAACAGTCCGTACGCGATGACGCCGACCGGATGCGGAGGCTCCGCGCCCGCCGCCTTGTCCCCACTCCCCGGGTCCGAGAGGACGAAGTAGCCGACCTGGCAGCAGGCGGCACCGAGGGCAAGCAGCAGCCCGACGGCATCGAAGCTCAGCCCGGACCACACCTCGACCACGCAGGCGAGACCGCCGACCGCGAGAACGACGCCGACCGCGGCGGCCCGGGTGACGGGACGGCGCTGCACGAACCGGACCCAGCCGAGGACGAGCGCGGGCGCCAGATATTCGACCAGCAGCGCGACACCGACGGGTATACGGGAGATCGCGGCGAAATAGCAGGCCTGGACGCCCGCGACGGCGAGCAGCCCGAAGCCCAAGAGCAGCACGGGACGGCTGCGTACGAGGTCCCGGTGGCGCCACGCCACGGGAAGCATGACGAGGGCGGCGCCCGCCACCCGTAGCCACACAACATGGAGCGGGTCGAGCCCTGCCTCGATCAGCGGCTTGGCCGCCACCCCGGAACCACCGAATGCGAACGCCGAGGCCAGGGCTAGTCCCAGGCCGGCGCTTCTCCCCTGAGACGCGTGCATCGGCACATCATGACAGCTGCCGTCATGAGCGTCACCCCGGTGACCACCCCTGACAGAGCCGCCGCACCACCACCATGGCGGGGCGGCAACGCCCTGACGGAATCCGCCACGCCGAGGCGCCCGCGCGACGAGAAGCCGTCAGTCCCCGCCCGGCGCATCGATGATCCGGCCAGCGAGATGCACCGCATCGACACCGGCCCGCTCCAGCACCTCGACAGCCCTGCATTCCGGGTCGGCGGCCAGTGCCGCGAGCAGATCGAGCCCGCCGGCCCGCACGTCCCCGCGCAACTCCGCGCGCTCCCTGGCACCGGCCATCGCCGACAGAGCCGAGGGCGACCAGCCCTCCACCCCCGCGTCCCCTGCCTCGGCAGCCACCTGAGTGATGACCGGAACCGCGCCGGAGTCCTCCACGGTGCCCTGCCAGCGAAGCCCGTAACCGATGGAGCGCTGCACGAGGTAGCCGAGCACCTTCGCGAGCTGCGGTCCGCCCTCGAAGGCGGTGCGGACCTTTGGATCCGACTCGATGAGGGAATGCAGCAGATGAGCCGTGTCGATCTGCCGGTCTCCGTCACGCAGGGCGCGCCTGCGGGCACCCGTCACCACCGAGGCCAGCTCCACGGTGAGTCCGGCTCCGGGTTCAGCACGGTTCGGTGCGGGCTGCTGAGGAATCCGCGGCGTCCGGTTTTGCACACCTCTCACCCCATCAGTCCCTGGGCGCCTGAGCATCCCCGGTAGGGCCCATTTACACATCCCGCCGAAGTTGGGGACACCAGAGCGGTTCCTCCTCCTTACGGATGAGATCTCGCCATTCGCGGATCCGATTGCCGGAAACGGCGCGCGCCGCCTTGCCCTGTGCTCCGCGAGCAACCGCGAGCCACCCCGTACACGTCCCCCACGCCACGCGTACGACGACCGGAAAGGGGTAACAGAAGTGAGCGGTCGCCCTGCCGACGATCGACGGACGGGAGCATGTCCACCGGGTCCACGCTCCCCGTGACGCCCTGCCCGTCGACCCGTTCCGGGCGGCGTTCCACTGCCACGACGACGGCCCGCACCTCCGACCGATTCGACGCGGCGCCGATCTGACGCACGGAGCGGATCCAGCAGGTCTGACAGTTCATCAGTATTGAATGTTCTCGCCACTGCGGCTACGTTCCGCGACACCGCAACCCGACGAGAAGGGGTGGTCGCATGGCCGAAGTCAGTGCCGAAGCGCGTATCGAAGCGCCGGCCGAGAAAGTCTGGGCCCAGCTGACGGACTTCACCGCGTACGGCCAGTGGAACGCCACCCACACCAGCTTTCCCAAGGGCGGTCCGGCCACACTCGAACTCGAGGCCACCTACGAGGAGAACATGAAGCTCATGGGCTTCCCCGCCGAGGTGACCTGGACCGTGGCGGAGCTGGAGACCACCCGGCTGCTGACCACCAGGGGCAAGGGGCCGATGGGCGTCGATCTGGCGATGCGCTACTCACTGGCACCCGACGGCGATGCCACCACGGTCCGGATCGACGGAGAGTTCACCGGAGCCGCGGTCTCCCTGATGGCGGGCAAGCTCAAGGACTCGGCGACCGCGGCACTCGTGGAGTCGCTGCGCAAACTGGCCGGCCTGGTCACCGCCTGACCACCAGCGGACGAACGAAGGGCCCCTTGAATCCGCCTCAGCCACAGGGCCCTTCGCACCACACCCGTCGGGACCACCTCTCGGGTCAGTGCTCGTCGGCAAGGATCAGATAGAGCTTCTTCCGGGCGTCGTTGATCAGCGACAGCGCCTTCTGGCGCTGATCGGCCGAGCCGGTCTTCCAGACCTGGCCGAACGCCTCCATCAGACCGAAGCCGGCCTGCCGGATCTCGTTGACACTCTCCCAGTCGACCTCGCGCCCGGCCTCTTCCCAGGGCGCGTCGGGCCCGGATTCCGCCTCGGTGCGGCCGGCGTCGGTGAGCGTGAACAGCTTCTTGCCGCCCTCGCTCGCGCTGACGATCAGCCCCTCGTCCTCCAGCAGCTGGAGGGTCGGGTAGACCGAGCCGGGGCTGGGCCGCCAGGCCCCGCCGCTGCGCTCGCCGATCTCCTGGATCATCTCGTACCCGTGCATCGGCCGGTCCTTCAGCAGCGCCAGGATCGAAGCGCGTACGTCACCGCGCCGCGCCCTCCCCCGGCCACCACCGCGACCGCGCCCCCCACCGAAGGGGCCGCCACCGAACGGGCCACCGCCGAACGGGGGTCCGAACTGCCCGAATGCGGCACGGCGGCCCTCGAAGTCACCCCGACCGTGATGACCGGGCCCGCAGTGCCCATGTCCGTGCTCATGCTCGTGTCCATGTGAACGCATCGCTACGCTCCTTCCATCATTGATCTGTCGCGATGCATCAACGATATATCGGAACTGGCCGTACGGCAATCGCTTTGGAAGGGCCTTGGTGACCTGTGTCAGTGGGTGTTGATCGATTGTCAGTGAAGGGCGATCAATTGACTTCTGTGCCAATTAGGGATGACTGCCTGCGGGCTTTGTGACAGTGAAGTCTTCTCGGCAACCTGACGGTTGCGGCGCGTGATGATGCTGGACGGCGGGATGGTGACTCGGCGTCAGACATGAGTGAAGCCCCTGGTAGGAACGGGTCTGCGAAGAAACGTTC
>NZ_JBICXB010000083.1:0-14227 GCF_043200055.1 Streptomyces sp. NPDC048496 | reverse complement strand
ATCGCACAAGCCTGCCACCGGCGCTGGAACAACGTCACCGCCGCCGCGACCACATGACACCACCACCATGACGATCAAGAACTACAGCTGCCGGGTCAGTGTGCCCTTGGGGAATCCTGACAGGAGCAGTTTTCCAATCGGATCGTACAAGCTCGGGTAAGCCATACCGAATTCGTCTTCAAATGCCTTGGATAGACTCTTGTTGCCGTCGCGGGCGTTGATGCCAACGAATTCAACACCCTTGGTCTTCATTTCCCTGGCGACCTTGTTGAAATATGGGGCTTCGGCCCGGCATGGCGGGCACCAGGATCCCCAGGCATTGATCACGACGACCTTGCCTTGGAGGTCGACGACGTCGAGGTGCTTGCCTTGAAGGGTCTCGCCCTTGATCGGGCCGACAGGCTTCCGCTCGCCCTTGGCAACCGTTGAGATGCCACCCGTGCTCGTTACGTAGTTCGCCTGACCGCCGCCTCCGGACTTGCCGCTGCCACAGGCAAACAGAGAGAGCGAGCCAAGAGTGACGATCGCGGTCAGTGCGGCGCCGCGGGAGACGGGCCTGAGAATCATGTGATGAGTTTCCCATGAGCCTGCGAAGAGGAAGTCACCCCCCGGGTCGGGGCGAATGGGCGCGCCTACGCCGGATAGCAAGCTGCGGCAAGGCCGGCGCAGCCGGCTTCCACCGACGTCTACACCACGCGTACGCCGCTGGTTCTGGGCCAGGCGTCCACGCGGGAAGAGAAGGGCTCCGCCCGTGGCCAAGAAGCAGTTCCCCCCTCAACACGTCGCCGCACGAGGCAGAGATCGGCAACGTGACGTTGCTGTTCCAACCGAAGGTCCTCGGCGACGAGTTCCTGGACAGCTACGAACGTCTTCAGGGGGCGAACCGGCGGCTGAACATCGACCCGGCCCAGAAGCCCGATCAGGAACTTGTCCCGCGCGCGGTCCGCCAGCATCATCAGGACCTTGGTGTCCTCGGCTCGCAGCAGTTCCGCCGGGTCCTCTCCCGCCGGAAACTTCATCATCTTTGCTCTGCCGTGGCGTAACTGGCCGTCCTCACCGGGGTTGAACCCGTGCGGGAGCCGGCGCAGGTACTTCGGCGCGGAGAGACGGTCGACCAGGGTCGGATCGATCCACTCCTCGCGGGCCGCGAAACGGAAGAACTCGCAGACCGCAGTCATCACGGCGTTCGCTGTCTTGCTGGAGCGGAAACGTGGTGGACTCGCCGTACGGGAACGGGTCGGCAACGGTTCCTGGACCAAGCAGCGCAGGAACCTCGCAAGGTCGAACATCCCTGCCGAGTGCCAGTCCAGGCCCTCGTCCTCGCACCAGGAGAGGAACAGGGCGACGCGGGATGCGTACGTGCGTTCGGTGTTGATCGAGCGGCCAAGGCCGCGTAGGCCGGCGAGGAAGAGAGGCTTCGCGATAGAGGCAGAACTGAGAGTCCGCCACCGTCCACGAGACCGAGCCATCGGCGGGCGAGACTGCACGTTCAGAGCGGAGCGTCACGATTGCAGACGCTATGTCCGCGCCTCACGACCCGATGGTACTGCTACGTCAAGCTTCCGGGTGATGTCTGGATCACCTATCGCTCACGCCTGAACAGGACCCGGGATAACCGTCGTGGTCGTCGCGCACATCGAGGTCCAGTGGCTCGTCTCGGATGGTCGACCAGGTAATGGCCCGTACGTAGACGATTCCTCGGCGCGGACGGCGATCGCCGGTGCTGTGGCGGCCGGGGCTGGGCCGGCGGAGTTTGCGCTGGTGAAAGTGGTTTGCCGGGCGTGGCGCCAGGTGGGTAGCGTCGCCGTCCATGACCCCGACTCTGCGCACCGAGCGCCTGCTCCTGGCCCCTTATACCCCTGAGGACGAAGAGGACTTCGTAGCCCTGTTCCAGGATGTGAGGGTGTCGCAGTGGATAGGTGACGGTGCCGCTTCCGAGGAGGAGGACCGGGCCCTGTTCGGGCGGATCTTCACGAAGGTCTACGCCCAGAACCTGTTCGATGTCTGGGCCGTTCGCAGAGACGGCCTGCTGATCGGGCATGCCGAAATCAAACCGACCGATGTGGTCGGGGGCCACGAGATCGTCTATGCACTGGCCCCGGCGGCGTGGGGATCGGGTCTGGGGACGGAGTTGGCCCAGGCCGTCGTGGACTACGGCTTTGACGCTCTCGGGCTGACGGAGGTACACGCCACCGTAGCCGCACCGAACAGCGCCTCGCTGACCCTGCTGGACAGGATCGGCTTCGAGCACATCCGGGACATCAGCGAGGACGACGGCAGCACCACGCGCGTGCTCACCCGCCGCCCGGGCGCCACGGACAGGTCCTCGCTCGTCCGGCAGGAGTGAGCCGGCCACCGGCTCGGCGGGAGGCTGTTCAAGCAGCCCGGGCCGAAAACTGGTCCCAGGGAGCGGCACCGGTAGCCCTTCATCATCCTGACTCAACTTCCGACATCACGTTGCTGTGAGTGATATTCGTCAGGAGGCGAGCGGGACCGAGGACAGACATCAGGTGCAGACGATGGGGCAGTCACGCCGGATCGAGTGCTGGGCAGCGCGCAGGAACAGTGCGACGTAGAAGGCTGTGTCCAGGTCATCGCCCCACGGTTCCGGTCGAACGGCGGCCAGTTCCTTCGCTGCTCCGTCCATGAACCACGTAGTCAGGTCGAGGTTGTCGCACATCGCCGGGGTCTCGGCCGGCAGGTCGACGGCTGCCGCCACTTTCTCCGCGATTGCCAGCACCTGGGGAGCGCCGGCGACCATGGTCGAATCCGTGTAGCCGGAGTTGATGGGCAACCAGATCTCCTCGTCGAGGGACAGGGGCACAAGCACCGTCCAGCCGCAGACGGTCTCCGCTTCCTCCCGTGACAGGTGCGCTTGGCACAGAGCACCGAACCCGGTCATGGAGGGGATCAGCTTCTCCTCGAAGGCCTGCCCCGAACCGGGAACAAAGTCCGCCTCCACCGGTACGGACTCATACGGCGGCAGCCCCCGCCGTCTCAACTCGGCGTTGAGCGCCGAGGCGACTTCGCCCCACCCGTCTTCCTCGTCATCGAACCATTCCTCCGCAGCAACACTGGCGGAGTCCAGGCATGCCGCTTTGATATGGACCCGGCGGAACCGTCACCGTCCAACGCCTGGTGTCCGACGCCGCGCCCGATGACTACGATGCGCTGCTGCCGGGCGGCACCTTGGGTGTGGTGTGCGTGGGTCCGGCCGTGCGGGGTTCGGGGTGTCTGCCGGGGATGCCCCTCGTATGCCGGAAACCCCGGCCCGATTCCGACGGGCCGGGGTTTCCCTGTGACGCAAGCGGCTGGGTCAGTAGCTGTCGCCCTCGTCGAACCCGCCGCCCTCGCCGAACCCGCCGCCCTCGCCGAACCTGCCGTAGTGGTCCCGGACCACCCGGAAGCTGCCCACGACACCGTTGCGGACCTTCACGCCGCCGCGGATGTGCTTACGGGTGAAGACATTGTTGCTGGTGCTCCAGGGACCGACCGTCGCGACCGGGGAACCGTTGTCGCAGGTCGCCCCCTGGAAGAACTCAACGGTCCGGCGGCTGTCGTTACGGACGTTGAAGCTCTTGGCACCCAGACCGCTCACCACCGTGATACAGCCATCCTCCCCACGAGCGGAGTACGACCGCTCATTGATGAAGATCCGGCCCTCCTCCCGGTGACCACGGCGCTCTTTGCCGCCACGCTCGTTACCGCCACGCTCGTTACCGCCACGCTCGTTACCGCCGTAGCCGCCTCCCTCGTTCCCCTTGCCGCCACCGCCGTTCCCGAACCCGTTCCCGTTCCCGAACCCGTTCCCGTTCCCGTTCCCGAACCCGTTCCCGTTCCCGTTCCCGAACCCGTTCCCGTTCCCGTTTCCGTTTCCGTTCCCCTTCCCGCTTCCGTTCCCGTTCCCGTTGCCGTTCCCGCCGTCACCACTAAGCGGAGCGGCCTGCTGGACGGACGGGGCAGCCTGGGTGGATCCGGCGGCCGAGGCATAGGTGATGCCGGTAGTGGCGATGACCGCGGCGCCCACTGCGGCAGCGGTCACGGCGACGGTACGCGTCTTCATGTCACTTCTCCCTTGTCTCTGAGGGTCGGCCGGGCAACCGGCCTGCAATGAACGTACTTATGGCGCCTTTAGCTGTCATATCGGACGTATCACCAGGGGGCCGACCGGGTGTACGAACGACCCGCACCGCACACCGATCAACACATGACGCACCGTCAACACATATGAAAGTAAGCTTATTTGGCACACGATTAGGCCTTCTGGGCGACTTGATGACGCCCGATCACCCTCTCGGCAGCATGAACACCGGATCCGGCACACCCAGAACCTCACCCCCACCGCCCTGAACAGCTGCCATCGCCCTCCACCCACCACCCCGGCCACCACAGCGACCCACCACACCCCTCTCGCGGACCAGGACAGCGTCGGCATGTCACGCAGGTCTGCGGTCGCCACCACGGCCCGGGCCGTGGAGCGAAACAGTCACTGGCCCGACCCGACGGTGCAGCTCGGCCGGGCCATCGGCCAGGCACCTGGCGGATCCATCGCTCGTAAGAGGTCACGTCGCTTCGAGCGTGCATGTCTCTTACATCCCCTCTGCAGCAATGTGCTAGATAACTGCAGTAATCCGGTGCCCCACGCCGGACCCGCGGGACGGCCCTGATACCACGCCGATGGTGTCAGGGCCGTCGACGTTCGGTGAGGGCCGCTCTTCCGGCCGGATTGTCGGGAGGACCCACCACCGGCACGTGGGTTGGTGAGCCGGCGGTCTTCGACGCGACCGTCGCTGTGGTGCCGTTCTTGTGGGAGATCGCGGTCACCCAGACCGTGACCTGCCGGGCTGGTGTGGTCGAGTCGCTACAGGCAGTGCTCGAACATGGCAACGCTGCGCAGGTGGGGATGGAGAAGGCAGCTCACGAGGCCGTCGGAAGTGGGCGGAGAACGGCGGAGCTGCTGGCTGAGGACGATGTCCATAGGGTGAGGACAGCTGCTCAGGAGTTGTTGGCGGCGACAGACAATCATCGCTGCAGCTGTTGCACCCCTCACTGATATCTGGCGGCTGTCGGTTGTCCTCCCCCGGCGGGTCAATCCGGAGATCCTGGGGAACACGGACCTGTTCTTGCATGCGCATGTCTGGCCGCGGTTCGAGTGGGAGCCGGCCGATTTGGTGGGTGCGCCGATGTGACTCTATCCGCGTGACCGGTCGAACGACGAGCAGTTCAGACTCGGTCCGCAGCACAATCTGTTGCGGGATGCGATCGGCAGAGAACTGGACCAGTTGCGCTCGACGGCCTGAAGGAGTGGGCTCTCCGGCCGTAAGGTCGGCGAGCCCGGTGATCGGTGAGGGTCAGCCGATGGTCATGGGATTCGCCTCCGCGGGCTGATGTCGGTGACGCGGTTGGTGATCACGGGGGGCGGCTTCCCGTGTCGCGAGGGGAGCGACGATCGTGACCGGCTGATCGCAGAGCGGGGCAGTTCCGTACAGCCGTCGCTGCCGGTGGATCGGTGGCCTCAGGAGGCCGTCCATCGCGGTCCGCCGACGCCTCCGGCAACACCCCGGACGCGAGACGGCCCCGAATCCGGGCTCGGATCTGCCGCTGTCGGCCGGTGGGGGGACGATGGACACACGGGAAGGTATGGCATGGGAGCCACGGCGGCGAGGCGGTTCGCGCGGGCGGTGTGGGCCTCTGAGGGGAAGGAGGGTCCGGCCGTGACTGACGCCGACGGCCTGCTGGGCAACACTGACCCGGGGGCGGCTGATCCTTCGGCCGCGCCGGGCGGGCTGCTCGATGTGCTGGGTGTGGCCGCGGTGGTCCTGAACGCGGAGGGCCGGATCGCTCTGTGGAGCCCGCAGGCCGAGGAACTGTTCGGCTACACCGCCAGGGAGGCACTGGGCCGCAGCGCGATGTACCTGCTCATCGAGGAACGGCATCGGGAGCGGGTGATGTCCCTGTTCGCGCAGGTCATGGCGGGCTGCGGGGCTTGGGCCGGGGTATTCCCGGTGCGCCACAAGGACGGCAGCACCCGGCTGGCCGAATTCCGCAACATGCGTCTTGAGGACGAGCACGGCCGTCTCTACGCGTTGGGCATCGCTTTCGACCACGCCACGCTGCAACGCGTGGAGCGGGATCTGGCCTTGTCTGTGCGATTGGTGTCGCAATCCCCGATGGGCCTTGCGGTCATGGACTCCGACCTGCGGTACGTGCTGGTCAACCCAGCGCTGGAGCGCATCAACGGCCTGCCCGCCGAGCAGCACCTGGGCCGGCGCGTCGGCGAGGTGCTGTCGTTCCTGGACGCCGACGCCACCGAATCGGCGATGCGGCGCGTGCTTGCGGACGGCGTCCCTCGGCTGAACCAGTTCACCACCGGCCGCACCGCGGCCGACCCTGGCGCGGAGCACGCCTGGCGTGTGTCGTTCTACCGGCTGGAGGACGCGTCCGGGCAGGTGATCGGCCTGGCCACCTCGGTCGTGGACGTCACCGAGCAGCTGCGGGCGGCTGCCGCCGCCGTCCGGACTCGGCGGCGCCTGGCCCTGATCGCCGACGCGTCCGCGCGGATCGGCACCTCTTTCGACCTTGAGGTCACTGCCCGGGAACTGGCGGACATAGTCGTGCCGGAGTTCGCCGACATAGTCGCCGTCGACGTCCTCGACTCCGTGCTGGGGGGCACGCAACCCCACGACGCCGGCGACACGGCGTCGTTTCGTGCGCTCGCGGTGAAGACCGCCTACCCCACGCCGGCAGTCCGGGCCGCCGACCCGGTCGGCGAGCTGGCGAGATACGACGCCACCCGGCTGGTCACCCAGTGCGCGAGATCCGCCCGCCCCGTCCTGGTGTCCCGTGTGCGGGAGAGCGACCTTGCCCGTATCGCCCGCGACGCGCACGCCGCCACCCTGCTGAAGGAGGCCGGCCTGCACTCCTATCTGGCGGTGCCGCTGATCGCCCGCGGTGAGGTCCTCGGCGTCCTGGACCTCAAACGCGCTCGCAACCAGCAGCCTTTCGACCACGACGACCAAGTGCTCGCTGTCGAACTCGCCGCCCGCGCGGCGGTATCCATCGACAACGCCCGCTGGTACCAGCGTCAACGCCGCGCCGTGCTCACCCTGCAACGCCACCTGCTGCCCTCCGAGCCCGCCCCCAGGCCCGGGCTGGAGATCGCCTACCGATACCAGCCCGCTGCGGCGGCCGACGAGGCCGGCGGGGACTGGTTCGACGTCATCCCGCTGCGCGGTGAGCAGACCGCGCTGGTGGTCGGCGATGTGATGGGCAGCGGCATCAACGCGGCCGCGACCATGGGCCAGCTGCGCATCGCCGCCCGCACCCTGGCCGCACTCGGGCTGGAACCCGATGCTGTCCTCACTCAACTCGACGACATCGCCGTGGGTCTGGACGGCACCATGGCCACCTGCGTCTTCGCCGTCTACGACCCGCACCTCCTGCGCTGCCGCATGGCCACCGCCGGCCATCTGCCTCCTGTGCTGACGCGGCCGGGTCGCGTGCCGGAATTGCTGGAACTGCCCACCGGAGCCCCCCTGGGTGTCGGCGGCGTCCCCTTCGAGACGGTCGAGTTCCACCTGGGTCTCAGCGACGAACTGGTCCTCTACACCGACGGGCTGGTCGAGACCCGCGACGAGGACATCGACGTCCGCCTCCAGGCGCTCACCGACCTGCTCAGCAACCCCCGCCGCCCTCTGGAGGAGACCTGCGACTTCCTGCTGGGCGCGCTGCGCCACCAGGACGACCACGACGACGTAGCCCTGCTCATCGCCCGGACCCGGCATCTGCGGTCCGGGCACGAGCCGTGAAGCCACGGGCGCGGCGTCCTGACGATCCTGTCCGGCTGCGGGGCCTCGTGGCCGGGGTGGAGCACAATCCCCGGCACCTTGGTCCGCGGCCGCATACCTACGACACCGAGGGCATGCCCATCGCGTTGACAGCGGTTGGCAGCCGACGTATCCCGGAATCTGAGGGTGAAAGACACGTTCGATGCCGAGACCGGCCGGTGCGGTTGCCGACCGTGATTCGCCGGGCCCGGACGCCGCGGCCCAGGTGCCGCGGAGCAGCCCTTGCACCTGCCCAGAGGGGCAGCATGGAAAAGGAGCGGGATCATGGCACGCTCGATCGGTATCGACCTCGGTACGACGAACTCGGTCGTCAGCGTTCTGGAGGGCGGCGAACCGGTTGTGATCCCGAACGCCGAGGGCGCCCGGACAACCCCGTCCGTTGTGGCATTCGCCAAGGGCGGCAACGTGCTGGTCGGCGAGGTCGCCAAGAGGCAGGCGGTGACCAACGTGGAGCGCACCGCCCGGTCGGTGAAGCGGCACATGGGTGAGGCGGCCTGGCGATTCCCGGACTCCGGCGGCGTGGACGGGAAGCGCTACACCGCGCAGGAGATCTCCGCGCGGGTCCTGCAGAAGCTCAAGCGCGATGCGGAGGCCTATCTGGGTGAGGACGTGAGCGACGCCGTGGTCACCGTGCCCGCGTACTTCAACGACTCGCAGCGCACCGCCACGAAGGAGGCCGGGGAGATCGCCGGTCTGACGGTACTGCGGATCGTGAACGAACCGACCGCTGCGGCTCTGGCGTACGGCCTGGACAAGGAGAACGACCAGACGATCCTCGTCTTCGACCTCGGCGGTGGCACGTTCGACGTGTCCCTTCTGGACATCGGCGAGGGCATCGTGGAGGTGAAGTCCACCAACGGCGACACCCACCTGGGCGGCGACGACTGGGACCAGAGGATCGTCGACCACCTGGTGAAACAGTTCAAGAACAGCTACGGGGTCGACCTGGCCAAGGACAAAATGGCCGTTCAGAGGCTGCGCGAGGCCTCGGAGAAGGCGAAGATCGAACTGTCCGCGGCAACCGAGACGACCATCAACCTTCCCTACATCAGCGCCTCCGCGGAAGGCCCGCTGCACCTCGACGAGAAGCTCACGCGTGCCCAGTTCCAGCAGCTCACAGCGGACCTCCTGGAGCGCTGCAAGAACCCGTTCCACCAGGCCGTGAAGGACGCGGGAATCAAGGTCTCCGGCATCGACCACGTCATTCTGGTCGGCGGCTCCACCCGGATGCCCGCCGTCACGGGCCTCGTGGAGGAACTGACGGGCAAGGACCCGCACAAGGGTGTGAACCCGGACGAGGTCGTCGCGATCGGCGCAGCACTGCAAGCCGGTGTCCTCAAGGGCGAGGTCAAGGACGTCCTGCTGCTGGACGTCACCCCGCTGTCCCTGGGTATCGAGACCAAGGGCGGCATCATGACCAAACTGATCGAGCGCAACACCACGATCCCGACCAAACGCTCGGAGATCTTCACCACGGCCGAGGACAACCAGCCGTCCGTCCAGATCCAGGCCTACCAGGGCGAACGCGAGATCGCGGCCTACAACAAGAAGCTCGGCGTGTTCGACCTGACCGGCCTGCCCCCGGCCCCGCGCGGCCTCCCGCAGATCGAGGTCACCTTCGACATCGATGCCAACGGCATCATGCACGTCGCCGCCAAGGACCTCGGCACCGGCAGGGAACAGAAGATGACCATCACCGGTGGTTCCGCGCTGCCCAAGGACGACATCGAGCGGATGATGCGCGATGCCGAGGCTCACGCGGAGGAGGACCGCCGCCGCAAGGAGGCCGCCGACACCCGTAACAGCGCCGAACACCTCCTCTACACCACCGAGAAGCTCCTGGCCGAAAATGCCGACAAGATCCCCGCGGATGTCAGGACGGACGTCGAGAACGCTCTGGCCGACGTCAAGGAGAAACTCAAAGGCGACGACACCGCCGCCCTTCGCTCCGCCGTGGAACGAGCAGCCAACGCTGCTCAGAAGATCGGCACTGCCCTCTACTCCCAGGCCCGAACGGATCAGCCCCCCGGTCCTGCTGCCGGCGCCGGACAGGGCGGCGAGGAGGACGTCGTGGACGCGGAGATCGTGGACGATGACACCGCGAAGGGAGACACGTGATGAAGCAGTCGCCCCAGCCCCCGCGTCCGGATCTCCCACCCCTCGTGGTCGTCCACGATCGCAGGAGCACCGATCCCGTCACGCTCCGGCCTCGCCGACCCGAAGGTCAGGAGGCCACACCGTCGACGCACCCGGCAGCGACGACCGGCCCACCGGTTGCGGACAGCCACGCCGCCCACAGTCCGTCCGGCCCCGAGAACCGCATCCGGCAACTGGAGGCGGACCTGGCCGAGCGCACGGCGGACCTGCAGCGGGTCAAGGCGGAGTACGACAACTACCGCAAACGGGTGCGGCGGGACCGCCTCGCGATCCGGGAAGCGGCCGTCGCCAATGTCCTGGCGGGGCTGCTGCCCGTCCTGGACGCCATCGACCGGGCCCGGGCCCAGGGCTACGTCACCGATGGCTTCCACCAAGTCGCCCGGATTCTGGAGTCCCACCTCGCCGCGCTGGGCCTGCGCAGTGTTGGCGAGGCAGGCGAACCGTTCGACCCCCGCATACACGAAGCCCTCACCTCGACCACCGGCTCCGGCACCACCAGCGCAACCTGCACCGAGGTGCTTCGTCCCGGCTACCGGGTCGGCACACACCTGATGCGCGCGGCACAGGTGGCCGTAGCCGAGCGGCCGGCCCTGAGTCCACCCCCGCACCGCTGACCTACCGGCTCCGCGGCACGCCTCCACATACCGTTCGAAGCGTTGCACAGGGCACGTCGTCAGATCGAGTTCGAGCTTCACCCACTGGTCAGCCATGCGCTCCCCCTTGCTCCGGCATGATCCATTCCCACTCATCGTGCTGGATCGACCGGGCGGAGGGCAACGCCGCGCCGCATGTCGGGCTCTGCGGAGCGGACGGCGCGGAGGCGGGCAAGCAGGGCTGTCACCTCACGGATGGCCCCCCGGTCGGAGGGGCGGTGGAGGCAGGACATAGCGTGTGCGGTGGAGAGTACTAAGTCAAGCCTTACTTCCACTGCTCTCCGCCCGCGTTCAACCGCCCCATGGAACGAAGGAACAACAGCCCCATGACACGCCCCGTCCGCGTCGCCATTGTCGGAGCCGGCCCCGCCGGTATCTACGCAGCCGACGCGCTGCTGAAATCCGAGTGCGCACTGGACCCGGGTGTATCGATCGACCTGTTCGAGCGCATGCCCGCCCCCTTCGGCCTGATCCGGTACGGAGTGGCCCCTGACCACCCCCGGATCAAGGGCATCGTCACCGCGCTGCACCAGGTGCTGGACAAGCCGCAGCTGCGGCTGTTCGGCAACGTCGACTACCCCCATGACATCGGCCTCGACGACCTGCGCTCCTTCTACGACGCGGTCATCTTCTCCACCGGCGCCGAAGCGGACCGCCCCCTCGACATACCGGGGATCGACCTCGACGGCTCCTACGGTGCGGCCGACTTCGTCTCCTGGTACGACGGGCACCCCGAAGTGCCGCGAACCTGGCCGCTGACGGCCGAGAAGGTCGCCGTTCTCGGTGTGGGCAATGTGGCCCTGGATGTGGCGCGCATGCTCGCCAAGACCGCGGACGAGCTGCTGCCCACAGAGATCCCGGCGAACGTGTACGAAGGCCTCAAGGCGAACAAGGCACTGGAGGTGCACGTCTTCGGGCGGCGCGGTCCGGCGCAGGCCAAGTTCTCCCCGATGGAGCTGCGGGAGCTGGACCACTCCCCCAACATCCAGGTCATCGTCAACCCCGAGGACATCGAGTACGACGCGGGCTCGATCGAGACCCGGCGGGGGAACAAGCAGGCGAACATGGTCGCCTCCACCCTGGAGAACTGGGCGATCCGGGACGTGGGCGACCGGCCCCACAAGCTGTTCCTGCACTTCTTCGAGTCCCCGGTCGAGGTGCTCGGGGACGATGGCACCGTGGTCGGCCTGCGGACGGAGCGGACGGAGCTGGACGGCACCGGCAACGTCCGCGGCACGGGGCGATTCACCGACTGGGATGTCCAGAGCGTCTACCGGGCGGTCGGGTACTACTCGGATGAACTGCCGAAGCTTCCGTTCGACCCCGCCTCCGGCACGGTCCCTCACGTCGCCGGACGGGTGGTCGAGGGTGCGGAGCCGATGCCCTCGGTGTACGTCACCGGGTGGATCAAGCGGGGACCGATCGGCCTGATCGGCCACACCAAGGGCGACGCCAACGAAACGGTCGCCTGTCTGCTGGAGGACCGGGCCGCGGGCGTGCTGCCGGCCCCGACGCAGCCTGATCCGGACGCGGTCGTCGCCTTCCTCCAGGCGCGCGGTGTCCGCTACACCACGCGTGACGGCTGGCACCGCCTGGACGCACACGAGCAGGCTCTCGGTGCGGAACAGGGCCGTGAGCGCGTCAAGGTCGTAGAGCGCGGCGCCATGCTGGACGCCTCCGGCGCCTGACCGTACGGCCGCGTCACCGGTGGTCCCCTCGGCGGAGACCATCGGTGACGCAGCACGTTACGCAGAGTGCTGTGCGTGCGGGCGGGCCGGCCTGGGGGCGTTGAAGGTTGTCGTGAGCGGTGCAACGATTCCGGGGAACCGTTCGCCCGCCCTCGGAGGAAACGCCTCGATGCATGACGAGCTCCGCCCCACGGCCGCGACAGTCTTCGACGCTCTCGGCGCCGACTACGAGCGAGCCTTCGCCGGCTCGACAGCGCACCGCGCCTCGCTGCAACGCCTGCTGACCCGACTCGCCCCGCACAGCCGGATCCTGGACGTAGGCAGCGGAACCGGCCGGCCAACCGCACAGAGCCTGGCCGACGCCGGTCATGACGTGTTGGGGGTCGATGTCTCGCCGGTGATGGTGGACCTCGCGGCCCGGCAGGTACCCGAGGCGGCCTTCCGGTGCGCCGACGTCCGTGAACTGGCGCTGGAGGACGAGAGTTTCGACGCTGTCTGCGCGTATTTCTCGCTCCTGCAGATGTCGCGGGGCGAACAGTCGCGGCTGTTGCAGCGGCTCGGGCGGTCGCTGAGGCGCGGAGGGCACCTGGTCGTGGCGACGGTGCCGCTGGACGTGGAGGATGTCGGCGCCGTATTCATGGGCCAGAAGGTGCACGTGACCAGCTTCGGCGCCGATGAGTTCACCTCGGTGGTGACCGGGGCAGGTCTGGCGGTCCAGTGGGAGCAGAGCAGTGTGTTCACCCCGTCCCACCCTGAGGCGGTACCCGAGCCGCACCTCTTTCTGCACTGCGTGCGCATCTGACGCACGGGAATGATCGACGGATGCTGGTCCGCGTGGAGGCGGTGGTTCAAGGGCCGGCGGGGCCGAAGTGCGCGTCGCGCAGGACAGCCGGCGGTCAGACCTGCACTCCGGGACGGCCGTCCTCGACGACCACGGAGGCCCGGGTGCTGATCGGTGCTCCCGGGCGGGTCACGTACGGGAGTACGCGGAAATCGCTCCGCCAGCGGTCCCTGTTGACGTTGCAGCGGACGTAGCCGCGCTGACTGTTGAAGAACTTCATGTGCGGGTTGGCCGCCAGGAGCGTCCTGCCCTTGGTGGTCATGTCCGCACCGTCGGCGCCGCTGGTGATGGAGGTGCCGACGAACTCACTGGCCACGGTGGGCGAGTCTGGATCCGCGTAGTCACGCTTGAGATCCCAGGCATAGTTCTGGTGACGATCGCCGGTGATCACCACCAGGTTGCGAACCCCGCGGTCCTGGGCTGCGGCCAGGAGAGTGTTGCGCTCGGCGACGTAGCCGTCCCAGGGATCGAGGAAGACCTTGACAGCCTGGCCCGCGTCCTGGTCGGTCTGTCCCATCGGTGCCTGGTCGCCCAGGATCTGCCAGCGGGACCGCGAGCGCCCGAAGCCCTGGAGCACCCAGTCCCGCTGCCTGGTTCCCATCAGCGTACGGTCGGGATCGAAGCGCTCGGCGCAGGTGGCCGAGGAGCCGTCGCCGCAGGGCTGGTCGTCGCGGTACTGACGGGTGTCGAGCATCGTGAAGTCGGCGAGCTGCCCGTAGTTCAGCCGACGGTACATCTGCACGTCGGGGCCGGAGGGGAGCTGGCCGCGGCGGAACGGACCGT
Source organism: Streptomyces sp. NPDC048496 (assembly GCF_043200055.1). NCBI lineage: Bacteria > Bacillati > Actinomycetota > Actinomycetes > Kitasatosporales > Streptomycetaceae > Streptomyces > Streptomyces sp. NPDC048496. The sequence goes on along the minus strand of NZ_JBICXB010000083.1, from coordinate 258 downwards.
GCTCGTACATGGCCTGGAACGCCTGCCGGCGCCGGGCCAGGAAGTACGCCGGGTCGTCGTCGTTCTCCGATGTCTCGTCGGCCCAGTTGTTCTCCACATCATGGTCGTCGAAGACCATGATCCAGGGGAATCGTGCGTGGGCCAGCTGCAGCGGTTCCTCCGACTTTTGAAGTGCTCTCCCGGCTGAAGCCGGGAGATTCCCGCTTACCTTGCGGCAGCGGGCTTGACGCGCTTCGTGCGCCTGACGACTGCCCTCCC
>NZ_JBICXB010000082.1:0-14439 GCF_043200055.1 Streptomyces sp. NPDC048496 | reverse complement strand
CGCTACGGCTCCATCGACCACGTCAACTCGGCCTACTGACCGCACGTGTCGGTGTGCGGCCGAACCCGGCCACACCATGCCCCGGGCCCGGCCTTGCGGGCCCGCCCCCAGGTTGCTCCGTCAGCCCTGGGCGGTCAGCCCTCGAAGCGGGCCGGTCGGGTGGACCACTGCAGGGGCGGTGTTCGTGACCGGCCTGCTGGTGGCAGCGTTCCCGCGGCCACCGGCGGCACCTCCTGACTGCGCGGCGCACCGAAGCATCGTGGCCGCGGTGCGCCGCGGCCCGGACCTGCCGCCCCGGGACGCTCTTGCGGCAGGGCGAGACGTTGTCGGTCGGCCCACGTTCGATCCGGGTGATCTCGAGGCCGGCCATCTGGCAGAGCCCGGCCGTGGCATGTCGCGGCATGTCGCTGTGGGGTCGTGTCGGTGTACTGTGCCGGCGCCGTCCTGGCGCGTTCGTACCCGGCGCCCGCGCAGCCTTCCTGACCACCGCCGCGTTCACCGCCGTGGCCTTCGCCGTGACCGCACGCGCACTGCCGCCCGGTCGCACGGCGCTCACCGAGACCGCCTGACACACCACCACACCAGCCGGCCCCGGCAACCGCGGAGGCCGGCTTCGTCGTTCTTCGACCGCCCCGGCCGCAGCGGGTGGCGATGCCGGGCCGCACGGCTTCGAGCGGTTGACGGCCGGCGGCACCCGGGCAGCGGTCGGTGCGGTTCGCGCTGGAACACGCCGTTGGTCGACAGGTAGTTGGTGACGTCGGTGTCGTACTGCGGCAGCGCGAAGTTGGAGAAGGTGGCGTAAGACTTGGTGAGTCCTGCAGCCCGGCGTCAAAAGCCGCGCGGTTCAGGTCGTACCCGGTGGCGGCGTGGCTGACCAGGTTGAAGGCGTCGTCGACCGAGGGCCGGGCGAACTCGCTGATGTGCCCGCCGGGACGGGCGCAGCGCGGCGGCCCGCGGCTGAGAGGCGTTCGGGCGGGACCCGGCTCATGGCCTGTCGGTGATACGGGTCATGAGCCGGGCCCGCCCGGTCCGGAGCATGAGGCGGCTGTCCGTCAGAACACGACCCTGGCCCGGCGGACGGCCGCAAGGGCCTCCTGGGCACCGGAGGTGAGCTCCAGCGCGACCTCGCCGTCGCGGCCGGACAGTGCACGCATGTACGCCACGGCGTCCGCGCTGACAACCCCCGCCGGTTCGCCCGAGCCCAGCAGCCAGGTACCGCCCGCGGGGCCGCTGAGCTCCAGGCGGACCGGCGCGTCGGACCAGGCCAGCGCCAGGTCGCGGACCACCTGCTCGACGATGTGCCGGTCGTGCTCCTCGAGTGCGACCGGCTGTTCCGTGGCCCGCGCCAGGTCGATGCGGTGCATCCACAGGTCGCGTACGTAGATCACATCGAGCAGGTAGGCGATGGACATCCGGGGCACCCCGGGGATCCCGCTGTCCACCGTGACGCGCCGCATCGGACCGGGCCTCCGTCTGCGGGCGCGCACGGCGCGGGGCCACAGCAGTGCGAACTGCTCCACCAGTGCCGGCCCGGCCTCGGAGGCATGGTCGTCGATCTGCACGGCCATGTGGGCATCGAGCGTGATCTTGTCGGGGTAGCGGCGCGGCCCCACGAGCTGGCGGCGCAGCATCGTACGGAGACGGATGTTGTCCTCGCACTGGCCGACGAGGTGGGAGACGAGGGTGCGCACGTCCCACTCGCCGCAGTCGGTGGGGAGCGGCCAGTCGCCGTTGCCCAGGCCCTTGAGCAGGGTGAGGGCTGCCCGGCCCTCGGCCTCGGCGATCTCAGCCGACTGGTTGCGGCCGGTCTGCGGCAGGTGTGCGGCTGCCTTGAAGGATGTGGTCATCGAACTCGCCCTCCTCGGGGGCAAAGTAGCCAAAGAACATGTCCAGTGCCGTCTGTGCGAGCCGGGTGAACCGGCCCTCCCCGGCCGATGGAGACGGTTCGTTGGAGAGCTGCTGACTGATCACACCGGACGTCAGCACCGTGTAGAGGGCCACGCCTTCCTCGCTTGCGGCCGCAGGCGCCAACTGCCCGGCGTCCACGGCCGCTTGCAGTGCCGTGCGCAGGGCTTCCAGCTGTCGCACGGCGGGCTCGAACGCCCGGGGAGAGGGTTCAAAACCTGGCACTGGCCGCCAGTAGAGGAGCTGCGCGAGCACCGGGTTGGCCATCACCCAGGTGATGGTGGCCTCCTGGCCCGCGGTGATGGCGCTCCGCGGATCCTCGCAGAGCATGGCGAGGTACGGATCCAGCACCTCGACCGCCTGACGCATCCCGCGTTCGAACAGCGCGTCGTAGACGGCCATCTTCGACGGGAAGTACTGGTACAGGGACGGCGGACGCATGCCCATCCGCCGCGCGACCTCCGCGAGGCTGAGCGCCGCCACGCCTTCCTCTGCCATGACCTCGACCGCAACGTCGAGGATCTCCTGCACGGTCTCATTGCGACGGCGGAGCCTGCGATCCTCCCTCATGCCATTAAGGAAGCCTAAAACCAGTAGGGAAGTCAACACCCCGTCGGGTACCGGACGTTGGAGGCTGCGTCTGCGCTCCTTCGGCGAAACCGTGTGCGGCGGGGCGCCGGGGCGGGTGTGATCGTCGTCGAACTGGCCCCAGACGTCCTCGATGAACCACTGCGGTGTGCGGTCGGCGCCGTTGATCAGAGGCACCATCCGCTCGCGCGGGCCCGGTCCTCGGGCGCCCTTCCCCCGGTCGTACGTGGAGCTTGCCGAACCGGCACCGCCGCCCGGGACCGGGCAAGGTCGTCTCGCCGCGGGATGTGTGCCCGTGCACCGGGCTGGCCCGGCTGTCGTACGGGCAGGCCCACGCGCTGCTGGGCCAGCACACCGCGTCCGCCGGGCAGGGCACCGGCTGGGACCTGCACGAGTGGGGGCACTCCGGCCTGACCCACCTCGGGGAGGCCGGAGCGGGCCCGCTGATGCTCATGGCCAAGTCGAGGCATCGCAAGCCGGGAAACGTGAAGCGGTACTTCAAGCCGTCGCCGCAGGCCCTCGCGGAGGTCACCGGCCTGCCGGCGCCCGGGGGCGGCCGGCGCTGAGCGGTCGTGGTCGCCGTTGACGGCCGGGACGCCTCCCGCGCCTCCGAGGCGCCCCGGCAGGCCGGTCTGCTGGTGGTGGCACTAGTGCTGCGGGGCGTCCTTGACGAATACGATGCCGTCGATGTCCGCCAGGTGGGCCGGGTCAAGCGGGGAGTAGCCGAACCAGGGGGATACGCGGGGCGCGGGCCGCGTGTCGCCGAGGGCGGTGGCCAGCCGCGGGGCGTCGATGATGCAGCGGTCCTCCGGGAGCGCGTACAGGAGCCCTTCGACGGTGTCCGGCGGCGGCGTGTCCACTGCCTGGTGCCGGATCGTGCCGAGCGCTGTGGCCACGAAGGCGTACCCCTCGCCCAGGTGGGCGCTCACCAGCGCACCGGCGCTCCACCACTGCAGTGGCAGGTCACCCATCCGCATCGTGCTCTTGTCCCGCTGGAGATGGCCGTTGTGGGCGTGGACCAGTGCCGGGCCCCGAGCGGCGACGGCGAGGAGGTTGCGTGCCATCATCTGGTCCCGCAGGCCCACCAGCCGGGTCATGCGGGCCGGTGAGGTGTCGGCCATCCAGTAGTGGTAGCGCAGCAGGCCGGTCGCGGTGCGCCCGTACAGGCGCGCCCGGTCCCAGTCGTCCCGCGATGTCGCCATGATCAGGTGCGGCGTCTGCTCGTCGAGCAGCGCCACCAGATCATCGGCGAGCAGCCGCAGCCGGCTGGCCTCGGCCGACTGCCCCACGGACTGGGCCGGGTCCATCATCGCCGCGGGATTGGTCCACCGGTCGTCGGCGCCGAGCAGGCGGTCGAGCGTTTCCGCGGTGCAGGAGAGCAGGTCCGTGTCCACCCGGGCCGAGAGGTAGCCGTGGAGTGCGGTGAGGGCCTGCCGGGGGCTCGCGGCGCCGGTGATCTCCAGCGGGCCGTCGAAACCGGCGAAGCGGAGCCGCTCGGACGCGGGCCGGCCGTCGTTGTAGGCGCGCATCCAGCGCACGAGTTCGCGGTTGGCCGCGAAGGTGCCCCAGCCGTGGCTGAATCCGTGCTCCATGACTTCGTCGAGGGTGCCCGTGCCCGAGGTGACGTAGCCGTCCACGACCAGGCCCATCATGCAGTCGCTCTCGATCGCGATCGTCCGGTAGTCCTCCTGCTCGACGAGTTGCCGGAAGAGCTCGTTGCGCAGGTCGAGCAGAGTGTCCTCGCCGTGGGTGGGCTCGCCCAGGGCGAGCAGCCGCGGCCGGGCCGGGAGCAGCCTCATGACGGCGGCAGCCTCGACGGCATGGGCGGTGTCCTTGATGTCAGTAGCCATGCCTTCGACGGTATCGTTGAACCTTCGGTTGAAACTTCCCCGCGATATTGTCGGTCCTATGGGTCGAAACCTTCAAAACGGTGAGCGATTCAGGCCGGTTGATCTGGCGCGCGGGCACGGTCTGTCCACGCAGGCGATCAGGAACTACGAGGAGGCCGGCATCCTTCCGGCCGCCGGTCGCACACCCCACGGCTACCGCACCTATACCTCGCTGCACGCGGGGGCCCTGCGCGCGTTTCTTGCCCTGGTTCCCGGCCACGGCCACCAGACGGCGACGTCGATCATGCGGGCCGTGAACCAGGGCGCGGTCGAGGAGGCGTTCCGCCTCATCGACGAGAGCCACGCCCAGCTCCTCGACGACCGGCGGACGCTCCAGGCCGTGGAGAGCGCCCTCCGCGACCTGGAGCCCACCACGGTGTCCGAGCCGGCCGCGGTGTCCGGGCCCGGCGGCGCGTTCATCGGGCCGCTGGCAGGGAAGCTCGGGATCCGGCCCGCGACGCTGCGCAAATGGGAGCGCGCCGGGCTGGTGCGCCCGCGCCGCGACCCGCGGACCGGGTACCGCGTCTACGACGAGGCCGACGTACGGGACGCCCGGCTGGCCCACCAACTCAGGCGGGGCGGCTACCTGCTGGAGCAGATCGCCCCGCTGATCGCCCAGGTGCGGGCGGCCGGCGGGCTGGAGCCGCTGGAGGCCGCACTGTGCGACTGGCGCGGCCGGCTGTCCGCCCGCGGGCGGGCGATGCTGACCGGGGCCGCCGAGCTGGAGGCTTACCTCCGCAGGCGCGGATGAGATTTCGGTCGCCGGCCGAAGAGAACAAGGGTCGTGAACAGGTGTCCCCTCTCGTTGGATCTTGCAGAGGTGGGGCCGCTGACCTGCGGGGTGACAGGCTGAGTCGCGACTCGCGGAGGGCGAAACAAGGCGTCCTGGAAGGGCTGCGGCGTGTGCGGGCCGGCCGGCGGCGCTGTCTTGCCCACCGTGTGCCGGCACACCGTTGCGGCCGTGTGCGACGGCCGCCGGCGACGGGGCGGGCCGCACAACGGCGGCCCGCCCGGTCGACGTGCGAAGGGCTCCCGGGCGGGCTTCCGTTTCCATGCTGCCCCCGATCCCTCCCGCTCCGGTGCGGCCGCGCGGCAGACGGGGCCGAATGGGGTCGGGACTGCCGTGCGGCCGGGTGGTACCGGACGAATGGGTCTGCGTACACGCCTTCGGTGCCTCCCGTTCGGCGGTGCCTGCGGTGGGCTGCCGGCGCGGCCTGATGGCCGCCCGCTCCCCCACGTACCGGCAGGGCTTCTGGGGCCGGGGGAAACCGCTTGGCGGGATCTTGGCCGGCTTCCGGCCGGCCGGGGCGGGCGGTGACCGCGACGGGCAGGGCCGCCGCGACCTGATCGCCCGCGTGGGCGCCGGGCCGGGGCTCCGGCCGGCCGGGGCGTCATGGGCGGCGGGACGTGTCCCGGGACCGCGCCGGGCCCGCACGCCTTCGGCCGGGCGGGACACTCACCGTGACGGCAGGGGCCGCGGGAAGGCCCCGGGGGAAACGGGACGGGGCCAAAGGGGGGTGGGCGCCGGTAAAGCAGCCGCCGGTGAGGCGGCCCAGGACGCAGGCGATCCAGGGCCGTGGGCCGGGGGGTTGGCAACTGCTTGCCGGTGCGTGGCGCACAAGGACGGTTTAACTCGATCGTGTGATGGCCGGCTCGTGGGCTCGTGGTGGTCTGGGCTGGTCGGGCTAATGTGATCAGCGCGATCTGGGACGCCGGGTGCGGTGCCGGCGTGCGGGGCCCCTGCTCCACCAGCGAGATGGTTCAGGGCCTCCCCGTCGCCTCTGGCCGCGTCCATATGGCCAGGTCGTGAGGGACTCCGCCCTTCCGGCTCGGACCACGGACAGGATCCGTGCCGCCGCCCGGTTGCGAAAGCGGACGACCAGTGCGCCCAAGACCGTTCGGGGCGTGCCAGCGCGCAGGACTCACTCCTGCTCAGTGCTCAGGAACGGTTGTCCGCTGCGGATGTTCCTGCTTCCTGCCGCCCTCCCCTGCCCTTGCTGACGGCCCGCGTTCGCGGATCCGCGAGGCGCCCGGCTGCCGCGAGGGTGATGAGCGGGGCCGGCGGGCCGGTGGCAGCAGCGGGCCGCGCCCGCTCCGCCGTGCTGGTGGCGCTTGTGCGTCGGCCCGTCTGCGGCGAAGCCGACGCCTTGGCGCGCCTCGCCCGATGCCTATGGTGAGTGGTGACCAACCAGGAAACGGGCTGTCAGCAGGGCACCGTCCGGCCCGGATATCTGGCTGCGGCGGGTGTGTTCGCGGTCGGGATGATGGGCACGACCCTGCCGACACCGCTGTACGGGCTCTACCGTGAGCAGATCGGTTTTTCCGAACTGGTCGTCACCGTGGTTTTCGCCGTCTACGCCATCGGTGTGATCACCGCGCTGCTCCTGGCCGGCGGCTTCTCCGATGTTCTCGGCCGTCGCCCGGTCCTGCTGTGCGCGCTGGGGCTGGCCGCGCTGAGCGCGGTGTGCTTCCTGCTCGAGGGCGGGCTGCCGCTGCTGTTCGCCGGTCGTGTCCTGTCGGGGTTCTCCGCCGGACTGCTCAGCGGTACGGGCACGGCCGCCGTACTGGAACTGGCACCCGCCGGGCGCGGTGAGCGCGCAGGATTCGCGGCGACCGCGGCCAACATGGGCGGTCTGGGACTCGGCCCTCCGGTCGCGGGGGCCCTGGCCCAGTACGCGCCGTGGCCGCTGCAACTGCCGTACCTGACCCATCTGGTGCTCCTGGCGGCCGCGGTGGCTGTCACCTCGCTGCTGCCCGAGACCGTGCACCGCAGCGGGGCCAGGCCCCCGCTGCGGCCGCAGGGCATGGTCGTCCCCGCCGAGGTACGCGGTGTGTTCGCGCCCTGCGCGCTCGCCGCCTTCGCCGGATTCTCGCTGCTGGGCCTGTTCACCGCGGTCGCGCCGGCCTTCCTCACCCAGACACTGGGCGTGCACAACCTGGCCGTGTCCGGCGCTGTCGTCTTCTGCGTCTTCTGCGCCTCGGCCTGCGGGCAGTTGCTGATGGGCCGCGTCGGCACGCGCAACGCCCTGCCCATCGGCTGCCTGGTGCTGGTGGCCGGCCTGTTCGCGGTGGGGACGTCCCTGCTGCCGGCGTCGTTGCCGGTCCTCCTCGTGGGTGCCGTGACAGGCGGCATCGGCCAGGGCCTGGCCTTTAGGGCGGGCCTGACCGTGGTGAGCACGCTGGCTCCACACACCCACAGGGGCGCCACCATCTCGGCGTTCTTCGTCGTCGCGTACGCGGGAATCTCGGTGCCCGTCATCGGGATCGGCGCGCTGGCGGTGACACTGGGGCTGCGCAATGCAGGCCTGGTGTTCGCAGGTTGCGTGACGCTGCTGGCCGCCACGGCGGGCGGCTACCTGTGGCGGCACCCGCCCGCGCGGGCCTGAGCCCGTCCGCAGGCGCCGGCCCCACAGCAGGGAACACCAACGGGGCGAGTGCGGTGCACCCGCCCGCACCCGTGCGGCGGTTCGGGGCGGATGTGATCCTGCAAGCGGGCCGGGGGCCCGGCCATGGGCCCCAAGGAGGACATCGGCAGCGCCACCGGCCCGGGCACACCCCGGCCCGGCCCGGCGCTGCGCCGGGCCGGGCCGGGCCGGGGCGGGCCGGGGCGGGGCGGGGCGGGGCGGGGCGGGGCGGGGCGGGGCGGGGCGGGGCGGGGCGGGCGGGCGGGCCGTCACCGCACTGCGGCACGGCACGGGCACCTCGGCCCGCGCGGGCCGACGGGCCACCCGGGTCACGCTCGCAGCCGTCGCCGCCGTCCACACCGGCCTGTACGGCCTGCACGATCCCGTCACCGCCACGTACGCGCTGTCCGCAGCGGTGGCGATGGCCGGCCTCTCCCACACTCCCGGCACCGGGCACCAGCGCGCCGCCGTGGTCCGGGTGCTCCCTGCCGGCCGGATTCCCGTGACGGCCGGGACCCTGCTCGCGGTACACACCCGGGCCGCGGTGGCGGGGGTGCTGGTGATCGGCTTCCCGCTCCCGCTCGCGGCAATGGCCCGCCCACGGCTCGCCAGGGCCGCGCCGGGCCTGCAACTGCTGTACATCCTGCCGCGCTTGCCCGCGTACGCGCCGCAGACACTGGCAAAACGGCTGGGCGGGACGACACTGGGCATCGTGCCCAGGACCCACGCCCCTGTCGTGCGGATCATGCCGGCCTCACGGGGTCCGGCACGCACCTGTGCGCCCTGGCCGCCGGCCGCCGCCCCCATGGCCCTCAAAACATGGGGACCCTCTTCGCGCGGGCTGCTTCCTGCGCCCTTGCGGCTGCACGCACCACGGCCACACCAGCCGCTCCGCGATCCGGCCCGGCCCATACGAAAGACCCCGGGTGAGCCCGGCATGCTCACCACAACAGTCGGCACGAGGTGCACCGGGGCACCGCATCGGCCGTGCCGGATGCCCCCGGACCGGGCCCCTCGGGATCGGCGGCACAGGTTTCGCCCCGCTGCTGAAGCGCCGCAGCAACGGGACCACGGGTCCCGGCCCCTGCCGGTCGGGCGATCCGTGTGCCGGGTCCGCCGCCCTGCCCCTGGCACGGGAGGCTCTGCGCGATCTTGGCCGCGAGCGTGTTTTCGCGGACGGCCCCAAACGAGCCGGCCCGACGACCGGGCACCTGGGACCGGGGTCGCAGGACTGCGGCCGGCCGAGTCCGCCTAGCGCGACACGCGGTGGACTCGGCAAACACTTAGTATGGCGTAGCAGGTGTTATGGGGCACCGGGCGTGGGCCGCGCACGTGGTACGGCCGCCTGGGACCGGGCACCGCCTTGATGTGCCCCCCGCATGCCGGAAACCCCGGCCCGATTCCGACGGGCCGGGGTTTCCCTGGGATGCAGGTGGCTCTACCACCACCCGTCGCGGTAGTTGTCGACGACCCGGAAGCTGCCCACGACGCCGTTGCGGACGAACACGCCCCCACGGACGAAACCGGGCGTGACACCGGTGCTGGCACTGTAGGGACCGACCGTCGCGATCGGGGAACCGTTGTCGCAGGTCGCCCCAGTGAAGACCTCGACGGTCTTGCGGCTGTCGTTACGGACGTTGAAGCTCCGCGAGCCCAGGCCGCTGACCACGGTGATGCAGCCGTCCGTGTGAGCGGAGTACGTCCGCTCGTTGAAGTGGATCCGCCCCTCTTCCCCGTAGCCGTAGTCGTAGTCACGGTCGCGGTCGCGGCCCTCGTCCCCCTCGCCTCTCCCGCCGCTGCCACCACCGGCGGGAGCCATCGCGGGAGCGGCCTGCTGGACGAACGGGGCGGCCTGGGCGGACCCGGCTGCCGAGGCGTAGGTGACGCCGGTGGTGGCGAGGACCGCTGCGCCTGCTGCGGCGGCGGCCACGGCGGCGGTACGCGTGGTCATGTCACTTCTTCCTGTCTCACGGACGCCGTCGGCCGGGCAGCCGAACCGAGACGAACGTACTGACGACCCCATTGGCTGTCATATCGGGAATACCGGTGGTGTGACCCCAGGGGGCCGACCGGGTGTACCACGGCACTTCTCGCACACCGACTATTACCTGATGAGAAGTCAAGAAGTCGCAGAGCACGTACGGCTGGCGCATCATTAGGCTTTCCGGGCGACTCGCTGACGCCCGGTCACCCTGTCGGCAGTATGCCGCCGGATCACAGCACGCCGGCAACCGCGATCACCCCGTCGCCCCGAATGGCTTCCATCGACGCCCTCCCGCCCTGAATGACCGTCTCGAGGACGCAGAGAAGAACCCTTTTCTGAATGACCGTCATCGAAAACTGTTCCACCGGCCCGAATGACCCTTCGCCATGTCCGCCGTACCCTGAATTTCCGTCACCGGTGTCCGCTCAGGCCACAATCTCCGTCATCGCGCCTGTGATCATCCCCTGGATGGACGACGCGTCGCGCGTCTTCCTTCTCCTCGGTTCCTGATGACGTACGCCAACCTCAGGTCTTCCTCGGAACATCCGATAAACGTTCCGCCGAAAACACGGAGTTGCACAGGTTGCACACGGACCCGTCCAGGTGACCGGGCGTAACTCACAGGGGAGGCTGCGTGCGAAGAGCAACGATGGAGTACAGCGTTAAGGTGGTCGCGGAAGCGGGGATCACGGTGGGGCACACCTGCCCGCACGATATCCCCGCACATAAGTACGGTCACATGCAGTACGGGTCTTGGGGCCGCAAGGTGAATTGGGTGAAGTACAAGACCGGCTCCGGCCGTTGCGGCACGGTGAAGATTGGCTCAGCCACTGCGAAGCTTCCTGCCGAGGAGGCCGACCGGCGATACTGGTCGACGCATTCATGACGCCGCGACCGCGCCCCTTGCGGCGCAGCCTGGTTCTCCGTTGTGTTTCCGTATTGTCCGTTGTCCTCGCCGCCGGGTCCAAGAGCGGCGCCGGCGAAGCAACCGGGCCGAGCACACCGAAAAAAGTCCAGGGCAGCACCGGGAGCACCCCCTGCGAAACGTCTGATCCCGCTGAGAAGGGACTGGGTAAGCAGGTCGAGGAGGCTCTCGGTACGCAGGAGGTCAGTGGCAGTGATCCGGTGTTTGCCGAGGCCGGCCTTGAGCGCGTCAGCGACGGATTCCACACCGAACCGGAACTGACGCGAGGGCGCTCGTACAAGTTGGCGGTCGCCTGCGCCGGAAAGGGCAAAATCACCCTGTCCGTAGCGCTGAAGGCCCCCGTTAGCCAGGCCGTGGACTGCGACGGCGTTTCCCGCTGCCAGTGCGTCACAGCGTCCGCGGCCAAGGTCACGATCGTCGCCGTGGGGGCGCCCGGGGCCGCCGGGGTGGTTGGCCGGCGCCTGGACAAGGCCGACAAGCAAGCCGCAGGCCCACCGGCACACAGCACAGCACTGTGCCCCGCGTCCATGAGGTCGGATGTGGGGCGCAGTCCGTGCGAGCAAGGTGCTGTCCCGGTCGACGCTCAGGTGGTGCTTGCTGCCGGGCCGGGCGCGGTGACCGGCGAAGGTCCGTGAGCCCCGCTTCGAGTGCCTTGACATGTGAGCCGTCGATCGCAGCGTCATCCGTCTCCAGCAGGCCTTCTTTGCGTAGTTGCGCCAGAAGAACCTCGTGCGGACGGGGCCGTGTCCACGGCCCCGTCGGCCCGGGCCGCTTCGCGCCGATCGGCATCGCCGCCGCCCTCGCCCTCGCTCTCACCGAGGACGGCCACCAGAGCGAGGAATACGTCCTCACCGGCGACGAGGTGCTCATCGCCGGTGAGCAGGTCCAGATCATCGCCCGGACGACCGGCCGCGGCATCGAGGTCCGTGCGGCGGCCGCACCGGCTCAAGCCGTCCACTCCCGCTTCCCCGGCAAGGCGCCCCAAGCACTGGCCGACGCCATCACGCAGGGGTTCACGCTCCTGCGCGCCGGCACCGTCGGGTCCTGGACCGACACCGTGGAGCGGCTGCTCGGACGCCGGCCCCGCACGTTCGCCGACCGGTGCGCGCGCAACGCCCCCGCGTTGCGACGGCCTGCCGCTGCCTGGCAGGACGGATGACCGCCCCCGCTTCCGCCTCGCCCGCACGACCCCGCCACCAGGGCCGCACTCAGCATCGGCTCCCGGGCCGCCGAACTCCCGGGGCCGCACAGCCCGAGGGAGATGGCTCCCCCGGGCCGCCCCGCAATCGCCTTGTGCTGACCGTCCCGCCACGCCCGCCCGCGCCGCCCGCCCGGCAACCCTGACCGCCGCCGAACGCGCACGGTTGAAACAGGCCGCCTGCAACCACAGGACCGGGCACCGACTGCGGGTACGCGCCCAGGTCGTCCTGCACGCGGCACCCGGGCGCTCCAACGCAGCGATCGCCCGCGAAACGGGTCTGCACCTGGACACGGCCCGCACCTGGCGCGGCCGATTCGCCGAGCACCGGCTGCCCGGTCCGGCGAACCGCAGACGCAGCGGCCGCCCGGTCTCCTTCACCGCTGCCCGTCGGGGCCGAGCGTCAGTGTGCTGCCTTCTCAGCCCTTCCAGGTGCCCTGGAGGTCCGCGAAGCCCCACCCTCACGGGCGGGGGCGGTAGAGCGGTCCTGTTGTCGACGCAGGACGACGTTCCCAGGACGAGGCCCGCCACGGCTGTCATGGCCGCGAGCCCGCGCCGGATCCGGATGGACATGGATGGATACCCCTTCCCACGGGAGCCAGGGGCCGGGGGGCCGGGGGGCCGGGGGGCCGGGGGGCCGGGGGGCCGGGGGAGCGTCCTTTGGCCCACCCGGCCGTGCCGCACGGTGTTACCGGCCGACCGGCATGCTGACCGAATCGCTCCAGGTGACAGTGAACTTCAGCTCGCGCCGGCCCGCCGGGAAGACTGTGCGTGCTCCATTGGACAGCATGACGGCAGGGCCCTCCTTGGCCCCTTGTCCGTGCGGCCCTTTCGTGGACACCTGACGGGTCAGCGACTCGACGTTCATCTTCCGCGTGAGCTCGAAGCCGACCTTCACCGTCTTGTTCAGGCTGTGGTAATCGCTCACGGTCGCCTTGAGGTTGAAGGAACCGAGGAGTGCCCTCGGCGGCCTTCTCGTCCGCGCCGAGATACGACGCGAAGCCGGCGAGCTCTGCGGCCATGAGCAGCTTCAAGGAAATGGCGTTCAGGCCGGCACCGTACGTGCTCGACCGTGTCACCGGCCTCGGTGCCCTGACGCATCTTCAGGTACTTGCGGGCCACGTCCATCCAGATGTGCTGCCGGAGCGGGCCTGCCGGCCCGGGCGGTCGATGGGCTCCTTCGCCCGTTCCCTTGAGGACTTCTTCACCCTCCGTGGCCTCGCCTTGCCCACTGACCAGGCAGAACGACTCGCCGCAGGCAGACGAAGGCGCCGCCTCGACACAGTTCCCGAGCCGCTGCGGCACGCCGTCGCCGCCTTCGGCGCCCACCGGATGCGGGCCCAGAACCGGCCCCGGCGGGCCGGCACCCGGCCTCGCAGCAATCACACCCTGGAAACGGCCCTGACCATCCTGCGTGACCTGGCGCTCTTCTTGATGACAGAGCGGGGGAAGAACGACTGGGCCCTGGTCGATGTTCACGACATTGAAGCCTTCCCTTGCCGTCCTGCCCCCAAGGCCCGAAAGCGACGACGGATCATGCCGGGGCAGCTCTTCCGCTTCGCCCGTTCCAAGGCACATCGTGCTGGCCGGTCCGACCCGGAACCCGGCCTCAAAGAGCTCCAACGGCTTGTGCGACCAGACCCTCACCCTCGACCAGCAATCGGGAACTCTTCCGCCGCTGGACCACCGGTGATCACGTCCATCCCCACGAGGCACTCGTGGGGATGCCGGCGCTGCTGCAGGGCACGCGAACGCCGACAACTGTCACCGGCGGCACCGGTACCGCAGTTCCTGCCGGCTGTCCGAGACCGCCACCGAGCGCGGACGGCCTCCCCCCGCAGCGCGGGGGGAGGCCGTCGGTACCGCTGGACGCGAACGGTGCGTCACCGGGGCGGGAACTCGTCCTTCCGGCTGCCGGCACGGCGTCCGGGCCTGTCCTCGGCCCCGCGTCCGCCCTCCTTCATGGACTGCTCCTGCATGCGCCGGGCCTCGTCGTGCAGCCTGCGGCGTTCGTTGGGATCGCTCGTCTGCTCGGCACGCTCGTTCAGCTCACGGACCTTGTCCTGCATCTGCTGCGCACGACTGGCGGACTCGCCTGCAACGCTCATCATCACTCCTGGGGAGGTGAGGGTGGGACACATCGCAGCCAACCAGCGCTGTCCCGCTTACGCACCCGGAAGGGTCACTGTGCGCAATCGCCGCAGACAGCCGGCCCTGAAGAGAGCACGTCACATCGAGAACGCGCCCCTCGCGTCCCACCCTGCCACCCTGCCGCGGTGCCGCGGTGCCGCGCCGAGCTCGCCGCGCTGCGCAAGGAGAATGCCCAGCTCAAGCGGGCGAACGAGGTGCTGCGCACCGCCTCGGCGTTTTTCGCGGCGCAACTCGACCCGACCCGGCCCAGGTGATGGCGCTCCTCGACGAGCACCCGCACCTGGGAGTCGAGTGCGTCCCTGGGGAACTGCACATCGCCTCCTCCACCTACTACCGCTGGCGCCGCGCCGAGCGCGAGCCGTGTGAACGGCGCCGCCGCGACGCGGAGCCGACCG
>NZ_JBICXB010000081.1:0-15293 GCF_043200055.1 Streptomyces sp. NPDC048496 | reverse complement strand
GGCGCCGGGGGGTTACGGGGCACTCCGCCCGCCCGGGCGGGGGGGGCGGGGGGGGGGGGGCCGCAAGTAGTCACCTTATCGTACACTTTGCCCCCCCCCACCGCCACCCCGGCTGCCGAGGGACCGGGACGGACAGTCCGCCGAGATCAGACCGCCGGGGCCGGGAAGGTCGGGTACTCGACTCCGGAGACGTGCTGGACGACGCGGATGACCTGGCAGGAGTAGCCGAACTCGTTGTCGTACCACAGGTAGAGGATCGCGTTGTCGCCGTCGACCTTGGTGGCACCGGCGTCGACGATCGAGGCGTGGCGCGAGCCGATGAAGTCGCTGGAGACCGCGTCGGGGGCGGTGGTGAAGTCGATCTGCCGCTTGAGCGGCGAGGTCAGCGACACGTTGCGGAGGTAGTCGAGGACTTCCTCGCGGGTGGTCTCGCGCCCAAGCCGCAGGCTGAGGATCGCGATCGAGACGTCCGGCACCGGGACGCGGATCGAGCTGCCGGTGATCGGCGCCTTGAGGTCGGGCAGCGCCTTGGCGACGGCGGAGGCGGCACCGGTCTCGGTGATGACCATGTTGAGCGGCGCCGAGCGGCCGCGGCGGTCGGCCTTGTGGTAGTTGTCCAGCAGGTTCTGGTCGTTGGTGAACGAGTGAACGGTCTCCACGTGGCCGCGCAGGACGCCGTACTCGTCGTCCATCGCCTTCAGTGGCGGGACGATCGCGTTGGTGGTGCAGGAGGCGCAGGACAGGATCTGCTCGTCCGGCTTGATCGTGTCGTGGTTGACGCCATGGACGATGTTGGGGACGTCGCCCTTGCCCGGAGCGGTCAGGACGACCTTGTCGATGCCGGGGCGCAGGTGCTTCGAGAGGCCCTCGCGATCGCGCCACTTGCCGGTGTTGTCGATGAGGATGGCGTTGCCGATTCCGTACGCCGTGTAGTCGACCTCGGACGGGTCGTTGGCGTAGATCACCTTGATCTCGTTGCCGTTGGCGACGATCGTGCTGTTCGCCTCGTCGACGGTGATCGTGCCCTGGAACTGGCCGTGGATGGAGTCGCGGCGCAGCAGCGAGGCGCGCTTGACGATGTCCTGGTCGCCGCCCTGGCGGACGACGATGGCGCGCAGCCGCAGGCCGTTGCCGGAGCCGGCCTTCTCGATGAGCAGGCGGGCTACGAGACGGCCGATGCGGCCGAAGCCGTAGAGGACGACATCGCGCCCGTCGCGGCGTTCGATCTTGTTGTCGCCCGTGGCGCCGGCGACGGCCTGGGCGGTGAACTCCTCCACCGAGAGACCGTGGTCATCAGTCTTGTACGTGGCGGCGAGCATGCCGATGTCGATCTGGGAAGGGCCGAGATCGAGCGTGGTGAGAGCCTGCAGGAACGGCATCGTCTCGGTGACCGAGAGTTCCTCACCGGCGATCTGTCGGGCGAATCGGTGGGTCTTGAGAATACTCACCACCGACTTGTTCACCAGGGAGCGGCTGTGAAGCAGGACCGTGACGTCCCGCTCCCGGTGCAGCTTCCCGATGATCGGGATCATCGACTCCGTGATCTCCTCACGGTTCTTCCAGTTGGTGAACGAGTCCTCGTTGACAGTCACAGATTTATCTTTCGAGCTAGGCGGTGCTCATATGCTAACCGCCCGCCGATTCGATCATTCACCCGGTGCCAGCTGAGCGGGATCCCGTGATCGGGCCCCATGGCCACATCAGGACAGGGAATGGGCTGCCGTGCCGGGTAATGGTGCTCGATTTGCGAGGATCTATCCCAGCTTGTCCCGCATGAGGAACGCACCCGGACCGCCCGTCGCGCTCCCGCAGCACAACAGCGCACCGAGAAGAGTCGGTGACGGAAGCGGCCCGCCCGGTCGACGTGCGAAGGACTCCCGGGCGGGCTACGTCGTCCACGCTGCCCTGAACGTGTCCGCACGCGTTGCCGACGGGCCGGTGCCTGAGCCGAACGAGGGTGCAGAATCCAGCCGTCAGGCGCTGAGCGCTTGCCTTGGCCCTCCGGGCCGGATTCCTGTCAGTCCGGCGTGAGCACCGCGGCGCCGTTCACGCGATCCGCGGCCAGGTCGGCCAGTGCCTGATCAGCCCGGTTCAGGGGATAGCGGCTGACGGTGACCTGGATACCGATGCGTTCGGCGAGTTCGAGAAATTCGCGGCCGTCCTCGCGGGTGTTGGAGGTGACGCTCCGCAGATTCCGCTCCTGGAAGAGATGCCGTTGGTAGTTCAGCGCGGGAATGTCGGAGAGATGGATACCGGCGATCGCGAGGGTGCCCGACCGGTCGAGTCCCTCCAGGGCCACCGGCACCAGATCACCCACCGGAGCGAACAGGATCGCCGAGTCAAGGGGCTCCGGTGGGCTGTCGTAGGCGCCACCGACCGAGGAAACACCCAGGGACAGAGCGAGTTCACGCGCCTGGGCGGAACGCGTCATCACATGGACGGTCGCGCCGTCGGCCAGCGCCACCTGAGCGGCCAGATGGGCCGACGCGCCGAAACCGTAGATTCCGAGCCTGCCACCCTTCGGCAGCGCACTGCGGCGCAGCGACCGGTAGCCGATGATTCCCGCGCACAGGAGAGGGGCGAGCAGGGCCGCGTCCTGGGACTCGGGGAGTCGGTAGGCGAACGCCTCGGGAACCACTACCAGGTCGGCGAAGCCGCCGTCCGCATCCCACCCCGTGTACGTGGACCGGGGGCACAGGTTCTCCCGTCCGGAGCAGCAGTAGCGGCAGGACCCGCAGGTACGGCGCAACCAGGCACCGCCGACCCGGTCGCCCACACGGAACACACCGCTCTCCTCGCCGACCGCTGCCACGCGGCCGACGATCTCGTGCCCGGGAATCGTCGACGGACGGTGGGGAGTGAGGTCCCCCTCGGCGAGATGCAGGTCCGTGCGGCAGACACCGCAGGCTTCCACCCGCAGCAGGAGTTCATCCGGAGCGGGCGCGCTCACCTGGCGGTGTCTCCGTATCAGGGGACCGGTACCGATCGGTCCGGGTGTCCCGACGGCCCAGCCGCTGAGCATCTGTGAGTGGGGGAGACCCATACCTTCAGCCTGCGGCCGCCGGGTGGGTCCGGCAAACCGGCCGGTTTCCGCACGCGCCTCGGGAACCGCGGACCGGGGCCGCTGCTGCGTCGGCGGGAGTGGATGGCCCGCCAGGTCCTCGCCCGGGGACCATCCGGCCCATGCGCCCCGAGCTCCTGCCGAGTCAGCCTGGCAGTGCCCCGTACTGGACCTGACAGGAAGAAGGGCGATGTCATGAAGGCACTCGTCTTCCAGGGCCCCGGCCGGACCGCGTGGGGGGATGTACCGGATCCCGGCATCAGGGACGCCGCGGACGCGATCGTTCGCGTCGACACGGTGACTATCTGTGGCACCGATCTGCACATCGTCAAGGGCGATGTGCCCGAGGTGGTTCCGGGTCGTGTGCTCGGGCACGAAGCGGTGGGCACCGTCGTCGAGACCGGCGGCGATGTCCGGACGGTGCGGCCCGGTGACCGCGTGCTGATCTCGTGCATCTCCGCCTGTGGACGGTGCCGGTTCTGCCGCGGCGGACAGTACGGTCAGTGCCGTGGGGGCGGCGGCTGGGTGCTGGGCCACACGATCGATGGCACCCAGGCCGAATATGTGCGGGTGCCGTTCGCCGACCTGTCCGTACATCCGCTGCCGGGTGCCGTCGACAGTGACGACGCGGTCCTGTTGGCCGACATCTTCCCGACGTCGTACGAGGTCGGGGTGGTGAACGGCGACGTGCGGCCCGGCGACACGGTCGCCGTGGTCGGTGCTGGGCCGATCGGTCTGGCGGCCATCATCACCGCGCGTCTGCACAGCCCCCGCCGCATTATCGTGGTGGACCTCGCGGAGTCCCGGCTGGCTACCGCGCGCGCACTCGGTGCGGACGCGACCGTCAGTGCGAGCGAGGAACCCGAGCTCCTCGTCGAGGACCTCACCGATGGACTCGGTGCCGATGTCGTCATGGAGGCCGTCGGCATACCGGAGACATTCGAGATGTGCACCCGGATGGTCCGCCCGGGCGGCCGGGTCGCGAACATCGGGGTCCACGGCAAGCCTGTGGTCCTGCACCTCGAAGACCTCTGGATCAAGGACGTCACGATCACCACCGGGCTGGTGGACACCCACTCGACGCCCATGCTGCTGGGCATGATGGCCGCAGGGCGCCTCCCGTCGGATTCGCTGATCACCCACCGCTTCGAGCTGGGCCAGATGGAGGAGGCGTACGACATCTTCTCCCGCGCCGCCGAAACCGGTGCCCTCAAGGTGGCACTGGGCGGCCCGCAGCACAACGCCGTCTCCGTCCCCGACCTGCCATGACCCGAAGGACATGAGGACCATGAGCGAGGGCACGCCTTCATCCGCTTCCAGGGAGTCTTCGACCGCCCGCAGCGACCTCGGGCGGCGCGTGGCAGCGCGCCGTCAGGAACTCGGTCTCACCCGTGAGGAGGTGGCCGAACGCTGCGGCGCCGCTCCTTCGTACATCGCCTATGTGGAGGACCGGGCTGCTGTACCGGCCGTCAGCGTTCTCGTGCGCCTCGCCGATGCGCTGGAGACGACTGTGGCCGAGCTGACCGGTATGACGGTGGAACGTCCCCCCGGCAGGGCAGCGGCACTGCCGGGCGCCGAACTCGTCGCACTCAGTGACACAGAGTGCCTTCGACTGCTTTCCAGCCACGGTGTGGGCAGGATCGCGATCGTCACGACGGACGGGCCCGCCGTTTTCCCGGTCAACTACGTGCTGACGGGCAACGAGATCGCGTTCCGGACCACCGGCGATGGACTTCTGGCCGCGTCCGCGGGAACCGAGGTGGCCTTCGAGGCCGATCACATCGACGACGCGATGAGCCAGGGCTGGAGTGTGCTGGTGGTGGGCGATGCATCAGGTGTCACCGGTGCCCAGACCATCCAGCGACTGGACCGTGCTGCCCCCTCCCTTCCCTGGGCGGGTGGCCCCCGCACCCACTGGATGGTGGTCACCCCCACTCGTATCACCGGGCGTCGCGTGGTGCGGAAGTGAGAGAACTGCCTGTCGTCGCCGGCACGCCGCTCGCGCCGCAAACGGTGTGCAGCGGGCGGGAGTTCGAGCGGGCTGCGACTGCCCGGTGCCGGGGCGCGCAGGCGGAACCCGCGGACCGGCCAGGACATGGCCGTAGTCGCCGAGCCACCGGGACGGGGTGACACATGGTGATGCGGTGAGAAATGGAGGATGGCGTGGGCGTCCTCCCCGCGGATATGGGTCATTCTTCCCCGGCCGGGCCGGACGGGCTTCTCGGCGGGGCCGTTCAGGACGCGTCGGCCACAGGTTTCCGTACCAGGACGTCTTCCCCCGGGTGCGCTCCACCGGGTGCCTCGCGGTGTTCGGCCGCTACCGTGGACATATGGTCCGCCCGTGATGCGCGGGCCATGGCGGAGGCACCGTGGGCGACAAGGGCACTGACCGCAACGGCGAGCAACGCCGTCGGCTGGGCACACTCCCCGGCGACCTCCAGGACCGCCTCGATCTTTCGAAGCGCGGCCCCGCCGAGGCGGCGCTGCTGCTGGACGCCGTCATGTCGGTGGGAAGGGGACTCGATCTGCCGCAGGTGCTGCGCCAGATCGTCGAAGCCGCGGTCGTCGTGGTCGATGCCGAGTACGGAGCCCTCGGGGTGCTCGGCGAGGGAACCCGCCTTGCGCAGTTCCTGCCCGTGGGCATCCCGGACGAGCAGAGGGAAGCCATCGGCTCGCTGCCCGAGGGGCACGGCATCCTCGGCGAGCTGATTTGCCACCCCGTGCCACTGAGGCTCAAGGAACTCGCTGACCACCCGTCGTCCCACGGGTTTCCGCCGAACCATCCCCCCATGCACTCGTTTCTTGGGGTACCCATCCGGGTCCGCGACGAGGTGTTCGGCAACCTGTACCTGACCGAGAAGCGGGGAGGCCGTGCCTTCGACGCCGACGACGAGACGGTGCTCTCCACCCTCTCTGTGGCAGCCGGGGTCGCCATCGAGAACGCGCGCCTGTACTCGGAGACGCGTGACCGGCAGCGTTGGCAGGAGGCCAACAGCGAGATCGTCGAGGGCCTGCTGAGCGGGGTGGACGAGGCGTACGTCCTGCAGATGGTCGTCGACCATGCCTCGCGTATTCTCTCCGCCGACCTGGGTGTTCTGGCGCTCCCCGAGGGCGAGGGCGCCCTGCGGGTGGCGATAGCCTCCGGCGTGGACGCCGACACGCACCGCGGACTGGTCCTGCCACGTGAAGGTTCGTTCGTCGGCACAGCCCTCCACTCGGGCGAGCCGATCATCAGCCTCGATGTCGAGTGTGATCCGAGGATCACCGCCGGGCCCCCGCGATGGGCAGGGCTCGGTCCGGCCGTCGCGGTGCCGATGAAGACGGGGGGACGGGTCCTGGGGGTGCTGCTGCTGGCCCGTGTACGGGATCGTCCCGCATTCACCGAGTGGGAGACCGCGCCCCTGCTGACGTTCGCCGGGCAGGCGGCGCTCGCGATGGAACTCACGGAACGGCGTGAGTCCGCCAAGCAGATCGCCCTGCTGGAGGACCGGGACCGGATCGCCCGAGACCTGCACGACCTCGCCATTCAGCGACTGTTCGCCACCGGTATGACCCTGCAGAGCGTGGTGCGGTTCGTGGACCATCCCCAGGCCGGTGAACGGCTGCTGCGTGCCGTGGACGATCTCGACGAGACCATCAAGATCATCCGATCCACCATCTTCGGCCTCCGCGCACGCGAATCGGGCCGTGCCGAACAGGGTCTCCGCGTCCGCACGCTGACCGCGGTGGAGCAGGCCGCGCCTGCCCTGGGCTTCCAGCCGTCTCTCCGCATGGGAGGGCTCATCGACACAGATGTGCCGGCTGAGACCGCGGACCAGGTGATCGCGGTGCTCGGCGAAGCGCTCAGCAATGTCGCACGCCATGCCCGGGCGACCTCGGTGGACATCTCGATGGTGGTCGGTGAGGGAGCACTGACGTTGGTGGTGTCCGACAACGGAGTGGGCATGCCGGAACACGACGGCGCACACAGTGGGCTGGACAACCTTGCGCAGCGCGCCGAGAAGCTCGGCGGTGACATGACGGTCGAGCCATCGGCGGAGGGCGGCACCCGGGTGAGGTGGCGCGTGCCGCTGCGACTGACGTGATCCGTGGACCGCGCGGCGGGCCGCGGCGTCGGCGTCAGTACTCGCGACCGCTCGCCGAGGGCGGCGAGGAGGGTGCCGGTCTGTGCGCGGCGATCACGGCTGCCTGAATGCGGCGCTCCACGCCGAGCTTCGCCAGGAGGCGGGAAATGTGGTTCTTGACCGTTTTCTCCGACAGGTAGAGCCGTTTACCGATCTGGCTGTTGGTCAGTCCTTCACCGATCAGAGCAAGAACGTCCTTCTCCCGTGGAGACAGTGCGGAGAGCGCGTCCTCGTCCTCGGCCTCGGTGCCGGAACCCTCTCCGCGCAGGCTGTCCATAAGCCGCGCGGTGGTCGCCGGATCGAGGGTGGAGCGCCCGGAAGCCAGCGTGCGGACGGCTGCGACGAGGTCGGATCCCTTGATCTCCTTGAGTACGTAGCCTGCTGCGCCCGCCATGATGGCGTCGAGCAGTGCTTCGTCGTCGTCGAACGAGGTGAGCATCAGGCAGGCCAGTTCCGGCATCCGTGAACGCAGTTCACGACAGACGCTGATCCCGTCGCCGTCCGGGAGCCGCACATCGAGAATCGCGACATCCGGGCGCAGCGCAGGGCCACGGGCCAGCGCGTGATCGGCCGTACCGGCATCGCCGACGACCTCGATGTCGGGTTCCGCGTCGAGCAGATCCTGCACCCCGCGCCTGACCACCTCGTGGTCGTCGAGCAGGAACACGCGGATCGGATGCTGTGCGGAGAACGCGGCTTCGCCGCTCATGGCGCCCACCTCGCTTCTGCAGGGCTTTGCCACCGGCCCCATGTTCATCGTGGCCCGCACACCGACGGCGCACCAGAGCCGATCGGCCCCTGCACCACCCGGGCCGTTCAGTCCTCGGCGATGTCGGCCTGGGGACCGTACAGCTGGAGCAACCTCGCCCGCGTTCCGTACAACCGCTCCGCCACTGTCTCGGCCACGTACTTGTACACCGCCCGGCCCAGCACCGCATCGTCCGCGCACAGCGCGCGCACGGTCGCGGCGTCGAATTCCAGGGCCTGACCCGCGTGGACCACGTGTGCGCCCATGTGCCACACGTGCGGGGAGCAGAGCCAGGACCAGCCCAGCAGGTCGTCCTGGCCCAGGGTCTCGACGACCGCCGGGCGGCGGCCGGGCACACGGAGGTCGATCTCGACCCGGCCGGAGCGGATGATCCAGAAACGGTCGGCCCGCCTGCCCTCCTCGAAGAGGCGTGAGTCGAGCACCAGCGGCACTTCGTGTGCCGCCGTGTCGACAAGGCGCTGCCGGCTCTCGGGCGGGAGCGCGTCGAGCAGACTGTGCGTCGACATGGGGTCCTCCGTCCCTGGCGGGCGATGGCGGCTCCGCGCGTGACAGCCCGGCCGCGTGCCCGACCGTCCGTGTGAACGATAGGCGGGGCTCCGGAGGGAGGCTCGGTCATCGGGCACCCCCGGGGTCTGCCGTACCCGAACCCGCTGAACGGCATCAGCCCGTTGACCGGCATTCCACGTGAACTTTAACGGTGATCCGCTCAGCGACCCGCCCGCTTGGGCCGTACGGGGGCGGTCCGGGACCGATCGGCCCATGGGCTCGGATCTCACGCCGCAGGATTGTGGAGGACGCACCTGGGCACATACCCGGTGAGCGCCAGGAGGTGGTGGCAGTGAGCCGCATCAGAATCGTCCGTCGCCCACCGCTTCCCTCGGGGCCTCCGCCCCTCGACCTGCGAACTCCGTCCGGGCGGCCTCTGCCCTACTGAGGTCCACGACGCGCCGGTGTCCCGGAACCGTGATGCCATGAAAGGAACCCCTGGCGAAGGGACGCCCCGCTCATGGCAGCCGTACCGTCTCTTGCCCCGTGCCTGCTCTCCGTGCGGGCCGTGGTCTTCGACACCGACGGAGTGATCACCGACTCCGCCAGGAGCCACGCCGCGGCCTGGAAGAAGGCATTCGACGCCTGTCTGTCGGAGCGGGAGGGACAGCGGCCCTTCGACCCGGTCGACGACTATCTCCGCCACGTCGACGGCCGCTCACGGCAGGACGGTGCGGCGGCCTTCCTCGCGTCGCGAGGCCTGAACCTTCCCGAAGGCAGCCCGGACGACCCGCCCGGTACCGCGACGGTAGGGGCGGTCGCCGCACGTAAGGACGAGCTGTTCAGGGAAACGCTGCGCACCCACCAGGTCGATGTCTGGCCCGGCACGGTTTGTCTCCTTCACGCGCTGCGCAGTGAGCGGATCCCCTGTGCTGCCGTGTCCGCCTCCCGCCACGCGACGGAACTCCTGTCGTGGGCCGGCCTCATAGGTCAGTTCGGTGCCGTGGTCGACGGAAATGAGGCGCGGCGGCTGGGGCTCGCGGGGAAACCGGATCCCGCGCTCTTTGTCGAGGCGGCGCGGTGCCTCGGGGCTCCCGTTTCGGACACCGCTGTGGTGGAGGATTCCCTGGCCGGTGTCGAGGCCGGCCGCCGCGGCGGATTCGGACTCGTGGTCGGCGTGGACCGGACAGGCGGTCCCGGCAAGGCCGCGGACCTGCGACGCCGTGGCGCCGACATCGTGGTGTCCGATCCCGGTGAGCTGCTGATCGGCGACGACTGATGGCGGGGGTCTGGGAGTGGTCGTACGAGGGGTACGAGCCGGAGGAGGAACGGCTGCGCGAGGCGCTGTGCACGCTCGGCAACGGGTACTTCGCCACCCGTGGAGCCGCATCCGAGTCCATCGCAAGCAGGTCTCACTACCCGGGCACCTACATCGCAGGTTGCTACGACCGGCTGACCTCATCGGTCCAGGGCCGGCAGGTGGAGAACGCCGACTTGGTCAACCTGCCGAACTGGCTGCCGCTGCGCTACCGTATCCGCCCCGCCGGCACAGCCCCCGGACCGTGGCTGTCACCGGACCACGAACATCTCGCGGAATACCGGCAGACGCTCGATCTGCGCCGCGGCACGCTGACCCGCCGGTCCGTCTACCAGGACGAGGCAGGCCGTTGCCTGTATGTCGAGCAGTGCCGTCTGGTGCACATGGGCAACCCGCATCTCGCCGCCCTCCACACGGCCTTCACCGCGACCGGGTGGGTGGGGGCGATCGAGGTGGAGGCGGCGATCGACGGCGACATCCGGAACGCCGGTGTCGCGCGGTACCGGGATCTGTCGGACTGCCATCTGACCGGCTGGTCGACCGGAACGGAACAGGACGACGTGGTGTGGCTCAGATGCCGCACCGTGGAGTCGGAGATCGCCTTCGCGCTGGCCTCCCGCATCGTGGCCACGTCCGGCGGTCATGGGCGGCAGCCGGATGAGTCCGGTCGGCGCCTCCGTCCCCGGCAGATCCCACGGAAGATCTTCCAGACACTGGTGCTGCCGCTGGATCCGGAATGCGACGCCGTCGTGGACAAGACGGTGGCGCTGCACACGTCGCGTGACCCGGCGATCGGCAACCCGCTGCGGGCTGCTGTGGCCGGTGTGCGGACGGCTCCGGAGTTCTCCGAGTTGCTGGCCTCGCACCATCGGGCGTGGGCCGGGCTGTGGCAGCGGACCCGGATCGAGGTTCCGGGCGAAGCGGGCAGAATTCTGCGACTTCACCTCTTCCACGTGCTGCAGACGCTGTCCCCGCACACGGCAGAGCTCGATGTGGGCGTACCGGCGAGAGGACTGCACGGGGAGGCATACCGGGGCCATGTCTTCTGGGACGAGCTCTTCGTGCTGAGGTTCCTGAGTCTGCATTTCCCGGAGATTTCCCGGGGACTTCTGGACTACCGCCACCGGAGGCTGCCCGCGGCCTGCCGCGCGGCACGAGAGGTGGGGCGGGCCGGGGCCATGTACCCCTGGCAGAGTGCCGACGACGGCCGGGAGGAGACCCAGGAACTCCATCTCAACCCGCGTTCGGGGCGCTGGCTGCCCGACCATTCACGTCTGCAGCACCATGTCGGTTCGGCCGTCGCCTACAACGTGTGGCAGTACTGCCAGGCCACCGCGGACACGGATTACCTGCATTCCAAGGGCGCGGAAATGCTGCTGCAGATCGCCCGGTTCTGGGCGGACAGCGCCGCATGGGACGCGCCGCTGGCCCGGTACCGCATCCGCGGTGTGGTCGGCCCCGACGAGTATCACGACGCCTATCCGGGAGCCGGGACCGCAGGCATAGATGACAACACGTACACGAACGTGACGGCGGCCTGGGTGCTGGCACGGGCCATTGAGCTCTACCGCGACCTGCCCGAGCCCCGGCGCAAACTTCTTCTGGAATGCATATGCCTCGACCCCGCGGACCTGGAGCGCTGGGAGGACGTCTCCCGTCGGCTGCATGTGCCGTATCACCGTGATGTCATCAGCCAGTTCGCCGGTTACGGAGAACTGGACGAACTCGACTGGGCCGCTTACCGGAAGCGCTACGGCGACATCCGGCGGCTCGACCGCATCCTTGAGGAGGAGGGCGACACGGTCAACCGCTACCAGGCATCCAAACAGGCCGATGTGTTGATGCTCGGCTACCTGTTCTCACCCGGAGAACTCGGCGGCCTGTTCCAGCGTCTCGGACATGTGCTGGACGACGACACCTGGCGCGCCACCGTCGACTACTACCTCGCGCGTACGAGCCACGGTTCCACCCTCAGTTCCCTGGTTCATGCCTGGGTGCTGGCACGGGCGCACCGTGAGGAGGCATGGGCGCACTGCGAGGAGGCGCTGACCGGTGACGTGGTCGACATCCAGGGTGGCACCACGGCGGAAGGCATCCATCTGGGGGCGATGGCCGGCACCCTCGATTTCGTGCAGCGCGCAATGACTGGGCTGGAGATGCGTGACGACGCACTGTGGCTCTCCCCGGCCCCGCTACCCCAGCTCTCGAAATTCGGCGTACGCTTCGGATTCCGCGGGCACGAGGTGGACCTGGGCATACGGGCACAGCGGCTCCGGATCGCGGTATCGGACTCGCACCACCCAGCCGTCCGGCTGGTCCTGGGCGGCCGCACCCACATGATCGGCCCCGGCACGCCGCGATGGCTCGATCTGCCCTCGGGCCGAAGCCCCGCCCGCCGTCAGAGGAAGGGCCGTCAGGACTGAGAGCCCGCCACCGGCGGCCCCTTCCGGGCCGGAGCGGGGTGGATGACATCGGACTCCACGCCCACGACGCCTTCCACAGCACGCACCAGCCGGGTTGCGACCGGAACGAACCGGCAGGTGGGCCGGACGGCCCCCGCAGGGGCCCGTTGGCCCCAAGCGGAACTGTCCTCTGCCGGACGAAATTGAAGAAGGACATCGATGATGGCGCCCCCGAGGCGCCGGAAGTGGAGCACAGACCAGAGCTCATCTCCCAGGTGCCGACCACCGCTGCGCGCGGGTACGGCGACGGCACGGGGCGGAGGCGTGACATGTTCCAGTCCGACTCGCCCGGACCCGAGTCCATATGGCCCCGGAAGCGGCACGGAAGCCGAATGCGACCGTTCGAGCGCCGCCCGAATCCGCTGCAGCGGGCCGCCGACCGTGTACGCAGCCGCTGGCTCGCCGCTTCCGTGCTCTTCGCGCTCGTGGCGGTGTTCTGCGGTGTCGCTGCCGGAATCAAAATCTGGGACGCCGACAGCGTCACCGCGCAGCAAGAAGCCCGACACCGCCACCAGGTGACGGCGACGACACTCAGCAAGGCCGAAGACAGACTCCCTGCCCGGTTTGCGGGGGCTTCGGAAGCAACAGCTCGGGCCTTCTGGGAGTATCCCGCCTCCCTGCCTCACACGGACACCATCGCGGTCACCCCCCACACGCCGGTGGGCCGGACGGTCACGCTGTGGGTGGATGACGCGGGCAGGATTTCCGCTGCCCCGCCTTCCCGGGGAGAACGCGCCGTGCAGGCCGCCGCAGCAGGGGCCTGTGCCATGGGCGTGGTTGCCCTGTCCGCCGGATTGGTTGTCCGCCTCAGGCTCCGCCGCGTCGAGACGCGCAGCCTCGCCCAATGGGAGCAGGAGTGGGAGCGCGTGGAGCCGCGCTGGTCCGGCCGGCTGCGCCGGGACTCGGGGGCCGATGACGACTGATGACGACTGACGGATCCACCGGTGCCAGGACCACCGCCTCAGCTTCGGTGCCGCGCCCGGACCCGCTGGAGCCGCTTCCACGCTGTGCGAGCCACTTCGCGACATCCTGGAAGGAGGTGGCGGAGACAACAGAAGGAGTTGGCGGAGACGACCGAAACGACCTCGTCGGTCATCAGGTCTCCCGCCTCCGTGTGCTTCTTGGAGGCACCCCTGCCGATTCTCGGCGATTCCCCGGGGCGCAGCGCCCGTCCTCGTTCCGAACCCGGGATCCGCTGGACCACGGCACCGAAAGCAGTACCGAACGGGCCTCACCCGGAGGCGTTCGGGCACGCCACGGCGCGGGAGAAGCACGCAGGGCGGCGGAACCGACAGGGACATTCGGCCCCCGCGGGGTCCTGAGCGGCCCTCTCGCAGCGCGGGGGTGCGGTGCCAGGGTGAGAGCTGCACCGGCAGCCTTCGGTGAGGAGGAACCATGAATTCCAGCGACAAGGGCGGCCCGGTACTCGGAGCGCTCGTGGCCGGGGTGGACGGCTCCGAGCCCGCCAAGCGCGCAGTGTTGTGGGCCTCCGAGGAAGCACTACGGCGTGATCGTCCTCTGCACCTTGTCTACGCAGCCGACACGGACAGCCGGATGATCTACGCGTCCATGGAAACCATCGAGCAGGTTCGGCACGCGGGTCGGGATCTTCTCGAGGAGACCGCAGCCATGGTGTCCGAGCGTTACCCCGGCCTGAGCGTGACGAAGGAGCTGAGCCGCCGTGAACCCGTGGTGAGCCTGCACACCGCGGCGGGAAACCACGGCACGATCGTGGTGGGCAACCGTGGTCGCGGAGGTTTCAATTCACTGTTGCTCGGCTCGGTCGGTCTGAAGGTTGCTGCGGGTGCCAGGACGCCGGTGGTCGTGGTGCGCGGCACCGAAGGCGCTCCCGCGGCAGACGTCGTGCTGGCCGCCGTCCACGACGAGCACGACCTGGAATGCGCACGCCACGCGGCGAGTGAGGCGGAGCTGCGCAAGGCGTCGTTGCGGCTTCTGCACGTATGGAACGTGCTGGGGTCGGTCGGGAGTGTCGTGACGATGCTCGACGCCGTGGACGAGATGGCTCGCAACCACGTTCGCACGTTGACGGGAGTGGCGGACCGTATCCGTGCCGACTTCCCGGGACTCACCGTGGAGGCGGATGCGGAGAAGGGCATGTCCGCCGCCGGCATCCTGGTTGAGGCGACTCGGCACGCGGATCTGCTGATCATGGGCGGGCGACGCTCGCCCGGGAACTTCGGCCCGACGCTCGGCCGGGTCGCCCACAGCCTGCTGCACCATGCGAACTGTCCGGTCGAGCTGATCCCGCGGCATGGCAAGCGGACGGCGAGTGAGTCGCAATGAACAGTGAGGCGCGCCGTCATGCGAAGAGCGGCGTCGGTGCCGTCGACGGAGTAGGTGCTGTGAGCCTTCCCCGCCGGTGAGGCTCGGCTGCAGCAGCCTTTACTCCCGGTCGCTGCGCCGGCCCGGCAATGCGGCTCTCCGCACTCCGCCAACTGACTGATCCGAATGCAGCGTTGACCATGTGCCTGCCGGCAGCTGTGCGAGGCTCCGCCCCTGACAGTCGCAGCAGATGCCTCCGATGGGATGCCGGCCGCAAGGATTGTTCTCATCACATTGGCGGCCGGTCAGTTCTTGATGGCTCTCGACAGCTCGGTCATGAATGTCTCCATCGCCAGTGTCGCTGCCGACGTGGGGACGACGGTGACCGGTATCCAGGGTGCGATCACGGCCTACACGCTTGTGATGGCGATGTTTATGATCTGCGGCGGAAAGGTGGGTGCGCTCGTCGGCCGTAAGCGCGCCTTCATGGCCGGCTGCGTCGTCTACGGCTGCGGGTCTCTCACCACCGCGCTCGCTCCGAATCTCACCGTACTACTGGTTGGATGGTCGTTCCTTGAGGGAATCGGGGCGGCGCTGATCCTGCCCGCGATTGTGTCGCTCGTAGCGGGGAACTTCACTGTGGAGCGGCGTCCTGCTGCCTACGGGATCGTCACCGCTGCAGGAGCGGTGGCCATTGAACCTTTCTCGGTAACGTCTCGTGACGCTTTGTGATCTTCGTTCAGGCGGTGCGGCCGTGTTCGAGCTGGAGCAGGACGAGGGCGGCTCGGGC
>NZ_JBICXB010000080.1:0-15888 GCF_043200055.1 Streptomyces sp. NPDC048496 | reverse complement strand
AGCATCCACTGGACCGCAGCCGCACCAGCAACCTCACCCGCCTCAGCTACCGACTCACAGCCTGACCACCCACCCGGAATTGCGCACCAGAGTCGTAGGCGGCGTCCGCGACCACATCGATACGCCGGCCCCAGTGGCAGGCGGCCAGGAACCGGATCATGGACGCGGCCAGCTCGACCTTGGTCCGCTCGCCTTTGGGACGGTGCAGCCGGGCGGCCACCGGCAGGCACACCGGCCGGGGCAGGAACGGCAGGTCCACGACCAGGCCGAGGACGACGAAGCAGGTCCCATAGCCGATCCCGTCACGTCCTGTTGCGGAGCCGTCGTGCTGCCAGGCGGCGCCGAAGACCTTCTTCCCGCGCCGTTTGAACAGCGTGTCGTCCACCACCACCGTCAGCGGACTGCCGTCGGGCACCAGCGAGCGCACCACCAGGTGGGACAGCGATGCGCCCAGCGTCTGCGGGTCCCAGCGGGCGCGGGCGAAGAAGGAGTGGGCCCGGTCATGGGACCAGGTGCGCGTCAAGTTCGCGCCCAGCAGCATCCCGGTGACCGTGCCCCGGCCGGTGTTCGCGATCATCCCGGTGACCGGCGCGGCGAACGTGGAGAACGTCGGATAGGTGAAACTGCCGCGCAAAGCGCCCAGCACAGCGAGCAGAGATGCGGGTACGGTCGGATCCGGAAGCATCGGCGGGTCCCTCACAGCAGGCGACGCAAGCACCGCCGATGCTTCCTTCGCGTCTGCCTCCCAGCCGAGCCAACGGCCACACGTCACCCGTGCGAGCTACCTACCTGACAGTTAGTCAGAATGACGAAAGTCGAGACGTCCCGTCCCCATCGGTTAATGGACGCCCTCTCCCGACGGGCAGTCAGCTGCCACGGGCGGAGTGCCTCGATCGCAGGCTGCCCGTCGCATGCGGCAGGCAGCGCGTGTTCGGGACATGGCTGGAATGGTGTACCGCCCGGAAGTTCATCGTTATGCCCAGGCTGCGTGGTCTCGGAAGGCGTAGTGCCGGGCGGGGTCGTAGGCCGGTCGGGGCCGGTACGCATTGACGGTGCCAGGGTTGCCGCGGAGGTGAAAGGCACTGGTGTAGGGCTGGCCGTCGCCGGCCTCGGTGATACGGGTGGAGGTGGGGATGTAGCGGATGGTCAGCCCACACCGGCGGTTGGGGGAGGTGTTGGGCTTGCTGCCGTGCACGATATTGGGGTGGTGGACCTCGACGTCACCCGGGCGCAGTACGACATCAGCGGCCTGGGACTCGTCGACTTCGACAGCGATCTCTTTGCCGAGGACGTTGTCGACGGCGGTGTTGTCACGCATGTCTGCAAAGCCGCTGCGGTGGCTTCCCGGAATGACGCGCAAGCAGCCGTTGTCGGTGGTGGAGTGGTCGACAGCAAGCCACAGCGTGACCACACGCATCGGTTCAAGCGGCCAGAAGGCGCCGTCCTGGTGCCAGAGCACGGGCTGGCCGGAGCGGGGCGGCTTACTGATGTAGTGGGAGGCAAACAGTGCGATGTCCGGGCCGACGAACAACTGGGCGATGTCGAGCAGTCGGGGGTCGGAGACGAGCCGGAGCCAGAACGGGTCGTCGCGCAGGTACTGGTGGCCCAGTCGTTCGGGGCGGACGTCGGGATGCTGCTGTTGAAGCCAGACCACGTGCCCGTGCACTTCGTTGATGAGGTCTGCGTCGATGATGTCGCGGAATATTGTGTAGCCGTTGCGGTCGAAGTCCCGCAGCGCGCCGTGCGGATCGTTCATGTTTCATGCCTCGCGAGCTGGTTCAACGGGTCCCCCCATCAGGGCGGTCCGTGATTCTGGGGATGTCTCAGATGCCTCGATACGGAGCAGCATCGCGGCCCGGGCGCTCATCGCGATAGTCGAAGTGTTGCAGGTTATTGCAGTCTGTTGATGTGGTGTCCGGCATGGCATCGCTGTCAGTTCAGTCGCTGCGGTTCGCAGATCATGCGCTGGGGCGTCCGTATCACGCGGCACTCGTCAGGTGTCCAGCGCGTGCGGCGGCATCCGAGTCCCATGGCCACGCGGATTACTTCGAGTTCACAGGAGTCTTGGAGGGCAGCGGATCGCAAGTGCTGCCGGATGGCATACAGCGGCTCCGCGCTGGCGACGTGGTTCTCGTGGGGCCGGGCGACCGGCATGCGTTGCAGGGAGCAGGCGAGGACGGCATGTGGTTTGTCAACGTCGCGTTCCCGGCGGCAGCATGGCGCGGGTTTGTCGAACTCGCACGGCTGCCAGAGCCGTACGGCTGGGAGGGCGGCGGGCTACCGCCCCAATGGAGCTTGGAGGGACCGCGGCGGCGCCAAGTCGAGGAGGTGTTCCGGACGATCCTGGACCGATTTCATCGACGCCCGACCATGCTTGACGTCGTCCAGTTCTGGACTGAGCTGGTTCGGGTGCTGGGAGCAGACACTTCGCCCGCTGACGAGCCATCGGGACAGCGGCGACCGGAGTGGCTCACCCGCGCGTGCGCGGCGATGCGCGGGGAGGCCGAGCTCCGCAGGGGGTGCAGCGGATGCTCGCGCTTACCGCGGTCAGCCCGGCGCACCTGTCGAGGTCCATGCGGACGCACTACGGCACGACGCCGACCGAGTTCGTGCGGGCTCTGCGGCTGGAGCGCGCAGCAGAACTGCTGTGCACCACACGAGAATCAGTGACGGCGATCGCGCACCGATGCGGGTTCTCCGGGCACTCGTATTTCTCGCGCTGCTTCGCGACAGCGTACGGTGTGCCGCCACGCGAGTACCGGCGCCGGGCCTGGGAGGCGTTCGTGCCGCAATAGCAAGTTGCGCGGCCTGGAGAGCCACTCCCGTGTCCTTGCAGCTCATCACGCGGTTTCGGCGTGGTCGGGCCCCTGACATCCCCGTTGCGGCCGCTTTCGCCCATGTCCCTTGGCCGGAGTGAGAGAGGAAGGGACGGGCGGGATGGGCGACGCGGACGCGACCGGGGACCGGGGCGCGTTCGCTGGAGTTGCGCGTCGGCGCCGCCTTCGCGCCTCGGTGTCGGCAAGCGGCGGGATCGCCGGCCGCCCGGGGCCCGCGTGAAGCACACATCCGACGTACGACGCGCACGCGATATGTGACTCAGCGTGCCTTACCGGTACGGTCAGCGCATGCCTATGGGGGAATACGACACAGACAGCCCCTCCCGCACGGGAGTTGGGGTGGGCGTGGCGGGGGTCGCCGTGCCGTCGCAAGGGGGACCGCGCTCGACGGAGTTCCAGCTGGCGGTCGGCGAGCTGTCTACGTCGGCGGAGCCTGGCAGGGCCAAAAGCACAGCATCTGGTCCGGGCCTCACTGCATAGAGCCGTAATCACAGCCGGGCAGCGAACACACGCCATGACGAGAGCCCGCATTACCGTCGCCGCAGCAGTGACAGCAGCGCTGTTCGCGACAGGAGCGCTGACCGCCGCCGAAGCATCCGACATCCCGCCCCCTCCACCTGCACCCGAGTGGGTCAACGCTGACGGAACCATTGACGAAAGCAAGCTGCCCAGCGAGATGCCAGTCATCGGACCTGACGGCGCAGACCTTAAAGACGCCGAAGGCAACCCGGTCATGGCTGATCCCCGTGGTGGAGAGCCTGACTACGAACCTGAGCCGCGCTGCTCGCGGTGCCCCGTCGACCCTCCGCCCGGTCCCGATGCAGGCGACACGCACAGTGTCGAAACCGACAGCAACGGAGACACCGTGGAGGTCGTGGATGTCGGTAGCGACGTTCCCTTTGCCCCCTGACGACGCGTGAGGAACTTCCGTCGGGACCCTCGCATACCGTCCGTTCCTTTGCGATCAGCTTGTTGATCTCCTTCTTCGTGCCCGTGAGCGGCTTGGTGCGGGCCGACTTGCAGCCGGTGACGACCACCGGGTTGTCGGGGTCGTGGTCCAGGCAGGTGAAGCCGGGATCGGCCAGGGCGCCCAGGCCGGCGGCGCGCAGTTGCTCGACGAGGTTGTGGCGGGCGAAACGCCGATGGCCCCCGACACCAGGCGGTGTCCAGTCCCACGGCGCCGGTATCGTCAGCAACCAGGGGCGTGCCTGGGCCGAGCACCTGTTCATCCTGGGGGGCGGCTGGGACGTCCAGAGCCCCAACGGGTGCATGACTTGTCCTCGCCGAAGACGACATCACGCACCCAGTGGACGTGTTCTCCACGGTCCAGTGCCCGCGAGCCCAGGCGGTGATCTCGGCCGCGTCGGCCTGCTCGGCGGGCAGGTCGGTGATGGCGTAGACGGTCTCGCTGGACCACTTCTTCGCCCCGTACAGGCGGCGTCTGCGCTGGATGCGCAGGACCTGCGGCGCGGTTCTCGACCCAACCGGCCCTGAGAGACAGCAGCTCAATGAAGAGGTGCATCTCCACGTCCCCCTGCAGAACCAGCGCCTCGCCAGCCACACCCGCCCACGTAACCGCCGGCGACACGCCCCGCAGCGGCACCCCGCTCTGCTGGACGCCGCTCTGCGCCGCCCAGGCGGTCGGCGCCGCGAGCACCATGACCAACTGGTTCCCGGGCACCCCGTCCTGACAGAAAATCCTGACCACCCGCGGCTGATCTGCGGGCCGCGAGCAGAGCCGCGGCGGCCGCCCACAACATGATCTTGAACTGGACATCACGGGCTGGCGGCCCGAGGAGATCGACGACGGCGCCGCCCTGTCCACCGAGCTCGGGGGAGTTCCCCGGCGGCCGGTCGCTGTACGACCCGCGCCCCGGCGAGCCGCGCACACCCGGCCCGGGTGTGATGTGCCACTTCCACTACTCCGGCGACACGCCCTGACCAGAGGGCCGTGCGGCGGCTGCGCATCAGCCAGGCTGGGGCCCGCGTCCGCGTTCACCGCCGACGCGGGCCTCCGGGTGTCCGTCAGGGAAGAGCGCGAAGACCCTTCCTCCATCGCTCAGCGGCGGATCACGCGCGGACACCCCTCCGGAGCAGCTGCATCAGCAGACCGCTTCCCGCGCCGAGACGGCCGCGTCGGCGCCGTGGGCCGACCGGCTGACCGGGCTCGCCGCCCGGCCCCTCGACGGCGACCCGGCCGGGGCGGTGACCGCATGACGGTACTCAGGCCGCGCTTCGCACGTGTGGAGGGCTACGAGGCCAGGAGCTCCCGCACCGGCAAGGCGTATGTGCACCGCCCGTGGACGCTCCCGTCACGGGTGAATCGGAGGCAGCTTCCGGCGCTTCCGGCCGCGGCGGCCGTTCCGGGGCGTCTCCAGACCACGCGCCATCAGAATGGATCCCGTGATGGCAACTGCTGCAAAACACAGGGAGAGGATGAAGCCGAGCGGCTGGCGGTCTCCGGCCAAAGAGCCGACTGCGCGAATCAACAGCGCCACTCCGAGGACCAGCCCGCCCCATCCCGCAAGGGTGCCGGCGTGCCGACGGTGTTGCCGCCAGACCACCACATGCCAAGAGCTATGCAGACGACACCACCAGCGCCGAAAACTACTGCAGTGGACATCCCCACCTCCGGCTGGAAGCGTATCGATCCCAGGGCGGTGAGGAGCCGATCAGGTGACGGCAACAGTGGCGGCAACGACGCCACGGAGAGACCGACGATCACGAGCGTCATCGATCGGCCCGGAGGCAGCCGCAGCCTCCACCTAACGAGCTGCCTGACCCTACAGGTCCACATGCTCAGGGCGGGCATCTGCGCGCCCGAACGCCAGCACTTGGACAAGCACCTCCCGCATCCGCTCGACG
Source organism: Streptomyces sp. NPDC048496 (assembly GCF_043200055.1). NCBI lineage: Bacteria > Bacillati > Actinomycetota > Actinomycetes > Kitasatosporales > Streptomycetaceae > Streptomyces > Streptomyces sp. NPDC048496. The sequence goes on along the minus strand of NZ_JBICXB010000080.1, from coordinate 10,186 downwards.
TCCTCGCCCGGTACGTCGAGTTCGGCTTCGATCCGGATTCAGGCCTGATTCTGCGGTAGCCGAACAGCCCGTCACTTGCGGACTGCACGCTGGCCCGGTTCCGCCAGGGCTCAGGCCTGGCGGAACCGGGCGGTCACCGAGTGGCGGGCTTCATCAGCCAGCCCACACCCCGGTGTTGGCCGTGGTCGAACCGAAGTCGAATATGAAGCGCGTGCCGGGCTTGACGTCGGTGGCAACTACGGTCCACTGCCCTGCCGGGGCCGTCTTGAAGGATGCCTGACACTGGGATCCGCCCGAAGACGGGTAGAAACAGACGGCGATCGACGTCGTCTGGTTGGGCTTGATGTTGATGTCGTTGCAGTTCCCCGGCGTGGTGAGGCGAGTCTGACCGTTGTTCGGATACCACCGGTCGCCGGACGGCTTGGAGTAGGACTTCGCGCTGCCGTAACAGGATGTGGCGGCTGACGGCTGGGCCTGGGGGTTCGCGCTCGCAGCCGGGCTGGTGGCCATGATGAGGCCAAGAGCACTGCACGCTGCGAGCAGGGTGCTGGCGATGACTCTGTTCTTACGCATGGTCCCCCTCGGGTTGGAACACCTGATGAGCTGTGCAGCGCTGAGCCTGCCAGGAGGCGGTCGGCAGGTCATTGACGGTACGCGCACATGTGTTGATCGGATGCGCCCAAAGGTCCCGCCCCTACCGCATCAGCTGCCGGTAGTCGCTGGGCGACATGCCGTACGCGGCCCGGAAGGCCCGGCTGAAGTGCGCGGCACTGGTGAAGCCCCAGCGGGTGGTGATGGCGTGGACCGGGTGGGAGCCGAGCCGGGGGTCGGCCAGGTCTCGGCGGCAGCGCTCCAGCCGACGTTCGCGGATCAGGCCGGAGACGGTCATGCCCTGGTCGCGAAAGAGCCGTTGCAGGTGGCGGAGGGACATATGGTGCGCGGCGGCGACGACCTCGGGCGAGAGACCGGGGTCCCTGAGCTGCCGCTCGATGAAGGCACAGATCCGCGCCTGCAGGACGCGCACATGCGAATCGGGGGGCAGCCGAGTGCCGTTGTCGAGGCGGTGGGCCAGGAGCGCGGCTACGAGATCGACGCCGATAACGGCCAGCCGCGCGGCGTCGGCTGCCCGGTACCCGGCGGCGCCCGCGGCCAGCTGGGTGAGGTAGCCGGACACGAGCGCGCCGATCCCGTCAGACGCCGACAGGCGCTCCGCGGTGAGCGGATCGACCTGGTGGGCGGGCATGGGGAGCATGGCGCGGGAGAACTGCATCATCACGCCCTCCACAGCGTCCGGATCACCACCCGCCCAGCCCTTCCAGGGTCTGGAGGTCGAGTACAGCATCAGGTCGCCGGGCCCGCTGGCAGTGTCCCGGCCGTCCTGCACGATCCGGTGTCCTCCGCGCAGATTCAGGAACAGCTGGTACGACTCGGAGTCCGACTGGCGAATCAGCCTGGGAGTGCGGTAGGTCTCCAGTGGTGGGTACCGGAGCACGGACACCTGCACCTCGCCGAGGTCCAGCAGTCGTAAGCCAGCCCGGAAGTCGTCCTTGTGTTCACTGCGGAGCTTGCTGGGTGTCAACGCGCTGGCCGTCAGGTCGTGCCAGCTGCCGAACCGCTCGGCCACGGGCAGGTCCTCCGTCCGGAACTCCCTCACGATCGCCATGCTTCCCCCTCCCGGCGGCGCTGATCGCCCCTCTGAAAAGACCGCTCAGAGAATGTCGCAGTTGGCGAGCATTCTCGCCACACCCAGGTGTGGACAGTGCCCGGGCCCTCTCGCCGGCAAGGCCTCCTGCGGTGCCTACGGATTCGACACCCGCGTGCTACCAGAAGGCCCTTCTTTCATGCGCGAACAGCAGCCAGCTCACCCGATCCAGGACTGGAACCGTCGCCCGACAAGTCCACGTGTGGGCGACGGTATGCGTAACCACTCAACAGCCCCATTCCGGCCACCAGTAGTGCCACAAGGACCAGATCGCCAGCCAAACGGATCAACCGCAGCTTCCTGTCTGTCAATCCCCACGGTTGCGTAGAGACGTTGGTTATGCGGCCCGGCCTTCCTGATCGGTCCGGGCTCGCACTTCCTGGGTGATCCGTTCGAACTCGACGGGCGGTTTCCCGCCGGCCGCGGACGTGGTGACCGAGCGGCAGGCCGAACTGCTTCTGGGGGAAGGCCGGCACCCGGACGCCGACCGGATCGAGCGCGAGCGCCTGGAGGAGGGCAAGAGCCCGGCGCAGGCGCGGCGGGTGACGGTGCTGGGCAGGCCCATCGAGCACAACCAGTCGGAGGCCACCGAGTCGGCGAAGGAGCGGTCGCCCTGGCTGGCCATGGATCTGGTCTTCCGGGCGCCGTCGACGGCGCAGATCGCGTGGGCGCCGGGGAACGACGAGGAGCGCCTGGTGCTGGAGCTGTGCCAGGACATCGCCCGGGACAAGACGCTGGCGTGGCTGGAGGATTCGGTCGCGGAGATCCGGTGGGGGAGCGGCGGCAAGCACCGTGAACCGATCCGGGACGGGCTGATCGTCGCGGTGTTCCGGCACTACGAGTCGAGAGCCGTCGGATCGAAGCCGCTCCTTCACGATCATGCGGTGGTGTCGATCCGCGCCCGGCGGCCGGACGCCAAGGGGACGTGGTGTAGGTTCGCATTTCGAGCGTCCCTTTCTCATTTAACTTGTCCCTTGTCCGTCCCAAAGGACGTCGCGGGTGAGACGAACTTGTCCTGTCGCAGTGCAGCTGGCGGATTCTCACTCGGTCTCATCCGGGCTGCCAGATTCTCACTGCGTCGCGGTTGACTGCCGGCGGTTCGTCTCGTCGGACCTCGGTCGGCCCAACTGGGGCCGCCCGTGGACGCATCTGGGCAGGGGATACGGTGACGACGTGACGGAGACACTGCCCGCTGATGTGGCCCTCGTGCTGGAGGCCGTTCTCGGCGAGGATGATCCGGTGCACGTCGCACTTCGCCGGCAGGTGCCGCACATCCGCGTGCGAGAACGCTGCACGTGTGGGTGCGGCACCGCGTACTTCGATGTCGACACGGAAGCGGTGGAGCGGGCGCCGTCCGCGCCGGGCACTGTGGTGGCGGCCGAGGCCCAGATCTTCACGGAAGACGGAGAGTGCCCCGGCGAGGTCCTGGTCTTCGTGCAGGGCGGCTACCTGTCGTGGCTGGAAGTCTGCTCCTGGAGCGACGACATCGAGGTAACGCTGGCCACCGCTCAACGGTCGCTACGCCCTTGATGCCGAAGCCCTTCATCGAGGGCTGGCTCCGTCTCTGACCTGGGGCGGTCGGCTCGCAACCCGCCCGGGATTCCGCAGAAGCCATGTGCACCGGGAATCCCGAGCCGGGTGTTCTCATCCGACCTGGCACCCCCGCAGCTCAGTACAAGATCCACAGACAAGCTCAACTCGACGGAACAGAACTCCCGTCTGATCGTTCACTCGTCGTAGTGCTCATACCGGTTCTGATCTACGCACCGGCCCTCTCCCACCTGATCGTGGAGACGTCGCAGCCGATCGAGGCCGGGGATTCCGCCCCTGTTCTCGCTGCTCGGGGGTGGGATATGTCGCGTGTAGTCGGCGAAGTCACGATGAGTCTCCGTCTCCTCGATGGGACGATCGACGAGGACCTGGTCTGGTCGACTACTGGCGTCGACGTCTTCGAGCCCTCGTTGCCGTGGCGTACATTCCGGTGGCGATACGGGCAGAAGCACTACTCGGGGACGCATTGGTCTTCCACCATGCGCAGCCACGTCGTGTACGAGTCCCGGCTTGAGCTGACGCGCTTGCTCTACGCCGACTTCGACCAGGACGTGACGGCCGTTTTCGCCCAGCCATTCCTCCTGTCCACCACCGTGGACGGTCACCGACGCCGTCATGTTCCCGACTTCCTGGTGCTGCGCGAGAAGGCCGTGCCGCTGGTCGTGGACGTCAAGCCGCGGCACCTGCTCACCCGGCCGAAGGTGAACTTCGCGCTCGGCTGGGCCCGCGAGGTTGTCCTGTCGCGCGGGTGGGACTTCGAGGCGTGGTCCGAGCCGCCAGAAGCGGAGCTGGCGAACCTGCGTTTCCTGGCGGGCTATCGCCGCGACTGGCTCTTCGACGAGGAACTGCTTGCAGAGATCCGGGAGGCGGATCTGTACGGGGCCTCGCTGGGCGACGCGTTTCGCGCCTTTCCACGCCACTCGGACTGGCGAGTGCGGGCCGCTGTGCTGCGCCTGTTGTGGTGTCAGCACTTCGTGACGGACCTGACGGAAGTGCTCTCCGAGCACCACGTGCTGCGCCAGGGCCCGGCCTCGGCGGCCGGCGCCGGGCGGCGCGATCTTCCCCGCCCGGTCGAGGAGACCGGATCTGACGAGGAAGAGAACGAGCGGGTCCATCTGGTGCGGAGGACCCTTAAGGGAGGGCATGTGAGCGGTGCCGCGGTACGTGTCGGAGTGGGCACGAGGCTGACGTACGACGGGGAAGCCGTTGTGGTGGAGGAGATGTTCGGCTCGGCGGCCGGAAACGAGGTCCTGGTCCGTGACCGGTTGGACCGCCGCTTCCGGCTGTCGCTGCGCGAGGTTCTCTCCTCCGGTCGCGCCTCGGTCATCGCGACTGGTCCGGGCCCGGAGGCTGACGAAGACCGCGAGAGGGCTTCGGTGTTGTTCGCGCAGCTCAGCGACGAGGAGATTGCCGAGGTCAGGGAGCGCGCGGCTCACATCAACGAGGTTCTCTACGGCTTCCGTTCAGGGAGCCCCGAACTCCCGGAAGCGGACGAACCCCGACTCCAGTACGACTCGACCGTGCCGAAGCTGCAGCGGTATGAGACGAAGGCCGACGAGCTGGGCGTGAGCGTACGCACCATCAAGCGGTGGGTGCGGGCCTTCCTCACTGACCGGGAAGCCGGCCTTGTGCACGGCGGCCCGGATCGCGGGAGCGGGAACATGGGCGGGCTGGGCCGGGCCGATCCGCGGTGGGTGGAGATGGCTCTGGAGATCATGGCCGAGCACGGCGAGGAGTCCAAGCCCACCCGCGGGAAGGTGATCCGCAGCGTCGGTCCGCGCCTGGTGGCCCGGTACGGCGAGGGCGAGGTGAAGCAGCCAGGGAGGGCGACGGCATACCGGTGGCTTGAGGAACTGGAGCGGCGGATGCCGACGTTCCGGCTGAGCTCGAAACGCAACCGGGACATCGCCGCCCGGCCGGCGGGCGCGTACGGGAAGCTGCGGCCCACGAGGCCGGGCGAATACCTGCTGATGGACACCACTCGCCTTGATGTCTTCGCGATGGATCCGGTCACCCTGAAGTGGGTCCAGGCCGAGCTGACAGTCGCGATGGACTGGTACACGCGGTGCGTCTGCGGGATCAGGGTGACGCCGGTGTCCACGACGTCCATCGACGTCGCGGCAGTGATGTTCCAGACCTACCGCCCCCGCCCGGCCGGCAAGGACTGGCCCGCGCACGCGGTGTGGCCCGACCACGGCATTCCCCGCACCGTGTTCGTGGAGCGCGAGGCTCTCGAGCCCGAAGAGGAGGAAGAAGGGAAGGCGAAGAAGGTCAAGAAGCGCGGCGTCGCGAGCCCGGCGCTGGTGCCGGAGACCATCGTGGTCGACCACGGCAAGCCCTACATCTCTGAGCACATCACCTCCGTCTGCCAGCGGCTTGGCCTGTCCATCCAGCCGGCTCGCCTTCGAACCGGCCGGGACAAAGGACCGATCGAACGCTTCTTCAAGACCCTGCGCGAGGGGCCGCTCGAGGTGCTGCCCGGGTACAAGGGCCCGGATCTGTTCTCGCGGGGAGAGAGGCCGGAGGACCAGGCGTTCTTCTTCCTCCACGAGTTGGAGGCGATCATCCGGGAATGGGTGGCCTGCGTGTATCACCATCGGCCGCACAGGGGACTCGTCGATGCGTACGCGCCGGGGCTGCACCTGTCACCGGCGAAGATGTTCGAGCACGGCATCGCCCGGGCCGGCTACATCGAGGTGCCCCGCGATCCCGCGCTCGGCTTCGAGTTCCTCAAGACCGAGTGGAAGCCCACGCATCACTACGGCGTCGAGATCCGCAAGTGCCGCTACAACGGCGACGGCCTGGACGGCTACCGGGGTGAGACCAGCCCGTACACCGGGCCCAAGGCCAAGGGTCTGTGGCCGATCCAGGTCGACCCCGACAACATCAACTACATCTACTTCCGGCGTCCGGACACCCGCCGCTGGCACACCCTGGAGTGGGAACACGCCCCGGCCCAGAAGTTCCCGATCAGCCAGGGTGCCATCGAGATCGCCCGGAAGGTCGCAGGTGAGAAGTACCCCTTCCCCGACGACGAGACCGCGGTCGCGGAACTGCTGGAGCGCTGGCACCTGGGCCTCGGGCTGACCATGGCCGAGCGGCGCCTGGCCCTGCGTCAGGCCCGTGAACAGTCCGCCTTCGACCTGCCGGACACCGCCGAGGACGATGTGCGCGCGCTGCCGACCGTCGCCCGGATCCTCACCGGCACCGATGACCAGGACGAAGACGAGACGGCGGAGCCGGGGACGGACGGGGCCGAACCGTACGAGGGCCCGGTGGCCGGCGATGACGACGAGGACGAGGAACTCGATGGCTCGGACGCCGTCGAGGACTTCTACTCCGACGCCCTGGAGGACGCCTGATGACGCCCAAGAAGCCCGAGGTCCCGCGGCTGGACAACCTCACGCTCTCGCGGAAGGAGGGCTTGGGTGCGATGGCCCAGGCGCCGCCCCGGAAGCGACCGGAGCTGCTCACCCTCAAACAGAAGGCAGACCTGGGCGAGGCGGCGCTGCTGGAGTACGAGCAGGAGCGGTCCGTCTGGCACGCCAACATCGGTCCGCTCGGCACACCGCAGCTCAAGGCGCTGCATGAGGACTTGTGGGACATCGTCACGAGTAACCAGCAGGACGGCGACAAGGCCAAGGGGGCCGTCGCCGTGGATGCCCATCCCGGGCTGGGCAAGACCACCGCGGTCCTGAACTTCGCACTGAAGTACCACCGGCAGGTGATCGCGCGGGAGGGAGCGTTCACCGCCGCCGGCCACGAGCGCTGGCCGGTCTGCCGGGTTGGGCTGACCAGCAACATCGGCATGAAGGAGTTCAACCGGTCCTTGCTGGAGTTCTACGCCCACCCCGGCCGTACGACCGGCACCGCCACGCTCTTCGCCCGGCGCGCCCTGGACTGCGTCTTGGAATGTGAGACGAGGGTCTTGATCATCGATGACCTGCACTTCCTCAAATGGCAGGACAAAAACGGCACCGAGGTCAGCAACCACTTCAAGTACATCGCGAACGAGTTCCCAGTCACCCTGATCTTCATCGGCGTCGACCTGGGCAACCGCGGCCTGTACTCCGAGGCCCACGCCCTCGGCAACATCACCCTCGCCCAGACGGCACGCCGTACGACGCCGCTGACGATGGAAGCTTTCACGGTCACCAACAACAAGCAGCGTATGGAGTGGCGCAAACTGCTGCTGGGGCTGGAGAAGCGCATCGTGTTGTGCCAGGCGTTCCCCGGCATGCTCGCCGACGAGCTGTCCGACTACCTCTACATCCGCAGCAGCGGGCACATCGGCTCCCTGATGACACTCATTAACCGCGGTTGCCAGCGTGCCGCCCGCACCGGCACCGAACTCCTCGATCAGGATCTCCTCGACCAGGTCAAGCTGGATGTGGCGGCGGAGCGGGCGCGCAAGGCGCTCGCGGAGAAGTTCGCCCGCCGGACGATGACGACCAAGCCCCGCTCCCGCGCCACGAAGACCGTGGCGTGAGCGCGGTCCGGTCGCTGCCACTCCGGCTCGCACCGGTGCCCGGCGAGGCCCTGGATTCCTGGCTCGAAGCTGCTGCCGCCCAGCTCCGCACTCCGCTGGGGGACCTGCTGAGTGAGGTGGGCCTGCACAAGCGGGCCTGGGTGTGGCGCGTGCCCTGGCTGGTCCTACTGGAAGATGAGGAAGCCGACTCCGTGGCCGCCACGACAGGCGTCCCGCGAACCGCCCTCCATACGATGACGCTTGCACACTTCGATCAGCGGGCCGTACTCGTCGACCGCGTTCGGCGCAACGTGGACCACTTCCGCAGTTGGAAGCACGGCACCGGGACGGGCTCACGGTACTGCCCTGAGTGCCTCAAGGAGAACGGCGGCCGGTGGCAGCTTTCCTGGCGGCTCGGCTGGGTGTACGCGTGCATCTCACATCGCCGACTGCTGGCCGACATCTGCCCACGGTGCGGCGCCCGCCCCCGCACGGTCGCCTATCCGGGCACCGACATCCCTTCCCCGGGGCGATGTGGCCATCTCAGTCGGCATGATCCCGGTACCCGCCGCCGGTGCCTGTTCCCCTTCGGCGACGTCAACGTCCCTCTCCTTGCAGCCGATCACCCAACTCTGCGTGCCCAGCAGGAGCTGGCCGACACTGTGACAGCCGGCCTCGGATCCTTCGGCCTATACCGGAGTGCGGAGGTACCCGCCCTGGACGTTCTCGCCGACATCAAGGCCCTCGGCAGGCGTGCACTGGCGGTCCTGTCCGCCGACCAGCTCGCTCAGCTCATCCCCGATGACTTGGCCCACCTGTGCCGGGCAGCCGTCACGGAACTCCCGACCACGGAGCGCAAGGCCATGTACAACGCTACGGTGACCGCGGCGAGTGTCACAGCGGCCTGGACGATCCTGGGGCAGCCTGACCTGCGGCAGGCAGGAGCCCGAATGCAGCTGCTGACGGACGTGGCAGCGGATCGCGACCGCTGGCTCAGCCCCACCGCACCCCAGTCGTGGGCGCGCTTCAGCAGCCCCATGCTGCGGGCCGCCCATGCCTCGTCCCTCGCGCCCCGAATGCGACAGACCGACCAGCTGCGCTACCGGATCGCCGCCCCCAGGCCGGGCAGTCCATCGGCCGACGCCGCGGTCGTGCTCCGACGGGCAGCCAAGACCCCAGCTCTGCTCTGGCCCACGTGGCAGGTCCGCCTCGACCCGGGCGTACGCCTGAATCTGGGCACCGCCTTGTCCGTCGCGCTCATGCTCGTCGACAGCCGCATCGATCTCACCTCTGCGTCGGAGAAATACCTGCATGGCCTTATCGAACAGCCCGTCACCACGCACGTTCTGCAGGCACTACGAGATGCACCGCAGTGGGAAGGCATCCAGCTCGCTCTGATCCGGCTGGCCGACTACCTCGACCACCACGATGTTCCCATCGACTACGCCCGCCGTCGCCGGCTCGACTACACGCACCTGCTGCCTGCCGCTCAGTGGAAGCAGGTGTGCAACGACGCCCTGCTGCAGCCTGGATACGGTCGGCGCCACCAGCACGCCCGGTCTTTTCTGTTCGAACATATCAGCGGCCTGACATATGAGCGGCTCCCTGAATCTCCCGGGCCCTCCCACGCGTTCAACCAGACATTCAAGCGGCTTCCGTTCCTGCTCACCCCCGACCTGATGGTCGGCCTCGATCGCGCGGCCCACGAGTTCCTCGCGCACAGCGGCGTGCACGGGGAGCCACTCACCTGGGAGCCCCCCACCGAACTCCTGCACGGTCTTGACCTGCCCTGGCCCGACCCCGAAGACCTCGATCTCGAAGACCTCCACCGCCGGGTAGCGAACGGAGAACGCCCCGCAGAGATTGCCCAGGCACTCGGCACCAGCCTGCCAAGCCTCCGCGTAGCCCTCATCAACCACCCAGTCCCAGCACAAGAAGTCACGCGGGCGAACTCCCGCACAGCGCGCAAGGGAAGGACCCGGAGCCGAAACAATCGATCCCAGTGGCGGAAACAGACCGGACTCCACGCCGCCCGCCGCCTGATCCCCAAAGACCTCCTCGAAGACCTCTATGTGCAGCAGGGCCAGTCCTTCCAGAAGATCGCCGAAGACCGAGGACTCCACCCTCGAGACGTTTCCCCGCTCGTGGACGAGTACGGCCTACCCCGCCACAACCACTGCCCCGGCGGAATAGTCGACCCGGAATGGCTCCACACCCAGTACATCGAGCTCAACCGCACCATCACGGACATCGCCGACGACGCCGGCGTGAGCTTCACCGTGGTCATGCGATGGCTCCGCACCCATAAACTCAAGCGCCCCACCGACCCTAAGAGCCTGTCGGGTGGCCGGTCATGCGTGAAGCGTGACGGTCGCGATCTGCCCTCCGGGCATGGCGACGGCCCCGGAATGATCACGTGGTGTGTGCCAGTGCGAAAACTCCGAGGCCGTCAGCGGCCCATGCTA
>NZ_JBICXB010000079.1:0-16118 GCF_043200055.1 Streptomyces sp. NPDC048496 | reverse complement strand
ACGGCACTGTCGTGGTCGAAGCACTCACCATCACGAACATGGTCAAGTCCGCCAGGGGAACGGTTGAAGAGCCGGGGAAGAACGTTGCCCAGAAATCTGGGCTGAACCGCTCCATCAGCCAGGAGGCATGGGGCCGGACGGTCACCATGCTGACGTACAAGACCGCCCAGCTCGGCGGCATTCTGCACAAGGTCCCCGCCCCCGGCACCTCCCGACGCTGCTCAGCGTGCGGCTTCACCACGCCCGGCAGCCGGGAGAGCCAGGCCGTGTTCGTGTGCAAGAACCCGGACTGCGGCTGGTCGGGCAACGCCGATCACAACGCGGCCCGGAACGTCTTGCACCTGTACCGGATGGGCCTCGCGCTCATCCCGGCTGCCGGGAGGGCAGTCGTCAGGCGCACGAAGCGCGTCAAGCCCGCTGCCGCAAGGTAAGCGGGAATCTCCCGGCTTCAGCCGGGAGAGCACTTCAAATCCAGTCCGTTCCGGACGGCGTCAGCGTCACGGCCAAGGCCCTCACCCTCCGCTTCCGCGAGGGCGAGATCACCATCCGCCGGGCCCTCAACGAGCTTGAGGAAGCCGGGTATCTGGAGCGCCGGAGGATTCCGCTCGGTGGCGGACGTTTCGCGACCCGCACCCTCGCCTACGACAAGCCCGGCTGCGCACCAGCACCCACAGCCGCGTCGACTCGGCAGCAACCAGCCGTGCCGCAGGCCGAACCCGAGCCGGGTGAACCGGCCGAGCCCGTCCCACCCGCAGCCGCTGCCGCCGGCCCGGCGGCGGACCTTCTGGCCCGGCTACGGATCGCCGATGCCCGCCTGATCCTCTCGGTGTGTGATGTCCAGCGGCTGACGCCCGCCGTCGAGGAGTGGCTGGCCCGGCAGGCGACTCCCGAGCAGATCACCCGCACGCTCACCGCCAACCTGCCGCCCGCACCGGTCCCCATCCACCACCCGCCCCGCTTCCTGGAGCACCGGCTCACCACCACCACCACCACCACCACCACCACCACCCTCCTGCCGCCGCCGCCCCTTCCGGTGTCCGCGCCCGAGCCGCGTCGCCCACGGCCAGCACCCCTCATCACGTGCGACGGCTGCGAACGTGCCTTCCGCAGCCACGTTCCCGACGCCCGGTGCGGGGACTGCGGTCCTGCCCCGGATCGGTCCGTCGCGTGAGCAATTGCGCCTGCTCCTGACGGAAATGGACTCTTCCCTGGTCAGGGCTCACAACAAGGGTGATCATGGAGTGACTGTCAGTGGAGGCCCGTAACGTCGAGCGAGTCAGTCACCGACCGTGGCCACCTGCCCCCGTCTCTGGAGTGTCGCCCGACCATGACATCCTCCGCGCCGTACGCCTCCACCTCCCTGGCCGATCTCCTGCCCGCCGTGCGCTACGCCGATCCACAGCTCCTCGCCGCCCGGCTGGAGGACGTACGGCTGCCGCTCGGCTGGTGGCACGCAACACCGTTGATGGAGATCGATCGGGTCATCGGGGCCGAGGCGCTCAGCCACCAGGTGGCGCAGGCCCTGCGGTCCCTGTGGCCTCACGTGGAGCTCGGGGACGTGCTCCCCGTACTGCGCCTGCTCGGGACTCCGGGAGTCGAGCCGGGGAAGACGGTGGCGCAGGTCGCTCGGGAGGCAGGGCCCGGGGTCGTGGACGGGGACCGGGTCCTCGCTGCGGTGTTCGGCTCGATCCTCGACCGGTTGCACCAGCGCGGCGCACCTCGGGAGGAGAGCGAGGGGACGCGCGTACGGGATGCCGTGTCCGTGATCGCCCGGTGGCTGCCGGCGGACGCACCGGCCGAAGTACGTGCGGCGCTCGCCGTGCTCCAGGGGTTGGAGGAAGAGCCCGAGGAGGGGACGCCGCCGGTGCCGGTCCCCGAGCCCGTCGACGACCAGGCCGGGGATCAATCCCAGGCCGTAGAACTTCCGGCGCCGCGTGAGGCCTTCGAGGACCGAGACCCGGCCGCAGACGCCGAGGAGCCGCACGCCAGCGACGCGAGCCCGCCGCCCGCCCCGCGCTGATGGCTGAGCCGCTCGCCGCCTTCACGCGGCTGGTCGACGGCTGGGACGAGCGAGCCCTGGTGATCGCCGGCCAGCGGATGTTTACCGACGAGCCGGTGAAGCTCCAGGACCTGGGGGAGCGGTTCTCCGTCAGCCGGGAGCGGGTCCGGCAGTTGGAACGTGCCGTGGCGGACTCCCTCATGCAGTGGATGGTGGCCGACGAGGACGGCCGGGCCTTCGCCGGGCACCTGGCCGCGGTGGCCGAACAGCTCGGCACCGTGGGCCAGGTGGCCGAGGTGCACGCACTGCACCCGGACCACGCCCGCCCCGTTGAGGCGTTGGGTGTGCCGCTCGGTGACATCGTGGCGCGGCTCCTGCCCGGAGGGACACTCGTCGGGACCTGGATCGTGCAGGGTGACGCGGCCGCCCTGCGGGCGGTCATGCAGGAGGACCTGCTCGCCGCCTGCGGGGACACCCCGCTGGCCTGGGACGACGCGGTGGCCCTCGGGCTGCGCTACGGAGTCCGTAGCGAGGTGCTCGCCGACTGGGCGGCCGAGATCGGACGCTTCCAGGTGCGGGACGGACGGCTGCTGTACTGGGGGCGTTCGCTCAACGACCGGGCCGCCGCTGTGCTCTCCCTGCGCGGGACGCCGATGTCCATGGAGGACATCCACGAGCAGCTCGCCGACGGCAGCGCCATCAACAGCATGCGCAACCAGATCTGGACCGACGCGCGCTTCATCCGGCTCGACCGCAACCTGTACGGACTGCGCGCGTGGGGCGGCGAGGAGTACCTCGGCATCCGGGAGATGATCGCCCGCGAGATCCCCAACGCGGGTGGGGAAGCCGAGGTGAACGCGATCGCCGAGGCCATCAGCGCCCGCTTCGACGTATCGGAGGCATCGGTCCGCACGAACCTCGGCGGACCCGGGTTCGCCCGTACCCGTCGCGGTTGGGTCCGCGTCGCCGACCAGACGAGCGAACAGGACGCCCCGTATGTGCCGCGCAACGACGTCGCCGGTACGCGACGCTGCTTCGTCGGAGCCGACGGACGCTGGTGGTACCGGGTGGAGGTGACCGTCGACCACCTGCGCGGCTCCGGCAGCCCGGTGCCCGCTGGCTGGGCCGCACACATCGGTGGCGCCTCCGACGGTGAGGACTCGCCCGAGGGAGATGAAACGGGCGCCGTACTGGACGGCAAGGCCGGTCAGGCCGACCGTCAGGGGAAGAAGGCACAGGCATGACGGACAAGACACAGCACCGGCGCCGGGTCGGATCCGTACGCCCCAGCCACCTGATGTACACGGGCGGTGTGGGCGCTCTGGTCGACCTGCCCAACTTCGCCGTCCTGGTGCGGGGGATCGACGACTGGCAGTACGACTCGCTCGAGTGGGCGGACCTGAAGGAGCCGCGGCTCCTGCGGGCCGTCAACGGCCTGATAGCGGACCCGTACGGCGCCCAGGTCACCCAACTGCGGCCGGCACCCTGGATGGACGGCACGGACAACGACCCCACCGGCCCCGCGTCCCGGATCGGCGTCCCGGTCCTGCCCTTCCCCCAGTGGCTGCGCTGCACCACCTGCAATGCCCTCGGCGGCCTCGACTCGAAGATCTTCAAGTTCGAGAACGCCAAGCCCCGGCGTCCCGACCAGGCGCGGTTCTTCCACGACAACTGCACCGCCAAGCGCAAGGGCAAGCGCCCGCTCGCCGTCGCGGCACGCTTCGTCCTGGTCTGCCAGGCCGGACACCTGGACGACTTCCCGTACGCGTTGTTCGTCCACCGGGGCGGGAACTGCACGGAGGCCAGCCACCCGCGGCTGGAGATGCTCGACCACGGCGGTAACCAGGCGGCCAACGTGAAGGTGCGCTGCGTGAACTGCGGCAGCGAGCGCAACATCCGCGACGCCATGGGGCAGCGCGGCGAGATCACCCTGCCGCACTGCCGCGGTCGCCAGCCCCACCTGGCGACCTTCGATCCGGCAGGCTGCAAGCAGCGTCCCAAGCCGCTGGTCATCGGCGCCTCGAACCAGTGGTTCGCGCAGACGCTCAGCGTCCTGGCGGTGCCACCGACCAGCGGCAGTGCCCTGCAGGGCAAGGTGGAACAGCTGTGGGAGCACCTGCAGAAGGCGAAGTCGCAGGAGTCCCTCGACATGGTCTGGGAGCTCCCGCAGTTCAAGCCGCTGCACCAGTGGAGTCAGTCCGAGGTGTTCGAAGCCATCGAGGCGCACCGGTCCGCGGCCGCGGAGCCCCAGTCCTCGGAGGCCACCTCGTACCCGGACCTGCTCACGCCCGAATGGGAGATCTTCACCAGCCCGCAGCTTCCGGAGCCGACCGAGGACTTCGCGCTGCGCGACGTCCCGGTGCCGCCGGCCCTCGACGGGGTCTTCTCCCATGTCGTCCAGGCGGAGCGGCTGCGGGAGGTGAGGGCGTTGATCGGTTTCACCCGGCTCGACGCACCGGACCCCGAAGACCCCACCCTCGTGGCCCGCGCACCCCTCTCCCGCAGCCGCGTCCCCACCTGGGTGCCGGCCAGCGAGGTGCGTGGCGAGGGCATCTTCCTGCGGGTCTCGGACGAGCTGATGGCCGACTGGGAGCAGCGGGTGGCCGGCACCGCGGCGCTCGCGGCGCACCGCACCACCGTGCGGGGCCAGCGGTCAGACATCGCCTGCCGGGGCAGCCACTTCGTGGAGCAAGTCGTCCCGCGGCCGGCCGGCTCCCTACGGTTGACGTGGGGGCGGCCCGTCTGAGCCGGCCGGGTACTCCTCCAGTGGAACCAGGCCCTTGTCCCAGGCTGCGAGTACGGGTGCGAGGACCCGCCACGCTTCCTCGGCCTCGTCGCCGCGGATGGACAAGGCGGGGTCCCCGTTCAGGACGTCCAGCAGGAGCCGTCCGTAGGCGGGCAGGTCGGGCGGTTCCATCTGCGCACTCAGCGAGAGCGGGGCCAGGGTGTTGGTCTTGGAACCGATGCCCATGAGGTCCAGGGTCAGCCCTTCTGGTTCGAGTACGAAGCGGAGCACGTTGGGCAGGGCCTCCCCGCTGTGGCCGAAGGGGAGGTGGGGGACGGAGCGAAAACGCACCGCGACCTCCTTGCGGTCCCGCTTGAGGGCCTTGCCGCTGCGGAGCCGGAACCTTGTGCCGGCCCAGCGCCAGCTGTCCAGTTCCAGTTCAACCTCGGCGAAGGTCTCCGTGCGACGCTCCGGGCTCACGCCCTCCTCGTCGGCATAGGCAGGGATGTCATGGTCACCGATCCGGCCGGGCAGATAGCGTGCGCGGCGGGTGCGGTGCACGACGTCGTCCTCCGTGAGGATTCGCACGGACCGCAGGGCGTCAACCTTCCGGTCGCGCAGGTCCCGCTCCCCAAGGGTGATGGGAGGTTCCATGGCCACCAGGCAGAGCAGTTGGAGCAGATGGTTCTGCACCATGTCCTTCAACGCCCCGACGTGGTCGTAGTAGCCGGCCCTGCCTTCCAGCGCGAGGGTCTCGTCCCAGACGATCTCCACCTCGGCGATGTGGGTGCTGTTCCAGATGGGCTCCAGTACGCGGTTGGCGAGTCGGCTGCCGAGCAGGTTCTGGACGGTCGTCATGGCCAGGAAGTGGTCGACCCGGAACACCGCCTGCTCCGGCGCCAGGTCGGCGAGCAACCCGTTCAACTTCTGCGCGCCGGCCAGGTCTTCGCCGAACGGCTTCTCCAGCACGATCCGGCTGCCCGGAGGCAGGCCCGCCTGGTGCAGTGCGGTGACTGCAAGGGGGAAGACCGCCGGGGGCAGGGCAAGGTAGACGGCGACAGGGCCGTCGCCGGCGACGGCCGCGGCGACGTCGGAGGGGGCGGTGACGTCGGCCTGTCGGTAGCGGGCCGCGGCCGCGACCGCCTCCCTGGCGCCGGCCGGCCAGGAGCCGCCGTGACGGTCGAGCTGGGCGACTGCCCATCGCCGGAACTGCTCGCTGTCCCAGTCCTCCCGGCTGGCTCCGGTCAGCTGGAAACCGGCGTCGAGGTGTCCCGCTGCCCGCAGGGCGGCCAATGCCGGCAGCAGATAGCGTGCGCTGAGGTCGCCCGTCGCGCCGAAGACGGCAAGTCGGTTGATCACGCCCGAGCACCTGCCCTCGCTCGGGCGAGGTTCACCCCGCTGGCGACGATCCCGATATGGCTGAACGCCTGAGGGAAGTTGCCCATGAACTCTCCTGTGGACGGATTGATCTGCTCCGACAGCAGGCCGAGCGGACTCGCCCGCGCACACAGCGAGGCGTACAGCTCCTCGGCCTCTTCTGTCCGGTCCTGGCCGACCAGGTTGTCGACCAGCCAGAAGCTGCACAGCAGGAAGGCACCCTCGTCGCCGGCCAGACCGTCGGGTGACTCCGTGTGCAGATAGCGGTAGAGCAGCCCGTCACCGGCCGACAGGCGCTCGGCGATGGCCGCGGTGGTCGCCACCATCCGCGGGTGATCTGTCGGCACGACCTCACGCAGCGGAAGCGCCAGCAGGCTCGCGTCCAGAACGCCGCCGCCGTCCAGGTGTGCGCTCAGGGTCTGCGCGTCCTCGTCCCAGGACTGCTCCAGGATGAGCCGGCGCAGCTCGTCGGCCGAGGCGCGCCATGCTGTGATCCGTCCAGGCAGACCGAGCTCGTCGCCGATGGTCGCGGCCCGGTCCAGGGCCACTTGGCACAGCCCGGCTGAGTAGGTGAACGCCCGGCCCTCGCTGCGTACTTCCCAGATTCCCTGATCCGGTTGCCGCCACGCCTGCTCCGCGCTGTCGGCCAGCCCTGCAAGGCCGGCCCACAGCGCGGGCTGGACCTCCCGGCCGGTGCGCAGCCACTGGGCGGCGCAGTCCAAGATCTCGCCGTAGACGTCGTGCTGGCGCTGGTCGGATGCGCCGTTGCCCCATCGCACCGGGGCCGAGCGGCGGTATCCCTCGAGCTCGCCGTCCTCGATCTCGTCCGGTACGGGGTTGCCGTCGAGGTCGTACATGATCCGGGGGCTTCGGCTCTGCTCGAAAGCGTCGAGGACCCAGCCGAGGAAACCGTCGGCCTCACTCGCGAAGCCGATGCGGCGCAGGGCGAACACGGCGAAGGCGGCGTCGCGTATCCAGGCATAGCGGTAGTCCCAGTTGCGGATTCCGCCGATCGGTGCCGGCAACGAGGAGGTGGGCGCCGCGACCAGCGCGCCGTTGGCCCAGTCGTCGCAGAGTTTCAGGGTGATCGCGGAGCGCCGCACCAACGGCTCTTGCGGGCCGGCGTAGTCGAAGTGCTTCATCCAGCGCCGCCAGGCATCAGTGGTCTCCCGCAGCATCGCGTCGGGATCGAACCGGTGGTGGCGGTGGAAGCGGCCCCACGACAGCACGAGGTCGAGTCGTTCGCCCTGTCTCAGGTCGTGTGTGCTGTGCAGGCTGCTGAGGGGACGGTTGGAGCGCAGGTGCAGGCGGAGGTCCGGATGCCGGGAGGGGCGCAGTTCGAGCCCGCTGAACAGCGTCCGCGCCTGCCCGCCGCCGCGGAGCTCGACATCCACCTGGAGGCGGACATCCCCGTCCAGGGCGACGGCCGACCGCACGAGCTCGGCCCGCCCGGCCGGCGCGTCATCGGTGAGATCGGCGCCGGAACGCACGGCCAGCGCATCGGTGATGCGCACCGTCCCGGTGCCGCTGCGCAACTCGGTGATCAGGACGCCCGTATCGGGCTCATAGCGCTGCCGGGCATCCACCAGGTCCTGTGGCGCCACGGTGAAGTGACCACCGCGTGAGCGGTCCAGCAACGCGCAGAACACCGGCTCGGCGTCGAACCGGGGCAGGCACAGCCACGGGATGGAGCCGTCCAGGCCGACGAGCGCAGCCGTCGCCCCGTCCCCGATGAGGCCGAGGTCCTCCAGCGGTAGGTATCCGTCCCGTCGGCGGATCGGACGGAAAGGCGGGTCGAAATCGTGCATGACGCCTCACTTGAAAGCACCCGGAGCTTCGGTGTACAGCCCGGAACATCGGTACGAGCCGATGCGAGGCTCTAGAAAGTGATCAGCACCTTCACCACGTCCTCGAGTTTCTTGTCGGAAACCTCGAAGGCGCGCTCCATGTCGTCGAAGTGGAACGTATGGGTGGTCATGTGCGAGGGGTCGATGCGTTTCGATTCCAGTACGCGCAACAGGCGTTCCATGCGCAGTCTGCCACCGGGGCAGAGCCCTGTCGCGATCGTCTTGTCGGCCATTCCGACTCCCCACTCGGCACGCGGAATACGCACGAACTCGCCCGATCCGAAATAGCCGATGTTGGAGACCGTGCCTCCGGGCTTAGTGATCTTCACTGCGGTCTGGAACGTCGCATCCGCGCCGAGCGCCTCGATGGCGGTGTCGACCCCCTGCCCCTGCGTCAGTTCGTCGATCCGCTCGACGACGTCCTCCTTGGAGAAGTCCACGATCTCGTCCGCGCCGTACCTGTGGGCGAGTTTTTGCCGATCGGGGACCGATTCGACGCCGATGACGAGGCCCGCGCCGCAGAGCCTGGCTCCTGCCGTCGCCATCAGCCCCACCGGTCCCTGTGCGAGGACGGCCACGGTCCCGCCGATCGGAATGGCGCCATGCTCGGCTCCCATGAACCCGGTCGACATCATGTCGGCGCAGTAGACCGCCAGTTCATCGGTGATGTCGTCGGGTATTTTGGCGAGATTGGCGTCGGCTTCGTTCACATGGAAATAATCAGCGAAGACACCATCTTTTGAATTCGCGAACTTGAAACCCCCGAGCGGTGCACCGGACTGCGACGGGTAGCCGTTCTGGGAAGCGAGGTCGCCCCAGTCGGGAGTGATGGCGCCGACCAGCACGCGGTCGCCGGGCCGGAAGTCTTTCACCTCGCTCCCGACAGCGTGCACGACGCCCACCGCTTCATGTCCCAGTGTCAGATCCTCCCGGGGGCCGATGCCACCCTCGACAGTATGGGAGTCCGAAGTGCAGATCAGGGCTTTCGTCGTCCGCACGATGGCGTCGCCAGGACCCGGTTGCGGATCGGCCTTGTCCATGAAACCCACACGGCCGATCTCTTTCATCACGAATGCCTTCATGGATTCGATCCCTCCAGCCGGCGTTCTGATCTCCGGATGCGGTGGTGGGCCGCACTGCAGCCCTCTCTTCACGGTCTCAAAGGTGATGCTTGATCGCGATTGGGGGCTGTTGAGGGGCTATGACGCTTGTGTCCCGGCTGCTCTTGTGCGGGGCACTCTCGGGAATCATGCTGGTCATGAGGATGGCCGGCAGATCGCTCCGGTGCGTCGCCAGGGCGGTGCAGGCCGTCCGGGGAGGCATGATGGCCGGTCTCGAAGCAGTCGTGCAGTCGGTCGCCACGCTGGGCGAGGGGCCGGCGTGGGATTCCGACGCCCAGCGGCTGATCTGGGTGGACATCCTCGGCTCCAGAATCCACACGTACGCGCCATCGAGCGGCCGGTGCACGGTCACGGCCACCGAGCAGCACGTCGGCGCTGCGTTGCCCCGCGCAGGCGGCGGGCTCGTCGTCAACCTCCGTGACGGAGTGGCGTGTTACGGACCCGATGACGCCTTTGCCTGGCTGCACCATGAGCCGGTGCCGGGCCGCAGAGGCAATCATGCGGCCGTCGGCCCGGACGGCTCGCTCTGGGCGGGGTCGATGGCGTACGACGAGTCGCCCGGCGGCGGCAACCTGCTGCGCATCACGCCGGACGGCACCGTGACCGAGATCCTCGGCGACGTCACCATCAGCAACGGAATCGGCTGGAGCCCCGACGGACGACTCATGTACTACGTCGACACGCCGACGCGGCGCATCGACGTCTTTGATGTGATGGGTGATCACGACATCGCCAGACGCCGCGAATTCGTGACCATCGAGTCCGGCGCAGGATTTCCCGACGGGCTCACCGTCGATGCCGACGGCCGCGTCTGGGTCGCCCTGTGGGACGGCTCGGCCATCCGCCGGTACTCACCTTCCGGTGACCTGGACCGCATTCTGCGAGTACCGACCAAGCGCCCCACGGCCTGCGCCTTCGGCGGTGCCGATCTGCGTGATCTGTACATCACCACGGCACGCGTCGGCCTCGAGGCGCCACACCTGTACGCCGGTTCACTGCTCGTACTGCCGGACGCGGGGCGGGGACTCGACCAGCCCGCCTTCGCCGGCTGAGGGAACTCGCCGCACGCGATCCCGCGCCATGTAGGTTCGGTCGGACGTGGGTTCGGTCAGGGCCTGCCACGGGCGACGGTGACAGGGCAGAGCGCGTGATGCAGCAGCGCCTGGCTCACCGACCCCAGGACCAACCCGGCAAAGCCGCCCCGCCCCCTGGCTCCGACGACCATCAGCTGTGCGGTCTTGCTCGACTCGATCAGTACCTCGCGCGTTTCGCCACTCAGGACTTCGTGTCTTACCGTGACCTCCGGATACCTCTCCGTGCGACCGGCGAGCGCTTGGGCCACAAGGCGTTCCGCGCTCTCCACGCCCGAACCGGCCGGCGCATAGTCAGGGATCCATGCGTGCACGCCAACGAGCTCGGCCCCGCGCAGCGCCGCCTCGGCGAAGGCGAAATCAACTGCCTTGTCGCCGACAGGGGACCCGTCGACCCCCAGCACGATCGGCCAGGCCGGATCCGGTTCCTCGCGCACCACCATCACCGGACACTGACTGTGGGCAGCCAGGGAAACGGCCGTCGAACCCAGCAGCATCCCGATGAAGCCCCCCATCCCCCGGGGGCCGACGACCACCAGGTCCGCGGCTCGCGACTCAGCCTCCAGCACTGCCACTGCCTCGCCGGTCACCACGGCTTCGGTGACCACCACCTGAGGCGCCACGCTCTTGGCGCGCTGCGCCGCCTCATTCACCAGGTGCTGCAGCGGCGCGGGGTCCAGCGGGGCGTAGACGGGCCTGACCGGCCAGCTGAACGCGTGCACCACTCGCAGTTCCGCACGGCGCCGCTGGGCTTCCCGGGCGGCCTCCTCCACTGCGGCAAGACTCGCCGACGAGCCATCCACTCCTACGACGACCAGGTTGCCCATCGCTCCTCCAGTGCTCGCTTCACCCCCTAGCTTCACCCCGACGATGCGCGGCTGCCATCGGTGGCTCAACAGACCAGCGGTTGGCTCGGATTCGTACTACCGGTAGTTCGTTGAACACAGCAGTAGAGATCAATGCCGTGTCCGGTGGCGACCACGTCGATCAGGGCCTGGAGCTCGGCGGGCGGGTGTGGCCGGGTCGGTGGTGGCGACGATCACGATGACTCCGCCGTCGTGCGGAGCGGTCGCGCTCTGCTCGCGCAGGAGCTGAGGCCGCCGGCCGTTGACCTGCTCTCGCGCGCAGTTCTCAGCAGGGGCAGAGCGGGGATGCCCCATCTCGCGGTGCCAGTGCGGCACGTACCCGGTTAGAGCCTCTCGCCGACGACGTCGCGCACGACGTCGGCGGCGCCGGATCGCTCCAGGTCCTGCAGTGCGCGGTACACGGTGGTGAGACCGACGCGGATGCCCGACTCACTCATCGACCCGTGGAGCTCCTGGGCCGAGACGAACTCTGCGCGATCGGCCAGCGCCTTCTCCACGGTGGCGCGTTGACGGGTCATCCGCCTGTTCGTCTCCACTGTTGTGACGGTCACGACCGACCCCCTGCTGAAGGCTGTTCCGGTTCGTCGAAGCCCGGGTCCCATGGAGGCGTTCCGTGGGACCCGGGCTGTGTGGACCACCGCGTGCCGTGCCCCCGGCACGCGGTGGGCGTCCGCTCAGTCCCCGGCGGAAGCGGAGGACCGGGCCGCGACGCGGGCGAGGACGAGTGCCGCGAGGGTCAGTCCGCCGAGGGCCGCCGCTGTGCCCGCGAAGGAGCCGAGGGCCAGGCTGGAGGGCATGCATCCATTATGGCGGCCTGAGAAGTGGAGCGGGTCATGATGTGCAAGCCGACGTCCTGAGTGAGCGGGGGCAGGACCTGCCGGGTGAGCTGGTTGTGGCAGCCTGTTCTGCCCCGAGGAGGAGGGACGGACTGTCGGCCTTGACGCCCGTTTGACGCTCTCGGCGCCCGCACGCAGGACGGCGAGCCGGGAAAGTAGCTCGGACCTGGGCTTTTCCGTGACTTGCTCAGGCCGGCATCTTTCCGATGACGCACCACGTGGAGTGTGTTGCCATCCTTGAGCCCTCCGCGAACTCCAGGCCCTCCTGGCCACCTGGACCGGCGCCTGCTCGATATGCGGCCAACCCGCACCGACACCCGACACCCACCACAGGACCTAACAAAGCCCTACTAGATGTCTGTTCGGCGTCCCGGCCGCAGCGCGTGTCACGTGCCCCAGGTACCGCCGCCCCGGCACCGGCTAGCCGTGACTGTCCGTTGTCAACGCCGCCCGGCAGGATCTGCCTCACCGAACGGAACACCGGCCGGAAGCCGGAACGGACAGGGGGAGGTGGCGACGGTGCAGTGCGAAGTGCGAGAGTGCTCCCGGCTGCTGCTTCCTCCGGCCGGCCGCCTTTCTCCAGTCCCGACCGGGGGGTGGTCGAGCCGCGTTGTGGACGGACTGCGAGCCGCTCGACAGCGCCGGCTCGAGCTCGGACGAGGAGGCGGCTGCCCTGGCCGCCATGCTCGCCCTCCTGCTCGGGCCGCACCTCGCACCTCATACCTTCCTCCTCCCTCCCCCGGGGTCGGGAGGCGTGGCCCGGTCCGGGCATCCATGGTGACGTCCTGTTCCCCAGTGCCGCGTGGTCGGCGATGTCCTGCTGACCCGGCCGCCCAGCCCCGCATGACGGCCGACGACGCGGACGCGTCGGCGGGCGGGACAGTCGCCGCTGCTCCCACGCGGCGGGGATCAGCCCTCCACGACCAGCCAGCCGACTGGTCGCCCCCCTGTACCGCGGCTGTTTTCCGGGGCCGCCGACCCCTACAAGCACTGCCCGCACCGAGCGGGAGTGGCCGTCGCCGACACCCTCGGTGACGCCCCTGCCTGCCGTCTCCGGGCCAGTCATCCGTGAGGTCGCCGCCACGGACCTCCACCCTCTTGCGCGGGCCGTCCCGACCGGTTCCGCAGCCCTTGCCCGGCCGCCCGTCGGATGTCGCGGCCGTGCACACAGCAGTCGCCGACCTGCTCACCCACGGCCAGGCCCCGTCGGCCGAGCCGACAGCCGATGACCTGATCGCCCGCATCCGTACAGCGCTGTGCCAGTCCGTCTGACGTTCTCCTTTCCACTCATCCGAAAGCAGCCCATCATGAGCGCCGTTGCCGCCCGTCTGAAGAAGTCCGCCACCGCCACCGCCCTGGTCGCCACCCTCCTTGCCGGGGCGAGCGCGGCGCTGGTCGCCACCCCGACCCCGGCCGCCGCAGCCGATTGCTCCGGCAAGGACGGTGTCGGGGGTGGCAACTGCACCAGCGCGCTGATTGGCGCCGTCTTCGACACCGTCAGGTTCATGCTCGGTTCGGCCAAGCAGGCCAAGATGGAGAACGCCCAGTTCACCCAGGCCATGGTCTCGAAGCTGAGCAGCGTCGCACCCGGCTACAACATCCTCGTCTTCAAGACCAACGGGACGGACGCCTTCGACACCCCGTGGTTCAAGAACGACTACTCGGCGAACATGAAGGGGGTGATGTACGAGGACAGCGTCCGGCTGTACCACCTCGATGCCGAGGGCGGGCCGCAAGGCTACGACGACTTCAAGATCTGGGTCTTCGCCGGCGATTCAACCTTCGTCAACTACGGTGACGGCGGCTTCATGAACTGGGCCTTCCTCGGCCACGACTCGGACACCAGCGCGCACGGCGGCCGGACCATCCACTTCCCGGCCCGGACGGTGCCTGCGTCCGACGGAAGCGTCACCCCCCCACCCGGCATCCCCTCGACCCCCCAGCTGCCGACCGGCGGCGCGAACATCATTCCCGCCGTCACCAACCTCAACGGCACAACCCCCGGCATCCCCGCGCACAACACCGATGACATCGGGACCAGCACCCACATCCGGACGGGTTTCGGCACCGGCGACTCGGGCGCTGCCCAGCTGACCGGCACGTTCCACCCGAGCGTCAAGAACGGCCGGGCCCCCGCCGCCACCAGCTCCTCCGGCGGCACGGTCACTGCCGCCACCAGCACCGCCGCCAACTCCACCGGCTGGGTCTTCACCCAGGACACCGCCACCGGGCGCTACAAGATCACCAACGCCGTCACCGGCCTCGCCCTCACCGAGAACACCAAGAACTACCTGGCCGAGGCCCGGCCCTGGACGGGCTCCGCCACCCAGAAGTGGGAGCTCTACTCCCTCGGCGACTACCAGTACCAGATCCGCATCAGCGCCGACGACTGCCTCACCTACGACGAGGACAACAAGGCCCTCGGCGTCTGGACCTGCACCAACGACTGGAACCAGCGCTGGACGATCAAGCCCTGACCATCCGGTGCCCGACTCCGCCCCTGCCGGGTCCTGCCGGCGGGGGCGGGCCCATGTCCATGGCTCGGCGTCAGGCACGGGTCGGCCGGCGGGTTGGCGAGGGCTTGGCCGGACATGCGGCTTGGGCCCCGACCGGCCGTCATCCCGGGCTCCGGCGGGTGGCATTTGTCCCCGTCCCTGGAGTCGTGAGGTCCGCCCGTGCCGCGGGCGGGGTCCGTGTCGACGGAGCCGAACGCGGCAGGGACGCATGTCCCGCCTTGTAGTCGTCAGATTGACAAGAATTGCAGTGTGCTCGCCACACATGGCCGCCGCCGATCGGCCACCGGGCATCGACGCCGATTCCGTCGAGCGGGCCCCGCAGGACACCGGCTTCGTCCCGCAGGCTAAGCGGTGGCAGGTGGAGCAGGCTCTCGGGATTCTGATACTCAACCGGGGGCCGGTACAGGACAACGAATCCGCCCTGCCTCCCCGGAGTCCCGGAGGTAATGGGGCGGGGAGACCGCCATCTGCAGCGGTCTCCCCGTCCCGGGATCACGTCATGAGGCAGGGGGGAGGCCGTGGCCGTGGCTAAAGGCGAACAGGGCCAGCTGCACGCGGTTGGTGGCGCCCGTCTTGCTGCGGATCCGCCGGAGGTAGGTGTCGACGGTGTGCGGGCTGAGGTGGAGACGGCGCGCGATGGCATCGTAGGTGGCTCCCCGGGCCAGTAGCTCCAGTACCTGGACTTCCCGGCCGCTCAGGGCGGGGGCGGCGGTGGCGGGTCGGGACATCTGAGCGCTCTCCTGGCTGATGGGACGTCGGATGGGCGTGACGGTGATGACGACGCTCAGTGGAAGGGCATGCAGAGGGGGGTCTCGCACGAGCCGCCCCACGACGTGTCATCCGGGTTCGCGTTGCCGGCCACTGTCGCGCGGTTCTGCGGAACGCCGAGCACAGCGGCGGCGCTGGCCCCGAGAAGTGCCGCGAGCAGTACAGCCACGGTGAAGAAGCGCTTCATGGAGTCCTCCTGGAGGGAATCGCAACGGTCCGCCGAGAGGTCTCGGCCTGTGATCTAGCATGTCGGCGAGGTGATCAGGCGGCTATCGACCGACCGCCTCACCAAGTTGGGTGGCAGCAAGGTGACTGGGGGACGAATATGCGTTTTTCCGACGAACCGGATGAGCAGGCGGTCGGAACGGAACCCGACCAGGTCGACGCAGCGGTCTACTCCTGGGTACTGGAACACCACCGGCTCGAACCCGCCCCCATCGCCTCCCAGTTGGGACTGGACCCCGACAGCGTCGCCGCCTCGGTGCGTCGGCTGACCACCCTGCGCCTGCTGTACCCCGATCCGCAGGACTCAGGGGCGGGCTACGCCGTCGCGCCGGAGACTGCGATGTCCCGGCTTGCCGCGCCCGTCGAGGCCCGGGTTCGCCGCCAGCAGGAGGAGCTGGCCAAACAGCAGGCCCAACTGGCCGGCTTTTTCCCGCACTACCAGCGGGGCAGGCAGGCGGCCGATGCCGGTGAGGGGATCGAGGTCATCGCCACCCTGCAGGAGGTACGGGCGGCACTCGACCGGGCTTCGGACAACTGCCGCAGCGAGGTGCTGGCCAGCCAGCCCGGCGGCGGCAGCCGCGTGCCGGAAGCCATGCAGGAGGCACTCGGCCGCGACCGCGCTCTGCTCGCCCGCGGTGTGCGGATGCGCACGCTCTACCTCTGATCTTGGCCAGTGCTCCGCCCTTCAGGGCGGGGGTGAAGGCCATCCTTGGCCCGGAGGCGCGCAGCGCCGGAGTGCTCTTCGTC
>NZ_JBICXB010000078.1:0-16439 GCF_043200055.1 Streptomyces sp. NPDC048496 | reverse complement strand
GACCTCCCCGCTCCTCGGATGGAACGGATGGATCAACCGCACAGATCCATCGTCACCACGGCGAACGAGCGCATTCGACAGCTCACGCCAACGCCCCAGCCGAGAGCTTCTTCGGGCTGCTGAAAGCGGAGATCGGGACCATCGTCTGGGAGTCCCACCAGGCCGCCCGAGCCGACGTCTTCCGCTTCATCGAGGTCGAGTACAACCGTACCCGTCTACGCAAGCACCCCGTCTACGGGTACGTCACCCCACTCGAAACCAGGGCACCGACGACGCGAGACCTTGCCCCCGCAGCGTAACCACCCACTGTCCATGATCAGGGGGGAACTTCCAAGGCCGGGTAGTTAGCGCTTTCGCCCTGTGGGCTGGTTGAGTAGGGGGGCGAAGGAGTCGCGAGGGCCGGGAACGACAGCACGATACCGAGTCCCAGAACAACACCAGGACGGGCCAGGGCAAGGCCGGCGGTACCACAGGCACCACAGGAACCACACACGCTTCCTTCACGTCTAAGGCGATATCCAAGGCAACAGCGCCGCCGACTCCGCCAACTTCGCCGTCCCAGACCACTACCGCACCCACTCCCGGCCGCGGCTCCGGCCTGTCGGAGGAGAGCAGAAGGTCGTCTCCTTGCTGTGCGGTCAGCAGGATGCAAGCCGTGAGAGGCCCCGTCACACGATGAGCAGTACTTCAAACACGTCGACGCACCACACGTACACGATCGGCGCATCGAGCCAGCGCAACACCGAGCTCGCGCTGCTGGTGTTCGCCGTCGTCATCCCGGTGTTCGCCTACGCCAACGTCGGGCTGGCCATCAAGAACCAGGTGCCGTCCGGCCTGCTGAGCTATGGCCTGGGCCTGGGCCTGCTGGCCGGCGTCGCCCATCTCGTCGTACGGAAGTCCGCGCCGTACGCGGACCCGCTGCTACTGCCGCTGGCCACGCTGCTGAACGGACTCGGCCTGGTCGTCATCTGGCGGCTGGACCAGTCCGAGCTGCTGCAGTCGATCAAGCAGGCGGGAACAGCCGCGCCACGGCAGCTGATGTACACGACGATGGGTATCGCCCTCTTCATCGTCGTCCTGATCTTCCTCAAGGACCACCGCGTCCTGCAGCGCTACACCTACATCTCCATGGCGGGCGCCCTGTTCCTCCTGCTGCTGCCGCTGGTCCCGGGCCTGGGCGCCGACATATACGGCGCCAAGATCTGGATCCACGTCGGCAGCTTCAGCATCCAGCCCGGTGAGTTCGCGAAGATTGTGCTCGCGATCTTCTTCGCCGGCTACCTGATGGTCAAGCGCGACGCGCTGGCCCTGGCCAGCCGCCGCTTCATGGGCCTGTACCTGCCGCGCGGCCGCGACCTCGGCCCGATCCTGGTCGTCTGGTTCCTCTCGATTCTGATCCTGATCTTCGAGACCGACCTCGGCACGTCGCTGCTGTTCTTCGGAATGTTCGTCATCATGCTGTACGTCGCCACCGAGCGGACCAGCTGGATCGTCTTCGGTCTGCTGATGTCCGCAGGCGGCGCCGTCGGCGTCGCGTCCTTCGAGTCGCACGTCCAGCAGCGTGTCCAGGCATGGCTCGACCCGATGAAGGAGTACACGCTCAGCCGCCAGGACGTGGCCGGTCACTCCGAGCAGTCGATGCAGGCGCTGTGGGCGTTCGGCTCCGGCGGCACCGTGGGCACCGGCCTCGGCCAGGGCCGCTCCGACCTCATCCGGTTCGCCGCCAACTCCGACTTCATCCTCGCCACCTTCGGCGAGGAACTGGGCCTGACGGGCATCATGGCAATCCTGCTGATCTACGGCCTGATCGTGGAGCGCGGCGTACGTACCGCCCTCGCGGCCCGCGACCCGTTCGGCAAACTACTCGCCATCGGCCTGTCGGGCGCGTTCGCCCTGCAGGTCTTCGTCGTCGCCGGCGGTGTGATGGGCCTGATCCCGCTGACCGGTATGACGATGCCGTTCCTGGCATACGGCGGTTCCTCCGTCATCGCCAACTGGGCCCTCGTCGGCATCCTGATCCGCATCAGCGACACCGCACGCCGCCCCGTGCCCGACCCCCACCCCGATCCCGATCCCGAGATGCTCCAGGTGGTGCGCCCGTGATATCTGGTCGTACTGCTGGCGGATCAGATCCCAGTTGATCGTCTTGGTGGACAGCGCCGACGCCAGGTTCGGCCAGCTCTTGTCCTCCCTGCCGGCCGGCCGGTACGGAAGTGGCTGTCACAATGGTCGGCATGGATCTCCCTCCCGACACCGTGCTCGTCTTTGACCGAGACGAAGACCTGATCCTCTTCGAGTCCTTCGTGCACGCCACGAACTACCTGGAGGCGATTGATGTGTCGGAGGGCGAGTACACGGCGGCCTACACTCCTGACGGCCGATTGCTGGCACTCACCGCCCCCGAAGCGTGGGAGGGCACGGTCGTTCTGACCAGGACCGATGGAGTTGACCTGGCCGATCTGGAGCGGAGAGTGGCCCGCTACTGGCAACTCCATCAGGCAGGACAGCCCCCGCGCGACCCACTACAGACAGCGCGTTTCCTGATCGACAGGGACAACCAGCCTCGCAAGGGATGGGTGAAGCGACTCACCGACCTGCTGAGTCCTGACAATCGTGGGAATGGGCCAGCGTCACTGTTGCATGATCACCCCGATGAGTGAGGCGGCGCTGGACGATGACCGGCGCGGATATTGCCACGGGCGCGACGAAAAGCCCGCCTTGCGTTCGTAACGCCGGCGCCGGCGCCGGCAGACGTCATGCCAGGTTGGACTGCATCTCACCGTTCCTATCCAGTGCGCATGAGTGAGTCCTGGACCCACTGCTGTGTACTGGGCGCGTCCCGAACGGTGTTGGATGCGCTGGGTTCCCGCTTTCGCGTCCCGTTCGGTGGCGGCTCTCCAGGGGGCCGGTCCGTTGTGGGTGGGCGGGTTCCCTCACGTCCTCGGGTGCTCGGTCCGGCCTGGGCGGTCCGATGCCCCGCACGATCACTCCGGTCGTGTGGGGGCGGTGCCGTCCGACGCCGGACCGGGTGTCCGAGGGCGCGTCGTCCGGCTCCCTCCTGACGCCGCCGAACGGCCGCACGCATCGCAAGCCGCGGGTCCACCGGCTCCAGCCGTGGCCGGCCTTCCACCGTGCTGCGCCGCAGGCCAAGGTCCAGCAGGCGCTCGGCGGCGCCCCGTACCCGCCCCGGTTCGGCGCCGAGCCCTTCGGCCCAGCCGGTGACCCCGGCGTCGGGGTGGCGCAGTGCCTCCAGGTAGACCCGCCGGTCGAAGGGCGGGACACCCAGCCCCTCCCATTCGGCCTCGGGCACCACATCCGCGTCCGTCATGTCCGCTGTCTCCGCTCCCCGCGCAGCCCTGCAGGCGCGATGAAGGTGCCCGAGTCGGCACAGCTGACCGCGATGGTGGACGCGACGTGGGCAGCCGTGTCCCCGGTGATCAAGGTCATTGTCGACGGCGTCGCCGCCTTCTCCGGCTCGGGTAGCAGGCTCATCTCCTCCGGCGAAGGCGTCGCCGCCGCGGCACTGGGAAGGCCCGCCGGCGACAGGTCGACGCAGTCTCTTACGGGGGATGTGCATGGGACGTTCCCCTCACAGGTTCAGAAAATCGCGCGCCAAAGTCCCGATGCTCGGCAAGCAGAGCACCGGGTACGCCAGGCGATGTAGCGCTGCGCAGAAGCTAGTGCCCCTCCCGGCAAGCTTTGCCCCGTCGCGTCGTCCAGCACGCCTGCTCGCCGCGTTGGCCACAAGCCCTGGTAGCTCCTTCCCCAAGCTCTCAGCTTCGTTCGAGCAGGGGAGACCCCATCCAAGGACTTCCGGCCGCCTTGCGATCGCACGCACTGGACGACGCTCCTCACGGGGCAAACATTGCCGGTCACGGCACTAGTCGGAAGGACCGGTCCCGCAAAAGAGCTGAATCTGACGGCTTGTAGACCTGGCGACAATCCGCCATCTCCTCGACGCGGGAAGGCATGGCGCTCTCTCATCACGAGGAGCCGGCGTGGGGCAGCATCCCTAGCGTGAACTCTGCCAGCAGCATCAGCCGGTCTTGATGGCGAAGGGGCCGCCGTCGCCGAACGCGAGTCGCGCGAAGTTCTCGCCGATGCGGCGGTGTCCTGCCGGATCAGGGTGGACCCCGTCGGGCAGCGGGAATTCGGCGTAGTCCCTCTCGCCGTACAGGTCACGGCCATCGAGGTGGTACAGGTTCGGGTCGTCAGCCGCCCGCTGTTCGACGATCCGGGCGAGTTCGTCACGGATGACGTTGAGCGTCAGGCGCCCGGCGGCGCGTTCGGCCGGATCGCCCGTCGCCTTGAACCGCAAGGTGCCGCCGTCGAAGTCGGGGGCGAGAGGGCCGGGGGTGTCCTCCTGGACCGGACACAGGATGGGGGACACGACCAGCAGCGGCGTGGTCGGATGCCCCTCGCGGATGGTGTCGAGGAAGCCGTGGACCGCGGGGGTGAAGGCGCGCAGGCGCATCGCGTCGGTATTGACGACATTGATGCCGACCTTGACGCTGATCAGGTCCGCGGGTGCGTCCCGCATCGCTCGGGCGGTGAACGGGTCCAGCAGCGCGCTGCCGCCGAACCCCATGTTGAAGAGCTCCACTCCGCCTTGGGTAGCTGCCAGGGCCGGCCAGATAGCGGTCGGATGAGTGGCATTCGAGCCGTGGCTGATGGAACTGCCGTGGTGCAGCCACACCCTGCGCTCGCTGTCCGGCGCCTTCTCGATGGGGGCGTCGGTACGCAGGGCGATCAGCTCGGTGATCTCCGTATGCGGGAGCCAGATCTCGACATCCTTGTCACCCGGTGGCAGATCGGTGAACCGGGCGGTGCCGGCAGGCCCCTCTGACAGCTCGGAGGACTGGGTGACCATGTCGGTGATCGTGCGCACGTTACCGCCGGTCACCGTGGCCTGGGCAACGAGACGGCCATCGACCAGCAGGTCGTACACGCCGTCCGCCGGGGCCGGGAACCCTCGGTAGACCCGCTTGGTGGGCAGCGTGTCCAGTTCGATCGTGGTGGCCCGGGTACGGAAAACCAACCGCACGCCGGAGGGCTGGGCCTCGGCCACGGCCAGTTGGTTGTCAGGGATCTGCCGGCGCGCCCGGGCGGGCAGCCGATGTGGCAGCAGACCGTGCGCGGTCGCTTCCACGTCGAGGAAGCCGCGCAGGATGTCCGCGGTGACAGGTGTGGTGATCGTGTCGTGCTCGGTGTTCATTGCCTCAGCCTGGTGATCAAGATTTCGGAATGTTCAGATGTGCCGGTGCCCGGCGCGGCGGACCGCCTCCGGCGGTGCGGCCCCCTGCTGGTCAGGGTGTGGTCCGGTTCCGTAGCAGAGCGTCGAGGGAATCCACGATCCAGGCCCAGGATTCCTGCGCGCCGGGGGCGCTGTGCTCGAAGCCTCCGGCCAGCTCCAGGCTGACGTAGCCGTGGAAGACGCTGCCCAGCATCCGGACCGCGTGCGTCTGGTCCGGCTCCGTCAGGTCATAGCCGCGCAGGATCGCCCGCGTCATCTGTGCGTGCCGCACCCCGGCGCTGGCGGCCGCCGTCTCGGGGTCGAGCCGGAGACGGGCGGCGGTATAGCGACCGGGGTGCTCCCGGGCGTAGTCGCGGTAGGCATCCGCAAAGGCGGCCAGGGCGTCCTTGCCGGCACGCCCGGCCAGGGCATCGGCGACCCGGTCGGCGAGTTCCTCCAGGGCAAACAGGGCGATCCTGGTCTTGAGCTCCTGGGAGTTCTTCAGGTGTGAGTACAGACTCGCAACCTTGACGTCGAACCGCCGGGCGAGCGCCGAAACGGTCACCTGATCGAAACCGACCTCGTCGGCCAGTTCCGCCCCCGCCAGGGTCAGACGCTCCGCGGTCAACCCCACTCTAACCATGACCTTCCTCCATTCAGCGATAGTCATTATGCATTTGCCTAAAGCATATAGGCAAATTAGCCTGCTGCTCATGAAACCGCTGACTGAGCAAGAGATCCGTACCGCGTTCGTGAACTGCACCAAGGGCGAGGCGAAGCGCCTGTCCGTCCCTCGCGACCTGGCCGAGCGGCCCTGGGACGACCTGGACTTCCTCGGCTGGCGTGACCCCCAGGCCCCCGACCGGGCCTATCTCGCCACCGAGCTGGACGGCCACCTGGTGGCGCTCGCCCTGCGCTGCCCCAGTGCCACCTCCTGGCAGATGCGGCGCAGCATGTGCTCGATGTGCATGACCACCCACACCGGGGGCGTCTCGCTGATGGTCGCGGCGAAGGCGGGCAAGGCCGGGCAGCAGGGCAACTCCGTGGGCGCCTACATATGCAGCGACCTTGCCTGCCCGCTGTACGTGCGGGGCAAGAAGGATGCGGGCGTCGGCGCGCGGCTTCCCGAGTCGCTCACCTTGGATGAGAAGATCCAGCGGACCGTCGCGAACCTCGCCGCGTTCATCGCCAAGGTCACCGCATGAAGCACCAGCCATGCACGCCACACCTGCCCGTATTGGATGTGACGCGGCGTCATCTGCGGTGACAGGTGTGGTGATCGACACCGTGGACTTTCCCAGGGATGGCGACGGGTGCCGTTGGGATGCCACCTCGCACGACCCGGTGACCCGCGTGCGGCTCCAGGGCGTCGGGCACGTCAAGGTTCACCAGCACCGGGCCGTGATCGGAAAGGTCAAGACCGTCAGCGTCAAGCGCGAGGGCTGTAAGTGGTTCGTCGTGCTGACCGCCGAGCAGGCCCGGCCCGATCCGCTCCCGCCGACCGGCAGTGTCGTCGGCATCGACCTGGGCGTCACGAACTTCCTCGCCGATTCCAACGGCGGTTTCGTCCCCGGTCCGCGGCCCGGGCGTATCGTCGCCGCGAAGCTCGAAGCCGCGCAGCGGGCCCTTTCCCGGTTCCCCCGCCGCAAGCACAACCGGGCGGCCAACCACCGGCGCGTCGTGGAGAAGGTCGCCGGGCTGCACGGCAAGGTTCGCCGTCAGCGGCTCGACCACGCGCACAAGACCGCTCTCGCGATGGTCCGTGAACACGATCTCATCGCGCACGAAGACCTCAGGATCCGCAACATGAGCAAGGCCCCTGCGCCGAAGCCCGACCCTGACCGGCCGGGCAGGTTCCTGCCGAACGGGGCCGCGTCCAAGGACGGGCTGAACCGCTCGATCGCTGATGCCGGGTGGGGGGTGTTCCTCGCAATCCTCAACGCCGAGGCTGAAAGCGCCGGACGGGAAGTGATCGCCGTGGATCCCCGCAACACCTCGTGGCGGTGCCCCGAATGCGGGCACACCGCCAGGGAGAACCGGCCCGCACAGGAGAAGTTCCACTGCGTCGCGTGCGGCCACCAGGCGCACGCGGACACCGTGGGAGCAACCAACGTTCTACGGGCCGGGCTGGTCCGTAGAAACGCCAACCCGGCGTAACGAGAAGCCCCCTCGTTCACGAGGGGAAGGAGTCACCCCACCGAGCCGACCGACAAGCTGTACGAGCAGCTCCTCGCCGTCCTCGAAGGCGCCACACCCCGGGGCGAACCTCACCCGGCCGACTGGTCCGCCGACGTCGACCTCACCGGCGCGCTCCGCTACCGGAAGAAGGATGCCCGCCGGACTGGTCGGTGTCATCAGACTCAGGGCTCTCGCCCTCCACGGCGTCCAGAGCTCAGCAGCCGCCGGTCCGAACCGCATGATCGCGACGATGGCTGCCGCGGTCACCCCGCCCGGCGAGCACCCGGGGTGCGGCGTCGGATCACTTCTCGGCGCGCAGAGTGCCGAGAAGCCCGTCGTTCTCGCCGTTGATTCCCGCCGCGAACCAGACGCTGTCCCTGCCGCCCGACTTGTCGGTGCCGCGCTGGAGGCCCCACAACCCGGGGATCACGATCGGGTTCCCGTTGCGGTCCGTCAGGGTTCCCTCGAACCGGCCGGTCCTCAGGTCGAAGGCGTTGATCTTGCCGTCTCCGAAGTTGCCGACGAGCAGGTCACCGGAGAACTTCCCGAACTTCTTGGGCGCCGTCTCGAGGCCCCAGGGCGAGTTGAGCACGCCGTGGCTCGCGAAGCGTGTGAGCAGCCTGCCCTCCGTGCTGAACACGTCGATGAAGCCGTTGCCGGGACCGGCGACGTCGTCGTGCTTGTCGGCGTCCTGCTTGGCGTAGGTCACGAAGACCTTGTCGCCGATCAGCTTGATGTCGAACGGCGCGAAGCCGCTCTCGATGTTCGGATCCTGGAACCGGTCGTCCGGCAGCAGGAGGTGGAAGTTCGTGTCGAAGCTGTCGATGCGGGCGTCACGGAAGTTCGCGACCAGCAGGCGCGGCTTGTGGCACTTGTCGCCCTTCTTGCAGTCCTCCCCGTACTTCTTGCCGTGCCCGCACTCCTTCTTGCCCGGCACGATCGTCAGGCCCTTGAAGACGGCGGTCTCGCCATCACTGTCCTCGTGCGCGACCCGGACGGCGTTCGTCGGGTTCACGTTCGGGTTGAAGGCGAAGACGTCACCGTCCTCCCCCGCGAAGAGGAAGCGGGCGACCCCGGACTTCCCGGACCAGGAGTCGGTGAAGCGGAAGGCGTCGGTGTCGTTGCGCACGACCCCGGTCGGGGCGCCGCCCTCGGGGATCGACACGACCTGAGGGAGGATGTTGACCGGCTGGTTGTGCACGGCGCCCGAGTACGTCGTGGCCTTGTCCGAGCCGTTGTCCGAGACGAAGATCTTGCCGGCGGGCGTGCGGGCCAGACCCCAGGGGTTGACGAGGTTCGGGTCGGTCGTCTCCGCCCTGCCCGGGATGTCGGACACGAGATCGCGCTGGCGGAAGCCGTGATCGGCCTTGGACGGCGCGTCCTCGGCCCCGGGCGGCGCCGCGGCGCCCAGTGCGCCGAGCGCGCCCAGGGCGAGCGTGACCGCGGTCAGCTGCCGCAGACTCGGACGGGGTCTACGGGCCGATGTCTGTGATGCCATACGGATACTCCTGTTCCAGTACGGGGCAAACAGGTAAAAGTCATCTCATGTAATAGCAACTACACACATCAACGACACGCAGAGCACGTCATCGGCAGGCGGAATTTCACGCCGCTGTCCACGCCGATTCGTACGCCGCCGTGGCCAGCCGCTCCTTCGGAACGAACCGCACGTGCGGGTGGCCGTGGTTCCGGCCGGCCGACAGGCGCAGGCCGCCGACGGGGCCAAAGGACCAGGCTGATGGTGACGGCGGGCGGCCGAGATGACGCCGCCGACGGCGAAGCCGACCCGGGCGCCGTAGGTGTCGGTGATCCAGCCGACGACCGGCGCGCGCCCAGCGGCGTACCGCCCATGAAGACCATCATGAACAGGGTCATCACCTGGCCACGTCTTCGGGCGGGGCGCCGGAGCAGGTTTGGCCCGCATCAGGGCACCAGGTAGGGAAATTCAAAAGTCGTCATCAACAACCCGAAGGCCGGCTTCGACGACGTCGTCACCGAGTGCTACAGCGAGGACCCCGTGATGGTCCGGTCCGGGCTGAACAGGCTGCAGCCGCCGCCGGGCGCGGGAGACATTTTGACCGCACAGTCTCCCGGGCCGGGCCACGGTGCACCCACCAGCCCGGTCACCGCAACCCCGGGCCGGAGAGCAGCCGTCCGGCACCCCACCCGAAGACCCCGCGCTGCAACCAGCGGCAGCCGCGGCAACCGTCTGCGCCGGCCCGGCCCTACCCGACACCACTGAACGGCTCACCGCGCATTGGTCCGCCCGCACCCGGGTGTCGCGGCAGTCGCCCGCCGGTGGTTGCGGCCCTAACCCGCTGCCCGGGCACGGTTTGTGCCGGCCGGGCCGAACGGCGGTGACCACCCCGTGTCCCGGCCCCGCTGACAATTCCCGTCACCGTCAGACAGGCCACCTCCTGTGAAGACCGCGCTGCTGACCGAGTCCGCCCGCGAGACCTTTGCCGCTCATTACGGCGACTTGAGTCCTGTTGTGACTTTGACCGTCACCACCACCCGCGACACCCACCGGGTGTGTTCTACGACGTCGAGTGTGATCGTCCGCCACGACGACGGCGCCTGAACCGAACTCGACATGGACCAGACCGGGTTGGCCGAGGACCTTGCCGAGCACGCGGGTGAGGAGCTCGCCGCCAGTGGCGCTCTGGGCCCGCTGACGCTGCGCCTGGCCCCCGAGCCTGTCAGCCGGCGGCCTGCCGTCACGATGTCCCCGGCCTCCGCGCCCTGGCCGATCGTGGTCAGCACCCGCGACAGCTCCGCCGCGCCGTCCAGCCGCAGACCCCCCACGTACCCGCCCGACCGGCGCACGTCATACATGCAGTCCGTCCATACGGCGACTACCTCACCGGCCACCGGTCCCGACTTCCGCGCGATCACGTCCAGCCGCGCCGCCTCCGCCCGTGCGATGCACTCGGCAACCGGCACAACCCGCGGACCTGTGGCCACCGGCACCGCCGCCTCCGCAGCGTCGACCGGCACGGGCGCATCGTCCGGGGTGACGTCGACCGGCGCCGCCGTTGTGGTGCGGGGGCGCACCGAGGTGCGCCGAGCTCCGCCCCGCGCGCCCTTCCCCACAGGTTCACCGGCCCCGCACGCTGAAGGGCGCACGGCGGAAAGGAGCCGGGCGCGGCGTATCGGCCCGGACCGGTCCGCGCAGGGAGGACGTCATGGAGCAGACAGCGGATCAGGGGCCTTCCGTGCAGGAGGTCGGAGCGTGGTACGACCGCTTGGGGGGTCTGTACGGCCTGACGATGGGCGACAGCATGCACCTGGGCATGTGGGACGACGGGGTGCGCCCGAAGCCCGGGCGGACGCTGTCGGCGGACGAGGCGTGGCAGGAGCTGACAGCCGCGCAGGACCGGTGGACCGACGAACTGATCGACGAGCTCGCCCTCGGGCCCGGGCAACGAGCGCTGGACGTGGGCTGCGGCACCGGACGGCCCACGGTGCGTCTGGCCCACGTCTCCGGCGGGCATGTCCTCGGTATCACCGCCAGCAGCGCCCAGGTCGAGCAGGCCCGCGCCCGCGCCGCCCGCGCCGGCGTCGCCGACCGCACCGAGTTCCTGCAGGCCGACGCGATGAACCTGCCGTTCGAGGACGCGTCGTTCGACGCCGTGTGGGCGATCGAGTCGTTCGCCCACTTCGCCAACCGCCCCCGTGCTCTGCACGAGGCCAAGCGCGTCCTGCGCCCCGGTGGCCGGCTCGTCCTCGCGGACTGCTTCGAACACGTCCCGTTCACCGACCAGGACGTGGCGCTGTTTCGCGCAGGCTTCGCGCTCGCTCGCCTACCCGGCTCCCTCGACGACTACCCAGCCCTCGCCCGGCAGGCCGGCTTCACCATCGACCGCGTACGTGACAGGACCGGCGACTTCACACCCACCTACCACCTGATCCCCCAGATCTTCGCGGCACGTCGCCAGCAGATCGAGGAACTCCTGGGCACCGACATCGCCACGCAACTGGACTCGGCCTATCCGCTGATCCTCGGCCTGTGCCGGGACAAAATGGGCTACGTCATGGTCCGTGCTGGCAAACCTGCTCCGTGATCGCCACGCTCGCCGACCGCCTGTCCTGGCGGCAGACATACATCCTGCTCGCTTTGGTCCCAACAGCCGTCACCGTCCCCGCGCACGCACTCGCTTTCAACGCCCTCTGGCCGTCCGGCTGTCGACGTGGAAGCACTGCGCGCCGACCATCTGGAGACGCTCCACACGGATCTGGAGGCGCTGGAGGCAACCGCTGAGCAGCTGCGCAGGCTCCAGCACGTAGGGCGGGCACTCGCTGACGAATCGAAGGTACGCGCCCGCCGGGCCGGGCCTCCCGTCGGCACCGTGCCGCGTCTGGATCGGGAGGAGGACCGGCGTGCACACCACCAGCAGCAGCCCGGCCACGGGGGCAGCGATCAGCATGACGGCGGTGGCGCATGGCGGAAGCGACGCTCTTCACGGACGGCGAGTTCTTCTTCCAGGACCAGGTCGAGGAATTCGAGGTAGGCCAGCTTGCCGGCGTCGGTCCGGCCGACGTGCTCGGCCGGATGCAGGGGGACCGCTTCACCGGGGGCGACATGGCGGCGGACCACGGTCTTGGTCCGGTCGTAGACGATCACGCCGGGCACCCCACCGTAATGCGCGAACGCCCGGCGGTGGTATTTCCAGAACGCCGCCAGGTATGCGGCCGTCGCGGTGCAATGGGCCCCGGGTTCGGACAAGGGGCGTGCGGCTTCCGGCTGCCGGTGTCACCAGCTGCCGTGGCCGCCGTCCCCGTGCCCGCCGCCATGGTGGCCGGCGCCGCCTGCGCCGCCCTCGGACCAACTGCCCGGGTCCAGGTCGTGGCCGAGGCTGTGGCCGCCGGTGGTGAAGTCGGCGTAAAGGTCGCTGAGCTCGCCGAGGAGTTGGCGGGTGAGGACATCGGCACCGGTGGTCAGTGCCGCAGCGAGTTCCTCGTCGGCTGCCGGGGCCGCCTTGGCGGTTGCGGGGACGAGGCGGAAAGTTGCGGCGAGGGTGGCCAAACGGCGGCGGTCGGTGATGCCCCGCAGGCCTGGGTAGGCGGCAGGGGCGAGGCCCGCAGCCTGGACGAGGGCGGCGAGGGTGAGGTCGCGGTCGGCGGCGGACATTTCGGAGCCGGAGCGGACCACGCTGTCGAGACGGGCCAGCAGCGCCTGGCGGCGCGGTAGGTCGACGGAGAGAATGTCGTGGCGGGTACGGCCGCTGGGGTCGCGCCAACGGCGGACGCGGACCGCCTTCTGGTCCTCCAGCCGGGAGAGGTATTCGGTGGTGAGGGAGCGTGATGTCCGGCGCAGCCAGTCCTTGAGGCTGGGCGGGGGAGCGGTTGCGCCCAGACTGCGCAGGACGTTGTTCAGGCGGCGGTCCTCGACGCGCTGGGAGTCCATCACCTCGATCCGCCGGGGGCCGACGGCGATCCGTCCGGCCAGGCCCAGATCCGCCAACTCCGATGCCCGCAGGGCGAACCGGAGCCGGTCCTCGGCCCGTATCCGTATTCGCCGCCTGCCGGGGCGTATCGCGAGCAGGAGCAGTTCATCCCCCATAGTCATACGTGCCAGGGTATGCGCGGCCGTCCGTGGAGGGGGGTCCTCCGCGGCCCCTCTGTGCTCGCTCCCGTCGGAGGTCCCACCGGGCCTCAAAAGTCCAAGCGTGGCAAGGGTTTCCAGTGTGCCGACCGTGCAGGAGCGCCCACTTCTGGGATGCCAAGCCCAGACGCACAGGTCACTGTGTGAGGACCCGTGAGTCAGTCAAAAAGGGCCGTCTCTTGATCTTCGGGGGGAATCCCGGCGTTTACGCCGTAGGGATGCGATCCCTGGGGCGGAGGCGCGGAGCGCCGGAGTGCTCTGCGCCGTTGTCGGTGGGGCCCACTATGTTGATCAGGAAAGCCGAAGGGGGTGGGCTGGGTGATTCGTGCGTACACGTTCCTGATGCGGCCCACCCGCGGCCCGGGCGTATCGCCGCCGCGAAGCTCGAAGCCGCGCAGCAGGCCCTCGCCCGGTTCCCCCGCCGCAAGCACAACCGGGCGGCCAACCACCGGCGCGTCGTGGAGAGGGTCGCCGGGCTGCACGGCAAGGTTCGCCGTCAGCGGCTCGACCATGCGCACAAGACCGCTCTCGCGATGGTCCGTGAGCACGATCTCATCGCGCACGAAGACCTCAGGATCCGCAACATGAGCAAGGCCCCTGCGCCGAAGCCCGACCCTGACCGGCCGGGCAGGTTCCTGCCGAACGGGGCCGCGTCCAAGGACGGGCTGCCCTGAGGCGCAGTAGGCGGTGACGGCCGTGCCCCCGTGGGTGGTGAAGGCCACGACCGGCATCAGGGTGGTGGAGGTGTGGCCGTCCTCGTCGGTGTGGACGTTCTTCAGTACGGCGACGACGCGGGCGGGGACGGCGGACATGGAGTCCAGCGTGTTGAGATGGCGGCTCCTGTCGCGTGCGCTCTCAGGCAGGTAGTACGCGATGGAGACGGTCCAGGGCACGCTGAAGCCGAGCAGGGCCCACGGCCAGCCCCAGTCGATCGCGGCGACGACGACCAGACCGACGTAGACCAGGAAGACCGCGAAGTTCGGCCAGCCGAGCCCGTACTGACGTGCGCTGAGGTCGCTGGTGAACCGGAAGCCATGGGGTCTCCCGCGCAGGTAGCGGACCCCGATCTCCCGGCCCGTCCAGGCTGTTGTGACCCTCTCGCCGTGCTCACCGTCGTTCGTCACGGTGAACTCCTGCCCGGTGGACGGGTCGCGGAAGGAGACGACCACCGGTATCCCGTCGTTCAGGGAGCCCCCGTGCCGGGGCTCCCGCACCCGCTCGATCCGTCCCCTGACCCGGACCGTCCGCTGGACCCGGGTCACCCCGGCCAGCGACCTCCCGTACCCGATCAGCGCCAGCGCGCCGAACACCGCGCACCACAGCGCCAGAAGTCCGTGCCAGTCCATGCGTCTGTCTCCTGTCCGACGACGAAGCACACTGCGAGTGGACTGTCGACGACCCGGAGCGCCCTCCGCCGCGGACAGCCCATCGCGTGCGAGATCTACCAGCGGCCCCAAGTCACCGCACAGCCCCCGGTCCTGGCGGGCCCCTGCCGGGCCCTGTGGTCAGCCCGCCGGGGCGCGCTGCACCACCTTGCCCTCCCCGTCCGCCTCCAGCGAGGCCGCGCCTTCGGGCCCTGTCACAAGGACCCTGACGGTGAGGGAGCCGGTGAGGCGGTCAACGGTGATCTGCCAGGACTGCGGGGGGTCGACGCTGAGCGTGGTCGTGGCCTCCTCGACCAGAGCGGGGAAACGGTCGTAAGGCAGGGAACCCGGGTCGAACTGTGGGGCTTGTGAACCGGTGGGCGAGAACACGACGGACAGCAGGCGTTCCTGTACGACGACGGTGAGTGCCCGGCGGCTGTCCTTGCCCTTGGTGAGCGCGTCCATGGCCCGGCGCAGTTCGCCCTTGTCACCGAACGACTGGTCCGGGCCGAGGGCGACCGTGCCGGACGCCGACGACACGACCGTGGTCGATGACGTGGAGGAGACGGACGGCTGAGCAGCGGAGGGCGGCTGTGCGGAGGCGTCCTCGCCGAACAGGTCACCGCGGAACAGGAGGAGCACGGCGGCCGCGCCGAGCAGCAGGCCGAGGAGCGTGACGAGGCCGGGGGCCCAGCTGTCCGGGGGATCGCTCGCCATGGCCGGCCCGGGCGCCGAGTCGAGGCGGGCCCCGGCCACCCGCTCCTCCCACTCGGGTGTCGGCCGCTTCACGATCCTCACCCGCCACGGCTGGTGGGGCGGGTACTGGACCACCAGGACGCCGCCCGGCCGGTAGTCGGGCAGGTCGACGAGGTTGATCTCCTGCCTGACCTCGACGCGGTACACCGGCGCGTCATCCGGTGCGACGGTGAGATCGAACCGCACCGGTACATCGCCCGACTCACCCCCGACGGCCTGCAGGCTCTCGATCATCGCGAGAGCCGTACGGGGTGCGACCGCCGCCTCCCGGGCCCGCCGTGGCACACCCGCGAGGAAGAGGAGCAGCCCGTAGACCGCGGGCGCACCCAGCCCCGTGACGATCAGCGGCACGCTCTCCGCGTTCCCGCCCACGACGAGAGCGGCCAGCGACGCCCCGATCACACCCCCCGTGAGGAAGACCCGGGCGAGGGCGACGGGCGTGGTGTGCGTGGGGGGCGCGCCCGCGGTGATCGTCATACGGCGATTGTGCCGGGCCCAGATGACGGCCGACAGACCTCTGACCGACCTTCGAAGGAGCCGTCGGCCGGGAGGTCACGGCGCGATCGCCTCGATCGCGTCCCTCAAGTGGTGCAGCACGGGCCCGAGTTCGTCCAGGGCGGGAGTGGCCAGGGCCAGCCGAAGCGCTGCAGGGCGAAGCGGACCGGAGGCGAAGGCGTCCCCGGTGGACACGAGGATCCCCTCCGCCGCGAGCACGTCCGCGACCCGGTCGGGGCGCTGGTGCGGCTCCAGGCCGAGCCACACCGTGTACGAGGCCGGGTGGGCCGTGACGTCCAGGCCGGCGAGCGCGGCGCGGGCGATGTCCTGCCGGGCGGCGGCGTCCTTACGGCGGTCCTGCTCCAGGCGCTTCACCGTGCCGTCGGAGAGCCAGCCCGTGGCGAGCGCGGTGACGACACCGGGGGCTCCCCAGGCCGCCGTGCGAAGAATCCTGGTCACACTCTCCA
This sequence comes from Streptomyces sp. NPDC048496, assembly GCF_043200055.1. Lineage (NCBI taxonomy): Bacteria > Bacillati > Actinomycetota > Actinomycetes > Kitasatosporales > Streptomycetaceae > Streptomyces > Streptomyces sp. NPDC048496. The sequence goes on along the minus strand of NZ_JBICXB010000078.1, from coordinate 341 downwards.
CATGACGGCCGGGCAGTACGGCGAAGCCGAACCGCAGGCTGGGCGCCACGTTCTTCGACAACCCGGCGACGTAACAGGTGCGTTCGGGTGCCAGGGTCCGCAGCGGAACAGGAGGCGACGCTTCGAGGAACGCGTAGGTGCCGTCCTCGATGATCAGACAGTCCTGTGTGCGGGCGACGGCGACCAGGCGGTCGCGCTGCTCCCGGTCCAGTACCCAGCCGAGCGGGTTGTGCACGGTGGGGATCGCTTGAAGTGCTCTCCCGGCTGAAGCCGGGAGATTCCCGCTTACCTTGCGGCAGCGGGCTTGACGCGCTTCGTGCGCCTGACGACTGCCCTCCCGG
>NZ_JBICXB010000077.1:0-17633 GCF_043200055.1 Streptomyces sp. NPDC048496 | reverse complement strand
CACCACGTGATCATTCCGGGGCCGTCGCCATGCCCGGAAGGCAGATCGCGACCGTCACGCTTCACGCATGACCGGCCACCCGACAGGCTCTGAGGGCTGACCTCGCCTGCGGCGGGGACTGTGACCATCAGGGCTCACCGAACGACCACGGCAAACGATGTACGGACCCGACGGCACGGGCGCCGGTGACGCCCAGGGTGCACGCAGCAGGCCCGCGACCGGGGGCGCGGGCCTGTCTCCGCGGAGTTGATGCGCAGTTGATGCGCAGAGTTGATTATTCCATCAGGAGGAGCGGAGCCCGTATCCCAGAGCGCGCCTCAGTGCGATGTGGGTCAGCCAGGCCATCCCGAAGGTGAAGGGCGCGGCGGTGTTGTCGGCGGGGCCGGGAACGGCGGAGCAGACCGCCATGACGGCCAACGGGATCCAGACCCGGAGCAGCGTGTGCTGAACGGCCGCCGAGTCCGGCGCGAGCCTGGCCAGGAAGGGGACGAGGGGCCCGATTACGGCGAACGGAATGGTGAAGCCCGTGTGCTTGGCCGCCTCGAACACCGTCCAGGCGAGCAGGAAGAGGCCGAACACACCCCAGGCGATGCGTGCGGTCCATGATGCCGGACTCGTTGCGGCACTGGCGGTCTCACGTGTCATGGTGACTTTCTCTCCCCCGTGTCGTGGGCTACAGGTGTCGGGACACTCGCCGTCAGCAGTATGCGGTGTGCCGCCGCTTGTGCAGCGCACCTATCCGCCGCCCAGGATCACCGGCTTGCAGGGATCCGGCGTGGGTGCCCGCGGCGGCAGCTTCCTCCTCGGCTCCGGCCAGGTCGAGTCCTCGGCCTTGCGGGCTTTCCGTCACGACACGTTGTGCTTGCGCTCGATCTCTCGCAGTGTCATGCCGCCGCGGTGGTCGCGCCGGATCGCGGCGCGCAGTTCGATCTTCGATGGCTGCGGCATGACCAGAGCCTTTCATCAGCAGCACCTCGATGCGGCCCAGACAAGTACCCCCTCGGGCTCGGGCCACGGCCGCCATGGTGTGGTTGTCGCCGTGGCATCGAGTACGCGCGACGTGGGCTGCGGCTGCGGCCGCGGAAATTCCGTGCAGCGCCTTGGTGGTCGACGAGACGGACCGCGTCGTTGCTGGGGCGATCCTCACCGACCGCGACGGCCTGCCTTGGATCGCGGACGTGTTCCGCCGCCCCGAAGCCCGCTACGCAGGCCTTGGCGCCGATCTGCTCCGCCAGGTGCTCAGCGTTGCTGCGGCCGACGGGCTGGCCGAGGTCTCGCTCGTCGTGAGCGATGCGAATCCAGCCCGCCGCGTTTACGAGAAGCTCGGTTTTGAGCTGACTGGCACATCACTGACTGTCGTGGTGCCGTAGGTCTCAAGACCCCGGCAGGCGGCCTGTCACCGAAAGGGACTGCCCTCAGCTGCGCAAGGTGGCGCGCAGGCGCAAGCCGACAGTTGCGAGACCTTCGAAGGTGGTGACCTGGTAGCCGGGTTCCGGTCCGGGCGGCTCGCTCACGTGGTAGCGGCGGGCGGTCTGCGCAGTCAGGAGCGTCAGCATCGCCATGGCCAGAGCGGCTCCCTCGCAGCCATGCGGCCCGGTACCGAAGGAGAGGAAGACCCCGGGTTTCGCCGGCGAGCCCGAATCATCGAGCCAGCGCTCGGGCCGGAACTGGTCCGGCTCGGAGTGTTCCCGTGCGTCGCGGTGGGCGGTGTAGGGGCAGACGAGAACGGTGGAGCCGGCGTCGATGGTGTAGTCGGCGAGCTGAGTCTGTCGCGGGGCGCGCCGGGTCAGTAGCCAGCTCGGGGGGTGCAGCCGGAGCACCTCGCGTACCAGTGCCTGGGTGTATTGCAGGCTGTCGAGGTGGGTGCTGGTCGTCGCGGCCGGGTCCGCGGGCAGCAAGGCGGCTTCGGCCGCGACGCGGCCCGCTGCCTGGGGGTACCGGGCCAGGTGGAGCAGAATCCATCCGGCTGCCCGGGAAGGTGTCTCGAAGGTGGCGACGGTGATTCCGGGGAGAGGGTCAAGGATGGCCTCTTCCGACAGTAGGCCATAGCGGGAGGAGGGCCGGAGCATCTGCCCCAGCACGTCGTCACCGAGCCGGCCCGATGAACGGCGCCGGCGGACGATGGGCCGCAAAGCGTTGGTGAAGGCGACTTGCTGCCGTGTGCGGAACCGCCGTGCCGGTGTGGGGACCCAGCGCGGCCATACCCAGCGCGAGGGGCGTACGAGCACCTCCCGGGCCAGGAAGAGCTGTGCGGCAAAGGGCAGCAGGGTGGGAGCATCTTCGGAGAAGAGGTAGCGCACGCCGATCTCTGCCAGGGCGTGCCGGACCGGGGGCAGAATCTCGACGTCCTGGCCCGTGGGCCACTGGTCAGCAAATTGAGCGGTCCTGGGCGCTATCTCACCGATCCGGGCTGCAACCGCCTGCGGGCGTAGTCCGCGCATGCGGGCGGCGTGCGCGTGGGCACGCTCCTCAGGCGTCGGTGCTCCGCTCGACCGCTTCAACGGCGGGAAGAGAGGCGAGGGTGGCTTGGGGAAGTCCTGCGCGCGGTGCAGGACTGCTTCACACGGCCCGGCCGTAGCGGCCACGTAGACACCCGGCTCCAGCTGCCAGACGTCCCCGCACTCGTCAGCGCCACGGCGCGCCATTGCTAGCCGGTCGCGGCTCCAGGCCGCGAAGCTGCCTTCGGGCAACCGCGGCGGCTCATCCATTCGGCCCATGAGATCGCCCCTGACTCTCGTACCTGTCCAGGCCGAAATCGTCGGCAACGTGGCCAGGAGCCGGCGGGCGCCCGGGGGCTCCCGCCGGCAGTGCGGTCAGACCCGGTCGTCGCCGCCTTACGCACCCCAGTCGTGTTCCCCGTACGCACCGTAGTGGCGGGTGAAGGACAGCTTGCCGAGCAGCTTGGCGATCATGATGCACTCCTCTCGCCTGCCTGAGCCCTCCCAGTCGAGGGTTCAGTAAAGAAGTTCCCCCCAAATGACACATATGCCATGTTTCCACACGTGTCACATATGTCACATTCAGGGCACCGGTCGCAGATCGGTCACCCCGCCTCGCCGGAGACCTGGTAGCGGTCGGCCCACCGCTTTGCCGTGGTGGGCGAGACCTGGAAGCGTTCGGCTTCACCCGACGCAGGGGCCGGCCGTCCTCGACCGCGCAGCAGGCCGGACGCCCGCCGGGGCGCCGAGGTGAGGCCAGGCCCGCGCCGGGAGGGCTCAGGCTCCGGGCTGCGCGGTGTGGGGTGCGGCGGCCTCCGCCGCTTCCTCGCCGAGTTCGAGCCCTTCCGACAGGTGGTCGACGGTGTCAGGTCCATCCTCTACTTCGGCGCACAGGCCGAGGCCGGGCTCGGCCGTGGCTGGACCATGATCGGCGTGGGCTTCGTGGTAGCGCTGCTGTTCGGCTTCGGCATGACCCGCTTCTACGACCGCAGGGGCCTGCACCGATCCCCGATCAAGGTGCTGGATCCCCAGCCCGCCCCGACTGTTTGACCGGCACGCGACCCCCGGGGTTCATCCGGAGGCCGCCCCACAAGCGGGGGCCCGTCCCGAGCGGAGGCGGCTCCTGGGGGTGCCGACCCGACGGGCCGTGGAGCGGGACGATGACCGACGCCTGTGTCTGCCGCTCACCGGTTGCGGGCGGGGCGATCGGTTCGCAGCGACCGGTAGCCGGGGTGCACGCCTGGGGTGAGTCCCTGCTGTTCGGCCAGGCGTCTGAGCAGTCCGGTCAGCTGCTGGTGCTCGTCGGGGGACAGTGCCTGGCACAGGTGTTGCTCGTGCGCTGCCGTCTTCATCACGGGCGGATCGCGCGGCATCGGCGCCCGAACCGCACGAGCCTTCGCAGCCCAGGGCGCCAAGGTCTGCGTCGTCGGACGGGACCCACAAGCCCTGGCCGCTGTCATCGCCGACATCACCGGCGAGGGCGGCACGGCGATCAGCACGGTCGCCGACGTCACTGACCCCGCCGCAGTGGGCGACGCGCGCCGACAAGCCGAGTCCCGGCTCGGCCCGGTCGACGTCCTCGCCGCCTTCGCCGGAGGACAGGGTTTCCCCGTCCCGTCCGTGGAACTGACCGAACAACGCTGGCGCGAGGTCATCGACTCCGACCTCACGTCGGTGTTCCTCACCATCCAGGCATTTCTGCCGGGCATGCTCGAACGCGGCAGCGGCTCGATCATCACCATGTCCTCGGCCGCCGGTCGCCAACCCAGCCAGGCCAATCTCGCCTACGGCGTCGCCAACGCCGGGGTGGTGATGCTCACTCGCCACCTGGCCACCGAGGTCGCACCGCGCGGGATCCGCGTCAACTGCATCGCGCCCTCGGCCATCCTCACCGAGACGACAGGGGCCCGCATGCCCGCCGCCGTGCAGGCCAAAGTCGCCGCAATGCACCCGCTGGGCCGTATGGGAACCCCGGACGACGTCGCCCACACCGCCTTGTTCCTCGCTTCCGAGGCCGCCTCCTGGCTCACCGGACTCACCATCGACGTCGCCGGCGGCCGCGTCACAAACTGAGGAGGACCGCCGGGGTGCCCACCGCACCGACAGCGCACTCTGCCCGCTGGCTGGCGATGTTCGACCAGGTCATGGCCCGGATCGCGGGCAGATTCAGGCGAGTTGATCCCCGGGCCGCGGCCCGGGGCTTACCTGCTCGGGCCGCTGTCGAGGGTCGAACGGAAGAACTGCCGGCAGCTGGCCGAACAGGCGGGCCATACGCGGCCTGGGCCGATGCAACGTCTGCCGCCGGCAGGATAAACCGGTGGCCTGACGGGGGAGCGTGATCGTCCCCGCGACCGACGCCCTGTCATCGGGGTTGAACGACGGTGGAGTCATGCCAATCAACCTTTCCCTGGGCGCCACAGAGCGTCCGGTCCAGGCCTGGGTGCTCCGCCTCGCCAAGTCCCTGCCGTTCGTCGTGCTGCCGCATTGCCTATGGCGCCTGCCCTTCGCCTTCGGCTTCACGATGGGGACCGTCCAGGATCCGGGGCCCGCCCCCTGGTGGGCCCCGGCTTACGTCATCGGACTCAGCCTGCTCACCGAGGCACTGGCCATGCTCTGCACCGGCCTGGTCAGCGGGTGGGGCGAGAAGGTCCCGGACTGGATCCCCCTGATCGGTGGCCGACGGGTCGCGTCGCTCGCCGCGATCATCCCGGCGACCTTGGGCGGCCTGGGCCTGGTCGCGCTGTGGAACCCCATGCCGCTCGCCTGGTTCGGTGTCCTGGGCTTCCAGGAGGTCGCCTTCAGCAACGGGTGGTGGATGGCCCTGGCGCGGGTGTGCATCGGTCCGGTGATGCTGTGGGGACCGATCGTGCTGGCTCTGACGTACGCCTACTACCGACGTCGCCGGACGGTCCAGGTGTATTGACCCGCAGGGTTGTTGGCGCGGGTGTTCGGGCCTTGGCGACTCTCTGCACGGCTTGTCGGCGTCTTCGGAGGCTCGCTCCGGTCCGAGCAGCCGAGCGCGTTGCCGGTGTCACGTACGCGCCGGGCCCATCAACTCCCAGCCCAGCGAGCCGTACACCATCGACACGGACCGCTACGGTGGCCGATGTGAGCAGCATCCGTTCGGCGGGACCCGTGGGCTTCAGGTAGCCCGCCAGGAAATCCCTGGCGGCCGCGACCGACGGAGCCCCATGTCACGCACCGCCCATCACCTTCCGCTTTCGCAGACGAAGAAGTCCCGCAGTGACCTGCGGGGAGCCCCATGGCACTCGGTGGTACTCCGGGACCTCCGCTACAGCGCCGGCTGTCTGGCCGCGGCGGCGCACGAGTCCCACCGGCCCCGGCCGCGCCGCGTCCTGCGTCGGGTGGACGTGTACTGCTTCCCCCGCCACCACCGCGACCGCGGGCTCGCGGTGGTCCGCCCTGGAGGAACGCCGGGCCCGACAACGCCTCCGCACGCAGGTGGGAATCATCCGGCGCCTGGTGAACACCCACACCAGCGAACTCGCGCTCGAAGCCGCGGACACGGTTGACGTACCACCGGCGAACCATCGACATGGCTCGGCTGGTTCGCCTGACCGGCACCGAGGGCGCAGCGTGAAGTCCCGTTCACGTGGTGGGAGATGGCGGCAGTGCGGTACGGTGACGACATCATCACGCTCTGTGTGTTCACGCGCACATAGAGCGGCCCCCGGCGGTGCTCGAACACCGGCCGAGGGCCTTCATCACCAGTGGACAGGACCCACCGGAAATGCTGCGTCATGTTATCGCGCCGTCTCGGCGCTTCACGAAGGCATCGCACGATGTCGTGCGCCATCCGCGTCTGAGCAGTGACGCGAAGATCCTGCTCCTGTACGTCCAGGGCCTTCCGGAAGAGACCCCCTGCAAGCCCCTGAGCGAACTCGCCCAGAAGCTGGGCATCAAGGGCCGCGCGTACCAGAAGGCGAAAGAACAGCTGGTCGCGCACGGGTACGTACACGAGTGGCGAAGCCAGGGCGATCGAGGCCGCTGGATCACCGAGCAACTGGTCGCGAACAACCCTCTGACGAGTGAGCAGGCAGGACACCTACGAGGGGCCGCCTCGCCCACCACCCTGCCACCGAGTACGCAGTTTCCGGCGGTCGGCGAACCGACCGCCCGGAGGGTCGGTGGCTATGAACCGGTAGAAGACCACAGTGATAAGACCACTCCCCACCCACCCTCCGAAGCCGGGCCAGCGACGGAACCGGATCCCGAACCGACGGCGGGGTCGGCTGATTCCCTCCAACTGGCCCGCGCGGAACGGGTTCTGCTCTCGCTGCGCCACACCCGTCGCGAACTGCACCTGGGAATGCGCGAGGCCCGCGCACTGGCCGTGGAGGCGGTCAAGTGGCTGGAGCGCGGGCTGAGCGAGTCCGACCTGCGACAGGCCCTGCTGGCCGAACGCCCGGAAGGCGGCGTGCGCTCGGCAGTCGGCTTCCTGCGCTACCGCCTCGTCCAGAAGCTCCCCGCGGACCCGGCCCCGCTCCCGCTGCCTCAACTCCCTTCGGCCGCTGCCATGGTCGTCTGCTCCTCGCCCGGTGAGGAACACGTCTTCCGCCCCCTGGGAGACGAGACGGAATGCGCCCCGTGCCGCCGGTCCACCGCGTACGCGGCCTTCTACGGCGCCCCCGCGCCTGATCCCGAGCGCATCCCGTGGCGGGAACGGTTCGCGAAGATCAACAGGACTTCGGCGGCTCTGCCGGGTGAGGGCTGACCTCGCACACGGCGGGGACTGCGACCAGCAGGGCTCACCGAACGACCACGGCAAACGATGTACGGACGCGCCGGAAGCTCCTGTGCCCACTGCGACCGGTGTGGCTCATGCACTCCACGTCGACACTCGCGGAGTCTGTCGAGGGTTCCGCGGCCCAGTCACACCAGAGACATTCGGCCTCGTAAGTGATGTCCGTGTCGGGGTGCTCGGTGATGCGGTGGAGCACGTAGCGGTACGCAGCTCGCGCACGGGCGGCCGTCACGTGTGCTCCCCGTGGTGTCGCCGCAGCTCAACATTGCAGTCGGCGACCGTCGACCAGTTGCCCACACCGGCAGCTTCCTCGCGTTCCCTTGCAAGTGCACCGCATACATCGCATCCGGTGACGGGTTCGGGCGGCACGGGAGGGTCCACCACATGCACCGGCGCACCCATCGTTGTCCTGGGGTTGCTCATGAAGGGAACGCTAGGGAGGACCAGTTGGAGAGGCGAGACGATATTCTCGAATATTCTCCCGTCGGCCTCAGCCATGCATCGACATTCCCGGACGACGGCGGAGATCCTGTGACCCGGAGAGCATCCATGCGAGAGGCAGGTCGACATGGCACGCAGACTGCGGTTCAACGGCACAGGCAGCGGCGGCACCGGATGCCCGTCACTCCATGAAGATCTCGACAGCCGGGAAGTCATCGTTCATGGACCACCGCTCAGCGCCCCCGAGGACCTGGCGCAGCTGCAGCATCTGTCCGAAGGAGAGGTGGCCGTCGTCGTGCCGCGCGAGCTCCTGGTCGATTACGCACCGAGGGACGCCACCCGCGCAGCGAGGATCATCGACCTGGACGAGTTCGAGAACCTGTTCAGGACGTTCAAGCACACGGCATGGCGCCTGGAGACCCGGCGACGCTATGCGAGCGACGAAACGACACACACCTACCGGCAGTTCATGGAGAGCGGCAGCGCCCAGTGGGACTTCGACGACCCGTACTGCGCCATGATCCGGGCACAGACGGAGCAGGGGAAGCGGGTCGAACGCGTCCGCATCGCCGACGACCCGCCGACCCCCGGTCAGCTCTACCTGCTCGACAATGCGAAGCGAAACACCGCCCTCGGCGAGGACATCAGAAATCTGCGGAGGGCCGAAGCGGTACGGCTCGGACTGCCGGAAGAGGATTTCTGGATCTTCGACTCGCGACTCGTCGCGCGGCTGAACTTCGACTCCGACGATCGACTCGTGGACGCCGAACTCATCACGGAGCTGGCAGAAGTGGTGCGCTGCTCGCTGGTACGTGATGCGGCGTGGCATCACGCAGTACCGCACGAGGTGTTCACGGCCGAAATCAACGAGCTCGACTGAAAGCATGTGCTGAACCGGTGAGTACGGACTATCAACAGGCACGGGCAGCCCTGGGTGCGAGGCTCCGGGAGCTCCGCGCTTCGTGCCCTGGGGGCCCGCTCACCGGCTCGGAATTGGCCGCACGTCTTGGCTGGACGCAGTCCAAGATCAGCAAGCTGGAGAACGGCCGCCAGACCGCAACCCCCGAAGACCTGAGGTTGTGGGCGGTCGCAACCGGTCACCCCGATACGTACGACGAACTGCACGCCCGCCTGCAGGGATTCGAGTCGCATGTACGTTCATGGCGAAGGCAGCTCGCGTCCGGCCACCGCCCGGTACAGGACACCTGGAACGAGCTGGTCGCCGGTGCCTCGACCATTCACGAGTGGGAGCCGACCATGGTGTCGGGCATGCTCCAGACGGCCGACTACGCGCGCCATGTCTTCGTCAGATACGCGGAGCTCCAGAACTCGGTCCGTGACACGGAAGAAGCCGTCCGCTCCCGAATGAAACGGCAGGAGTGGCTGTACCGGCCGGGCAAGAGGCTTCACGTCCTGATGTGGGAGGCGGCGCTGCGCACCTTGATCTGCCCTCCGCAGGTACTGACCGCGCAACTGGACCGCCTGGCCGGCGTCATCGGCATGGACACCGTCACCCTCGGAATCGTCCCCCTCCACGTCACAGTGAGGGTCCCTCCCGCTAATGGGTTCTGGAGCTTCGACGGCCGGCTCGTGATCACTGAGGACTGGCACGCCGAGCTGTGGCTCGACGACGCGGAAACCATCGCCACGTACCAGCGGGTGTGGCAGGGCCTGAGCGAATCCGCCGTGTTCGGAGCCGAGGCGCAATACGTGATCGCCCAGGCGCGCCGGAGCCTCGACGTTCGCTGACTGCGGCCGACATGCAGTCGCGTGCCATCGGGTTTCACTTCAACCGAATCATCCTGGCGGCGGGCACTGCGGACGATGACGGCCCGGAACTGTCCGCAGCCGACCGCTCCTTCTCCAGGCTCCAGAGCCCAGACATCAGGCCGGTGGATCGATGATCAGCGAACGTCTGAGTTCGGATGGGCCGCGTCCCAGCTCTCGGGGGAAGCGGTCTGCAGGGACGTGACGAACGGCGCCCAGGCAGCACGGCTGAACGTCAGCCTTGGCCCATCGGGGGCCTTCGAATCACGCACGGCTGTCAACTCAGCTAGATGGGCAGCCTCAACGCACTCGGTTGTGTTGCCCCCGCTGTAGGAGGACTTGAACCACGTAAGAGCCAGGACGGACCGAGTAGACGAAGCCATCAAATCTCCTTGCGGACACGCGCGATCACTGCCGATGATGCGGCCATGTCCAAGGCTTGTGCTCGCAGGTAGTCGAACGCAAGTCGGTATCGGCTCAGTTCTTCGTCCTTCTCCATGAAGAGCGATCCGACATGCAGGTCGACGTAGACGACGTCGAGGGACGGTTCGACGCCGCCCAGGATCACGAAGCTGCCCAAGGCCGCCGTGTGGGCCCCATTGGAGAACGGAAGGACCTGAAGGGTGATGTCCCGTGATTCATTGGCATCCAAGAGACGGCCGAGTTGCTCGCGCATGACTTCGCGTGACCCGACCACGCGCCGGATCACGGACTCATCGAGGATTGCCCAGAGGTGCGGGGGCTTGGGGCGGGCCAGGATCTCCTGTCGCTTCATGCGGATGTCGACGAGTCGCGCGATCTCCTCGGGGGCGAGGCGCATCTCGTTCGCCTGCTGGATGGCGGTGTTGTAGCTGCGGGTCTGAAGCAGGCCGGGTACGTATACGCAGGAGAAGTGGTCTTCCCGTAGAGCCTCGTCCTCAAGTGTCAGCAGCAAGCTCATATCGGCGGGGATGGAATCGGTGAACGGTGCCCACCAGCCCTGTTGCTTGGCGTCCTTTGCGAGGGCGACCACTGCATTGCGTTCCGCGGCTGTCGCGTCGTACTGCTGACAAAGAGCGTCCACGATGGGCCACTTCACCGGCCCTTCCTGAGTCTCGTAGCGGCTGACGGTGGCCTTGGACACGCCGACCAGCCGGCCGGCTTCCTCCAGTGTCATGCCTTTGGCCGCACGGAGCTTCCGCATCATCGCGCCGAGCTGGCGGCGGCGGGTCGTGGTCCTCGCTGTCACGCGGAGCTGCCTTTCGTTCCGTACGGGCCGTTGCCCCCATGCAACAGGGCGATGCGAACCGTCAGTTGATGAACCAGCAGATTCACCCGTGAGATTCGCATGAGAAGTTACATAGAGAGACTTCTCGCTGCCATACTCGCAGCAAGCAGCTACGCAGCGCAGCCGTACGAACACGGTAGGCGTAGCGCTGACGTGGCCGGAAGGAGACGTGTATGTCCGTATGTGGCGACAGCGGAACCCAAATCCGCAGCGTGCTGCCCTTTGAGGCCGTGCCCACCGCATTACGTGGACTGCGGAGGAATGTCAGAAGCCAGCTTGCGGCGTGGGGGATGCCGGCATTCGCGGACGAGGCTGAACTCGTGGTCAGCGAGCTGGCCTCCAATGTGATCAAGCACGTGGGGGAGGGTGTGTCCGCCACGCTCGTACTGGAGCCGACGGCGGACCGCCTGCGGATCGAGCTGCACGACAAGAGCTATCAGGTGCCGGCGCTTAGCCCGATGTGCTGCGATGAGGAATGCGGCCGGGGCCTACACCTGCTTGCCGGTGTCGCGGTCGCCTGGGGGACGGTGCTGACATCAACAGGTAAGGCTGTCTGGTGCGAGTTGCGGGCGGACCCCGAAGGGCAATGCCGGAGGGTGCGGCGAGCTGAGCTGGCCCTGACCCAGTACCGCCGTGAGGTTGGCGCCGCCGACTTGGTGCAAAACCGCTCGGCTCGGATGCTTCAGGAGTCCGCCACGGACCTTATCGCTGACCTGTTGCACTGGGTTGCCGCGCATGGGGGAGACCCTGACGATCTGCTCGACCGCGCGCAGATGCACTACGAGGCGGAAGCGGAGGTACTCGCCGAGGCCGCCTGATCGTGACCTCAGGGTGCAAGGGTCAGTCAGAAGCCCGGATCGCGGCGGCGAGCAGGACCCCGACGTCCTCGTGCCGGCCGGCGTGGTTGAAGGCCGCCGTGATGTTCATGACGGCCCGTTTGTCCGTACGCTCTCCCGCGCTGATCAGTATGGCATCGGCGGCGTTCTGCAGACCAGCTGCACGGCATGAGGTCACGGCCTTGAAGATGTCGTCCGCGGAGTAGGACGTTCCCGCCCGCCAGAGCAGGAGGTCTGCGTCGCGGCTCCGGCCGTCGGCGAGGTAGCGAGCCACGACTTCGGTCTCCGTCCATGTGAGCTCGGCGGCTTCTGAAGGGTGCCGGTCCCCCTCCGCTCGGGGGACCGGCACCCTCATTTGCGTCTGCGGCAACGAAAGTTTACGCCGACGGGCCTGACGGCCAAGGCGCAGCGCCCGCCGCCGCACCGGCGAGATCCGAACAGTGCCGGAAGCCGGCCGCTCCGCTTCGTCGTCGTGAGCAGGCGGGTATCCGACACTGCAGCACTCGCAGTGCTTCTTCTGGGCATGGATACGGAGTTCCAGCAATGCGGCAAGGGTGTGCGGCAGGGGTTCGCCTCCTGCGGCGTCTTTCTCTATGACCTCGTAGAACCCCTGCAGGAGGGCCTCCTCGGGGATGCGGCCGCCGTTGAGATGGTTCGAGAGGGTCGTCGCCGCCTGGTGGGCATCTCGGGCGATCTCTGCCTGGGTCCGGGGGCTGCACTCCCGGACTTCGCGCATTGCCGTCACCAGGGCCCGGTGGGCCGCCGTGATGCCACTCGGCAGTTCTTTCCACTTATGCGACTTGGGCGTCACGCACGACTTCCGTTCCTCTGATGTGCGGTGATGGGGACTCAATTCTCGCGGATGCAGTGGTTTTTCGGCATGTGAGGATGTTTTCCATCCCCCCTCGAAACCTCGCAGAGCCTGGCGTTGTGGGTCGCGGTACGAGAAGACTGGCGATGCTCTCAAGGGGTGCCAGCCGGGTTCCTTCTGGCTCTTGCCGAGCTGCCGTGCACCTGACATAAGGGGAAGATGGAATGACTCTGCCGTCGTGGCGGGACGAGAAGTTCGGAACCATGAAGCGCGCCGCGCTGTGGCTGGTGACGGTCGTAGGGGAGGGCAACGTCTTCACCAAGGAAGACGTCAAGAACGCCTTTCCCGGGATCAGCCAGGCCGACCGTCGGGTGCGTGACCTGCGTGACTACGGCTGGCAGATCGACACGCACAGGGAAGACGCACTGCTGGGCCAGCACGAGCAGCGGTTCGTTGCGCAGGGGCAGCCGGTCTGGGAGCCGGGCAAGGCCACCAAGGACAGTTCGTCCATTACGGACACCCAGCGGCGGAAGATTCTGGCCAGTGACGGGAACCGCTGCCGCTCGTGCGGGATCACGGCAGGACAGGTCTACGCCGGCACGTTCGAGTCGGCCCAGATCGACATCGCCCGCCGGAAGGTGAAGCAGCCCGACGGCAGCACGCCGGTGCAGTTCGTCGCGGAGTGCAACCGCTGTCGCGTGGGCGGTCGGGGGCTGGAGGCAGACCTGGACGCTGTGATCGCGGGCATTGAGAAGCTCGGCACGCTGCAGCGTCAGATGCTGGCGGAGTGGGTTGCCGCGGACGAGCGGGAGTTCGGTGTCGTGGAGCGGCTCTGGGCAGACTTCCGTACGCTGCCGGCTGAGTCCAGGGACAAGGTCCGCGCGGCCCTTGGGCTGCCCTCCGCCTGAGCGGGATCCACGGACCATGGTGGGGCCGCCAGTGGTGTCGGCCCCACCATGTTTCGGAAATTACATCTTTCGCAAATCAGAGGAGAACGCACTGTGAGTAGGGACGTCGGGGACTTCGGCCGGCCGCCGCTCGCCGCTGAGAATGCCGATCTCGTAGAGCGGCGCCTCAAGGAGGCCGCCGCCGGAACGGGGCTCCAGGAGACGCTGACGATTGAGTGGCGTACGAAGCCGCAAGTCGTACAGGTCATCGACATGCCGCTCGGGTCCCTCTACTACAACCCTGGCACCCACAGGATCCGGGCTCAGCGCAGTTTCGATCCACAGCGGGACCGTCGGCTGGACGAGGACCCGTGGAGCGACGAAAGCCAGAGCTACCTCCAGCATCTGCTTCAAGCTAAACCGTCCGACCCGTCAAAGAGGGATCAGGACTTCGATGAGCTGAAGCAGAGCCTCCAGGACTTCCGGCAGAACGAACCGGGGCTCATCACGCCGGACGGCATCCTGGTCAACGGCAATACCCGGGCGGCAGCGCTGCGCGAGCTTGGCGTCGCCTATATCCGAGTTGGTGTGCTGCCGGACTCCTGCACCTGGGCGGACATCAACAGGGTAGAGCTGTCCCTGCAGCTTCGTCCCGACACCCGCCGTGAATACTCGTATATCAACCGGCTGCTCACGATTGACGAGCAAGTCGGGGCGGGCCGGCCTCTGAAGGAGGTTGCGCGGGAGTTCCGTATCCGGGAGTCGACGGCCGAGCAGGACCTCTGGGTGCTCACCTGCCTCCGTGATCTGAGGGATAGGTCCACGACCGGAGACGCACAGCTCCGGCTGCTGGACTTCGAGGATGCTCAGGAGAAGCTTCGCGAGGTGCACCGCGCCTATGCCAAGGAATCCAAGGCTGATCCGAGGAAGGCCGAGCTTCTCAAGGAGAACCGCCTGGCTGCCATCGTGATGGAATTCTCCAAGACCGATGTCCGCCTCATCGAAGCCGATTTCCGGACGCGCTACCTGGAGCACCGGCTGCCGGACGAACTGAAGACCGCCCCCGCGGCGGCTCCCGAGCGCGTGATTCCCGGAATTGGCCGGGCGGTAAAGGCTGAGGTGCCACAGGTGGCCGCGGCGCGCGCCTTCACGGATTCGGTTCTCCGGGCCAAGGCTGTCATCCGCGCCAGGGACAAGGTCTCTTTGGCTGAGTCCGAGAAGGCCGCCTCAGTGTTTGAGGTTGCACATAAGGCGGTAGAGGACGCCCTGGAACCCGCAGGCAAGGACGCTCGGGTGCGCAAGCGGAAGCAGGCCGCGCCAGACCGTCTCTACGATGCCTGCCAGGATATTGAGCAGTGCATCACGGACATGGTGCTGGCCCGGGGATCCCGAAGCCTAGATGAGGAGGCCCTTGACGAGGCGGTTCTCAAGCTGAGGGCATCCCTTGGGAAGCTGGCCCTGGCCGCCGCCCAGTCCATTGAGGTACCTGGTGATGGTGTTGCGTGGCTGCTCGAGGCGGTACGCCAGGAGGCATCGTGACGGTGGCGGAAGAACCGTCCCTGCATATCGGGTTCGACGTAACGCGGACCAAAGCTGTACTAAGAGCTAGTGAGCCGCACCGCAGTGATCTGACCCGGCTAGCAGCACGCTTCCCTGGAGGCGGTCTGCGCGGACGGCTGGCCTTGGAGCTCTCTCTCGACGATTTCCTTGTGAGCATCGACGTTCTCGCCGACTGGCCTCATCCAGAGTCGGTTGTGTGGGCGGAAGAGCTCGGCGCGCTGGTTGGGGGAGTTCTCGACGATGCCGACCGGGCTGAACAGCAGCTGCAGGCGCCGACTCCGGCAGCGATATGGGACGACAGCGCTGTGGAAGCGGCGCTGGGATCCGCATGGTGCGCCGACCTCACGGAATTCCAGCGGCGTGATATCGCGCAGTTGTTGTCGTTGCAGCACGGTGCCAACTTCAGCGTTCCCGGAGCGGGGAAAACTCGTGTAGGGCTCGCGGTGTACGCAGCTATGCGTGAGCGCAGCGAGGTGCGCCGGCTGCTGGTGGTCAGCCCGAAGTCAGCGTACGAATCCTGGCTGTCGGAAAGTGACTTCTGCTTCAAGGAGCCGCCGCTCACCACCGTGATGGAGAAGAGCCCGGACCCGAGAGCAGAGATCCTGATCGTGAACTATGAGCGTCTCGACAAGTCGCTCGCAGCGCTGGCCTCTTGGCTGCGTGGCGCACCCTCGATGGTCATCCTTGACGAAGCTCATCGTATGAAGCTGGGGGCACAGGGAACATACGGCAGTGCCTGCATGGCGCTTGGGCCGCTCAGCCGCCGACGCCTCATTCTGACCGGAACACCGGCTCCGAACGGGGCGCGGGACCTGGAGAACCTGCTGTCTTTCGTCTGGCCGGGCCATGGACGGCGGGTCGTGACGCAGGCCGTCGCGGGAGGTGACCTCGCGCACGCCAGCTCGGTACTCCGCCCGCTCTTCACCCGAACGACAAAGAACGAGCTGGGACTGCCCCCGTTCGAGACGCGGATCAGGCGGTTGCAGATGCCGGATCTGCACCGCGAGGTATACGACGCGCTGGTTGGCCGCTTCACCACTAGGGCTGAGGCATCTCGCGCTGACTTTGATGCCCTTGGTAAGGCGATGCTGCGCCTGCTCATGGCAGCTACCAGTCCGGCATTGCTTGTTGAGGGCGAAAGCCGCTATGAACCACTGACGTACCAGGTGCCGCCGCTCGAAGTCCCCGAAGATGAGTCGCTGTATTCCCTGATGCGGAACCTTCCGAGGCATGAGCTCTCTCCGAAGTACAAGGAAGCACTCAACATCGTTGCAACCAACGCCGCGATGGGCCGGAAAACCCTGGTCTGGACGACGTTCGTGCGCAGCATCACCACAATGGAGAGTCTGTTCGCGGCGTACCGGCCCGCTGTAGTGCACGGTGGGACCCCTGATCGTGAAGAGCAGATCAGACGTTTCCGCGAGGATCCCGACTGCCACGTTCTGCTGTCCAACCCGGCCACTCTCGGCGAAGGCATCAGCTTGCACCACGTCTGCCATGACGCCGTCTACGTGGACCGGGACTTCATGGCGGGACGTTTTCTCCAGAGCCTGGACCGGATCCACCGGCTCGGTCTTGCACCTGGCACGGAGACGCGCGTCACCGTGCTTGCGGTTGAAGGCACCATTGATGAGGTAGTGGCCATGAGGCTCGAAGAGAAGCTCGAATTCATGGGGCGGATCCTGGATGACCCCTCTGTTCAGCAGTTGGCCGATCTTGAGGACGAGCCATCGGGAGCCGCAGGTATGGATATGGCTGATGTCCGCGCGTTGCTGAGGCACGTCGATGCCGTCGCTGCCCAGTGAAGCCACGCGCCGTGCCGCGCTCCGCTGGCTGTCACAGTTGCGCGTAACCGGTGTGCCGCGTGCGCAGGTGTTGTTCACTCACCACCCACGATATGCGGACCTCACGCCGGTCCAATACGCCGAAGGTCTGGCCTGGCTTAGGCGGACTGGCATGGTGACGGCGACGAACCAACCTGTCGTAGAGGTCAGCAATAGTGAGCTGAGCGACCTGGGGATTGCCTCCTCAGTTCCTCAGGCCCACTGGAGCCGTTCCGCCGAGGAAGCCAGGAGGGCTATCGGAGCGGCCGGCGAGCATGCGCTCCTCCGGTTGCTGCGCCGGGGTGGTGTGCCGCAAGTTCGGCATGTGGCGGCAGAGTCGGACGCCTATGGCTACGACATAGAGGCCGCGCGGTCTCTCGCGGAACGTGCGCATCTGGAAGTCAAGTCCACGACCGATCCCACCCGCCTGGTCGTTCACCTGACGCGGCACGAGTACGAGGTGATGGTGACTGACCTCGAATGGTCTCTGGTCGCCGTCCTTGTGGGCGTGGACGGCAATGCGGTGAATGTAGCCACCGTAAGCCGTCGGTGGCTTCGCTCGGCTGTCCCTGAGGACAGGGCCAAAGAAGGGAGTTGGGAGTCGGCCCGGTTTGAGGTTCCGCCTTACGCCATTACGCCAGGACTCGTCACGGGAGCATGGCGGCTGCTGCCAGACGCGCTCCTCCCGAGCAGGCCCGTGTGGGGACTCCAGTCATCGGCGCTGCTTCCCGTATGAGTCAGCGCGGTGGCGATACTGCGGCCAACAGCTTCGGCGACCGGGGGCGGGAACGCATTTCCTACCTGCCGATAGGCCGCGGTTTTGCGTCCGGTGATGGCCCAGTCCGGAGGAAAACCCTGAAGCAGTGCCATCTGGGCCACCGTGAGCCTCACAGGGAGAGGCGTGCCCGGAAGGGGCGGGTCGTCGGCGACGCTGGAACCGTTGACCTCATGTATTCAGCCGGGAATGCGTTCTGATGCCCCGACAGCGGAAGGGTGCCTCTCACCTGCGATGATCTGGACTGTCTAGATCAAGAACAG
>NZ_JBICXB010000076.1:0-17789 GCF_043200055.1 Streptomyces sp. NPDC048496 | reverse complement strand
TCGCCCTCGTCATGCTCACGCTCGCAGGAGACAAACCCACCCTCCCCGGCCGTCAACTCGCAACCCAATGACCCACACATACGGCAGGAGAGCCCGTTTTTCGCGCCGCTGTCTCGGCTATGCCATGGGTGAGCATCATGACGCGGCCTTGGTCGGCGCGTCGTTGCAGATGGCCATCGCGACGCGTGGTGGCCGCCGGGACGGGACGATCTTCCATAGCGACAGGGGAAGTGAGTACACGTCAGAGGCGTACAACAACCTGTGTGAGCGCCTGGGCGTGGTGCAGTCCATGGGGCGGGTGGGGTCGGCGCTGGACAACGCCGCCGCGGAGTCGTTCAACTCGCTGCTCAAGGTCGAGTACATCCACCGGCACCGGTTCGCCACCCGCACCGAGGCCCGCCTGAAGATCGCCACCTGGATCACCGGGTTCTACAACCCGAGACGGAGGCACAGCTCGGCCGGCGGGATGCCGCCGGAGGAGTTCGAACGGGTCATCACCGAAGCACGCAAGAAGAGCGACCAGAGGTGCCAGGCCGCATAGGAGAGGTCTCTACGAAACCAGGGGATTGACATCCGTCCACTCCACCGGGAACGAGCAGCGACGACCCGCCGCATCCAGCACCAGGACGACGTCCCCGCGCCAGGAGTTCATCCGCTCGAGGAACTCGAAGACCTCCCCGCTCCTCGGATGGAACGGATGGATCAACCGCACAGATCCATCGTCACCACGGCGAACGAGCGCATTCGACAGCTCACGCCAACGCCGCCTGTGAGAGTTTCCACTCCTCGCTGAAACGCGAGCTCCTCAAAGGCGCCCGCCGCTTCGACGGACCCGCCAACTGCCGTCAGGTAGTGTTCCGTTGGCTGAACCGGTACAACTCCTGGCGCCGCCATTCGACCAACGGCCAGGTCTGCCCGATCGAATACGAACGCCAACACGAACTCCCATCGGATACCGTGGACCTCGCCGCATAACCCTATAAACCGGTGTCTACCACCCGGGGGGAAGCGCCCAGGTGGCCTTGTCCGGCAGGGTGGCCGGGTAGTCGGAGTGCGGCCGCCGATCGGGCGCCGGGCTCGGCGTGGCAGCGACGTCCTCGAGTGACGAATCCACGGTCCGGGAGATCGTGGGGTCTTCCCTCGAAGCGCGATGTTCATCGGTCGCCGCGCAGTCCGCGGGAAGAGTTCGGTCCAGGCGCGTCGTCCTCGTCTCGCTGACTCTGGCGTGGCTCCGCCATCCGGTCGTGGAGGGCCAGGTAGAGATTGGCGACGACGACCGTTGACGTGATCGGCGCTCCGAGCAGCTCCTCGACGCGCCGCAGTCGATATCGCACGGAGTTGGGGTGCAGGAACATCGCCTGTGCGGTGGCGCGGACGTCCTGGTCGCAGTTCAGGTAGGTGACTACCGTGGCGGTCAGGTCGTCCCGGGTGAGCAGGTGGCCGAGCTGCTGGCGCGCCTTGGCCGCGACTGCGTCGACCGAGCGGCTGGCGAGCAGCCAGGTCACCAGGTCGACGTCCTCGAACCGCAGGATCGACCCTGGCTGCCCGGTCTTCTCGGCGGTACCCGCCCCGAAGCGGTGGTGCCAGCCTCGCATCGCCACCCTGAGAGCGCGCTCGGCGTCCCTGGTCCGGGCGCGGGCGAGGTTGAGGTCCTCGAACGGCTCGCTCAGTCCGACGTGGTGGGTGCGAGCGGCCACCCGGAGCCAGTCGTCGAGGACGACACGGTCACCGGCCAGCCCGCTGAACCCGTCTGTCTCGTCGGCTTCCAGGACGAGCGGCAGACCGAAGGTCTGGGCCGTCTCCAGGAGGACGTCCCTGGGGTCGGGGTGTGCGGGTGCCGGGCCGTCGCCGCGTGAGGTGTCCTGGTCGGCCTTCGGTACGGCTACGAATGCGCGCATCGTACGGTTCCGCTCGAAGCGGAAGGGACGCAACCGGTCCCAGATGCGGCTGGCCGTGTCGGGGGTCATGCCAGAGCGGATCGTGCGCAGGATCTCGGCGGCCTCGGTCACGGATTGAGCCAGCGTCAGGGTGCGCAGTCCCCGCATCGCCCCCAGAAGCTTCTGGGTCGCGTCCAGGATCGGTTGACCGAGTTCGTCGATGACCTGCTCACGGCGCGAGGCGATGGCGATCCAGTATCCGACGCCGCGCAGGGCCACCGGGCGTGCCGTGACATGCCAGCGTCCGACGGTGAAGCCGTGCTGGCCGCCGTGGCTGCTTCCCGCGCGCACCGCGCTCCAGATGAGCACCGTAGGGCCCTGTCCCGTGGACTCGACTACGCGTCCGGACTCCTCGTACAGGATGGCCGCGCCATGGGTAAGCGCACCGATCCGGTGCACCAGGGCTTTGATCGGCTGGTCCGCGGCCAACGCCTCCAGCAGGTCCTCCTGGATGCGCAGGCGCTGCCGCAGCAGGTAGGCGTCCGAGGACAGCTCGGACTCATATACGTACTGCTCGACCTGCAGGAACGGCACCGAAGGGTCGACCGTGAGCAGGTTCAGCCCCGCGGCTTCGGCGGCCCGGCGCAGGGCGGGCGGGACGTCCCGGAAATGGACGCCGACGCCGAAGAGCAGCGCCGCGGCCCGGCACTGGACGAGTTCCTCGGCCAGCGTCTTCTGTTGCCGTTCGGCGTCCGGCAGGCCGACGAACCGCAGGCCCGTGGTGAGCATGAGCCAGTCCTGGCGCAGCCACTTCCCGGCGCTTTCGATCTCGACCGAATGCGCGCCGCGGATGCGGCGGTCAAGGTCACCTTCATTGACGGTCTTCAGACCGAGATGACGCACCCCGAGCAACATTCGCACGGTGATGTTTCGGGTCGGTGGCATGCGCGCAGCGAACCAAATTTTGTGCTGTCACACAAGCCTCAGCTGTCGGCTTGGTAGATCGTACGTCGACCGGAGGCTGGTACTCCCTCATTCTGTTCCCCACTCCGCAATCGCGGCGCCTACTACATCAGGAGCACTTGTGCCAAAACTCCGTGTGGCTGTCGATGTCGGCGGCACTTTCACCGATGTATGCATCTTCGACGAGCAGGCGCACGCGACCCGCGTGACCAAGGTGCCGTCCACACCGGCGGACCCGATGCGTGCGGTCGTCGCCGGAATCGAGCGGGCCGGGATCGACCTGGCGGACGTCGGCCTCTTCTCGCACGGGACGACCGTCGCGACCAACGCCCTCATCACCCGCCGCTTCCCGGCGGCCGCGATGGTGACGACCCGGGGCTTCCGGGACGTCCTCGAGATCCGGGACGGCACCAAGGACGACCTCTGGGACGCCTACTCGGACGTGGCCCGGCCGTACATCCGGCGCCGTGACCGCTTCGAGGTGTCCGAGCGGATCGATGCCGAGGGGCGCATCGTCACTCCGCTCGACGAGGAGGAGGCACGTCAGCTGGCCCGGCTGCTGGCCCGCCGCGGCGTGACCACCGTCGCGGTGTGTTTCATCAACTCCTACGCCAACAATGCGCACGAACTGCGCATGGCGCAGATCCTCGCCGAGGAACTTCCCCAGGCGAGCGTGTCCACCTCCGCCGAGATCCTTCCGGAGATCTTCGAGTACGAACGCTTCAACACCACGGTCGCGAACGCCGTGCTTGCCCCGCTGGTCACCGGCTATGTCGACCGGCTGGCGGAGCGCCTTAGCCACGGCGGGTACGGGGGCGATCTGCTCCTGCTGCACTCGGGCGGCGGCTCGATGACTCCGCGGATGGTGGGCCGGTTCCCCGTCCGTCTGGCGGCCTCCGGTATCGCGGCCGGCGCCATCGCCGCCCGGCACGTCGCCGCGCAGTGCGGCTACCCGAACGCGATCGGGCTGGACATGGGCGGCACCAGCACCGACATCTGCCTGGTACATGAAGGGGAACTGCGCACCACCAAGGAGTGGTCCGTCGAGTACGGCTACCCGATCATCTTCCCCAGCATCGAGGTGCTCACCATCGGCGCCGGCGGCGGCTCTCTGGCCTGGATCGACGAGGCGGACTCGCTGCGCAACGGCCCGCAGTCGGCCGGCGCGACGCCGGGACCCGCCTGCTACGCCGCGGGCGGTGAGGAGGCCACCAACACCGACGCCAACCTCGCCCTGGGCAGGCTCGGCACCAGCCTTGCAGGAGGCGCCAAGTCACTCCAGCCCGAACTGGCGGAGAAGGCCATCAAGAAGATCGCCGAGCCGCTGGGGCTCGAACTCGCCGAGGCTGCCGGGGCGATCATCAAGGTCGCCAACGCCAACATGGCCGACGCAGTCCGGCTCGTCTCGATCCGGCGCGGCTACGACCCCCGCGACTTCGCGCTCGTCGCGTTCGGCGGTGCGGGCGCCCTGCACGGCGCCGAGGTCGCCCGCGAGCTCAGCATCCCGACCGTGATCGTCCCGCCGAATCCGGGCGTCACCTCCGCGCTCGGCTGCCTGCTCGTCGACATCCGGCACGACCTGTCCGCGATGTTCTCCTGCCAGGCGCACCAGGCCGACACCGAGGAATTCGAACGCACCTTCCAGGAGCTGGAGCGGGAGGCTTCGCAGCGCCTCACCCACGAGGGCATCTCGCCCGAGCACGCAGTGCTGCAACGCAACGCCTCGATGCGCTACCAGGGCCAGTGGCGCTCGCTCGTCGTGCCCTGCGGAACGGGGCCCGGCGCGCTCGCCGAGGCGGTGGAGCGCTTCCACGAGGAGCACGAGCGCGAGTTCGCGTTCCGCCGGAACGACACCCCGGTCGAGATCTACCAGCTCGGCCTGCAGGCGACCGGTGTAACGCCGAAGCCGGCGTTCGCCACACACGACCTCGCTGTCGGCCCAGCCCCCGAGCCGGCGGCGACCCGGCAGGTCTGGTTCCCCGACGCCGGCTGGGTCGAGACCGGCATCCACCGCCGCGACGACCTCCCGGCCGGCACCCGCCTCCAAGGCCCCGTGATCGTCGAGCAGTTGGACTCCACCACCGTCGTCCCACCCCGCGCCGAGGCCGAGATCGACGCCTGGCTCAATATCCGCATCCACCTCCAGGAGGCCTGACGTGAGCACCACCGAGCACCCCCCGCACGAGCGGACGCTCGATCCGGTCACCTTCGAGGTCCTGAAGAACGCCTTCGCCACCTCGGTCGACCTGATGAGCGAGCAGATCCTGCGGACCTGCTACTCCTTCGTCATCTACTGCCGAGACTTCTCCTCCGCGCTGTGCGACGCACAGGGCAACACCGTCATGCAGGGCAGCCAGGACATCGCCGTACACGTCGGCACCCTGCACTTCCAGTGCAAGGCCGTCATCGAGTACTTCGGCGACGACATCCACCCCGGCGACGTCTTCGCCATCAACGACCCCTACCGCGGCGGCACCCACTTCAACGACATCAGTTTCATCCGGCCCATCTTCGTCGACGACGAGATCATCGGGTTCGCCCAGAACAAGGGCCACTGGGCCGACGTCGGCGGCACGGTCCCCGGCTCGTTCGACGTCACCGCGAAGGAGCACTTCGGGGAGGGCCTGCGCATCCCGGCGCTCAAGATCTGGGACCGCGGCGTCTTCCGCCACGACGTTGCCCAGCTGATCGTGCAGAACACCCGCTCGCCGTTCGTCGGACTCGGCGACCTGCACGCGCAGTCCGAGGCGACCGCGGTGTGCGAGCGCGAGCTCGTCCGCCTGGTCGACCGCTATGGCCGGGACACCATCGTCGCGGCGATGGCCGAGGTCCAGGACTACGTCGAGGACCTGGTGCGCAGCAAGGTGAGCGAACTGCCCGACGGGACCTGGGAGGCCGTCGACCACCTCGACGCCGACCCCGGCAGCGAGGAGGGCCTCGTCCCGATCCGGGTGAAGATGACGATCGAGGGCAGCACGGTCACCTACGACCTGTCCGGCAGCGCCCCCGCCGTCGCGACCTTCCTCAACAGCGGCTACGGCGCCACCTATTCGGCGCTCTACGCCGGCACGAAGAGCTTCTTCCCCGACGTCCCGCTGAACTCCGGCTTCTACCGCGTGGTGCTCGGCGACCTCGGCCCCGAAGGGACCGTGGTGAACGCCGGCTGGCCGATCGCGGTCACCGGATTCTGCTCGGGGGCCTACGAGAAGCTGATGAACGCGATCATCGAGATCTGGTCGCGGATTCTGCCCGAGCGAGCCATGGCCTGCTCGTTCAACCTCGAATACCTCCTGGTCGGCGGCCGTGACGGCCGGAGCGAGGAGCGGCCGTACTTCATGTGGTACGACTGGATGGCCGGCGGCTGGGGCGGCCGCCGCACGAAGGACGGCTCCAACGCCACGTCCCCGGTGTTCGGCCCCGGCCTGGCAGTGCAGCCACTGGAGGGCCAGGAACGTCTGTGTCCCGTACTGACCACCACGCACAGCATCACCCCCGACTCCGGCGGACCGGGGATGTACCGCGGCGGCTGCGGCGTGGACAAGGGCGGCCTGCTCACCGACGCCGAGAAGACCGTCATGTCGTACTGCTGCGACCGCGCCCGCTCCATTACCTGGGGCATCGAGGGCGGCCTGCCATCCGTCCCGCACGGCGTCTGGCTCAACAAGGGCACCGAGGAGGAACGCTTCCTCGGCAGTGTCTTCTCCAACGTCGCCGTCGAGTCCGGCGACACGTTCACCCGCCCCTCGGCCGGCGGCGGCGGATACGGCGACCCGCTCAAGCGCGATCCCCACCTCGTCGTCGAGGACGTGATCGACGGCTACGTCTCCCTCGACCGCGCAGCCAAGGACTACGGAGTGGTGATCCGGCCGGTAAGCCCGGAGCTCGACGAGTACGAACTCGACCAGCAAGCCACCGACGCGCTGCGAACCGAGATCGCCGCCGCCCGCGCCGACTGGCTCGCCCAGGACCCCGAGGAACTCGCCGAGCGCTACCGCGCCGGCGAGGTCGACATGCTGGACATGATCCGCCGCTACGGAGTCATCGTCGACTGGGGCACCGGAGAACTGCTGCGCGAGACCACCGAACAGTTCCGCCGCACCCTGCGCGACCGCGCGCTCGCCCACTGGGCGTGACCAAGTCCCCGCTTTCGGTGCGGACTTCCCGACACGGAACGCACCCGCCGACGCGCATCCCGGAGGCCGGCCCTTCCCGGCCCGGTTCGGACGCGGGCCTCCACCCTGGAACGGAAACGGATCAGTCATGCCTGCTGCACCCACACAAAAACCCGTTACGGACAGCGACGGATCACACGCCGACAGAATTCCGCGCCTGTCCCTGATGATGGGCTGGTGGTCGCTGGTCTCCGCGATGTTCTACCTCTACATCGCGGGACTGGTCGCCTCGACGGTCGGATTCACCGACACCGTCATCGGCCTGCTGCTGACCGTCGCGGTATTCGGCCTGGTGAACAGGGCACTCGCCGGGTACGCCATCGACACCGGCTTCGGCGTCGAGCGGTTCTCCCAGCTGCTGTTCGGAAGGGTCGGGTCGGTCCTCGCGACCTTGGTCTTCGCGGCCACCGCGCTCTACTACGGGGTCTTCGAGGGCTCGATCATCGCGGCCACGCTGGAGGCCTACACCCGCGACAGCCTCGGCTGGTCGATCAACGTCTGGTACTTCATCGTGGTCGCCTACGCGACACCGCTCGTCTTTGGCGGCGTCCGCAACTGGCTCGACAAGCTCAACGGCCTGCTCCTGCCGCTGTACGCGGCGGGTCTGGTCGCCGCGGTGGTCGTGGCGGCGGTCTCCGGCGAGCCGGCCGGGTGGACAGGCTCCGGCGCGCAGGACGGCGTCCCGTTCGCCGCCGGCGGCCCCGGATGGCTGATGGCGTTCGGCATCTACATGGGCGTGTGGATCCTGATGATGTACACGGTTGACTTCGCCCAGCTCGGCCGGCCGCAGGACCGCCGCTTCCACACTACGGTCACCTTCGGGTGGGTCTTCTACGCGGTGACCTTCCTGGTCAACGGCCTGGTCGGCATCTTCCTGTCGCACGCGTTGCGCAGCTTCGTGGGCAGCACCGTCAGCGAGGGTGGCGTCGCGGTCGCGCTCACCCACGTGATGGGCATCTGGGCCGTGCTGCTGGTGTTCGTCAGCCAGACCCGGATCAACACCGCAAACTACTTCCTGGCCTCCAGCAACTTGGAGATCCTGGGCAGCGTGGTGTTCCGGCTGCGCCTGCCGCGTGTGGTCTGGGTGCTGGTCGGGAGCGCCATCATCTTCCTGATCATGCTGACGAACGTGTTCAGCTACATCCTCACGGCGCTCAACTGGCAGGGCGTCCTGGTGACTGGCTGGGTGGCGATTGCCCTCACCCACGTCGCCATGGACCGGCACCAGGGCGTCGACCCGGCGCAGGCCGAGACCCGCACGACTCGGATGGTGTCACTGCCCGGCGTCGTCGGGTGGGGCGCCGGCTCACTGGTCGGGCTGGTTGTCCTGGAGACCGGGCCCGCGTGGGCGACCACCTGGGGGCCGATCCTGACGGCTGTCTGCGCCTGCGGCGTCTACGCCACGCTGCGCGCGGTGACCGGCGCGAAGGGTTCCCCACTTCCTGAGACGGACGCGGTGACGACCGCTGTCTGAGGGCACGGGCACACCCGGCGGTGGCCGTCGGGTGTGCCCGTGCCCTCTGTGTCGCCAACACGGCGACAGGAAGCCACACCTAGAAGGGGACTGGCGACATGCCACCACACCGTCACCGGGCGCTGCGGACCCCGCTGGGCCTCCTCGCCGCCGGCCACAGTGCCACACTCGCCTACAGCGCCGACGGCCAGTGGTGCGGCGAGGGCCTGACGGCTTTCGTGGAGTCCTTCCTCTGGCCACCCTGCATGATCGTGCTCGAGGTGATCGACTACGCCGCCGTGGTTGCGCAGTTGGGCGTTTCCTCGGCTATCGGTTCAACGTGTGCGACGCCCGTCCGGTGTTCGCCACGGCCGCCCCCTTTCCTGGCGCCAAGGACGTCGTCGTCGAATGGCCGCACCGCTACCTCGCGAGGGAAGCCGAGGCAGGCCGCATCGACGGCCGTACAGTCCACGCCGTGCTCACCCACGACCCAAGTTCCGCATCCTGCTTCTCGAAGTCGCGCTGCGGCTGCCCGACGTCGCCTGCATCGGCACGATGGGGCTCCCGACGCACCCACGAGGGCCGGATCGAACGCCTCAAGCACAAAGGCCTCACGGACGCGGAGATTGCCCGGATGCCGAGCCCGATTGGCCTGCACCTCGGCGCCCGCATCCCTCAGGAGACGGCTGTCTCGATCGCGGCCGAGATGATCGCGCGCAAGTGGGGCGGCACGGCACAGCGGCTGATCGAACACCACGGCCGCATTCACGCGGCTGCACCGCCGGTCGACAGGAGGTGAACGGCATGGGCGTCCCCCTCACTTGGCTGCTGCGGCGCCCGGAACTGCGTCTGAAGGTGCTGGCCGGTCGCGACGGCCTGGACCGCGAGGTGGACTGGGCGCACAGCATCGAGCTTGCCGACCCGGTGCCATGGCTTGGTGGCGGAGAACTCGTGCTCACCACCGGACTGCGGCTGCCGGCCTCGGCCGACGCTCGCAAGGATTACATCAGGCACCTGGCGAAGGTCCAGGTGGCCGCCGTCGGCTTCGGCGTGGGCCTGTCGTACGCGCGCGTGCCCGACGCTCTGGTCGAGGCGGCCGAGGAAGCAGGGCTGCCCCTGCTCGAAGTACCCCTGCCGACGCCGTTCGTGGCCGTCACCAAGGCGGTCATGGAGCGGCTGGCCGAGCAGCAGTACGAGGGCGTGGTCCAGGCATCCCGGATCCAGCCCCGGATGACCCGGGCCGCGCTGCATGGTGGCGCACAGGCCGTCGTAAGGGAACTGGCTGTCTCCACCAGGGCGTCCATCTTCTTCCTGGACCACGACGGCACGCCACGCGCCTCGCACCCGCCCGGAGCGAGCACACCGGGACCCGGGGTGCTCGCCCGCCTGGGCCCCGCGGATCAGGCAGCGGCCGCGGTGAGCACCGGCTCCGACGGCGTGGTGGCGGTGCAGCAGGTGCGCGTGGGCCCGCGAGTGCACGGCCGCCTGATCCTGGTCACCGACCGGTCGCTCACGTCGGTCGACCACCTCCTGCTCGGGCATGCGGCGTCGCTGATCGCCCTGGAGGCGGAGAAGCCCCTGCGGCTGCGTGACGAACAGAGCCGCGTGAACGGCATGTTCCTGCGGATGCTGTTGGACGGCTCGGTTCCGGCGGCGGCCGCCGTGGACCACCTCACCGAGGCGGGTTTCCCAGTTCGCGAGGGCGTGCGCGTCCTGGCCCTGCGGGGCGGCAACCCGCGGCGTGCTCTGGAGTTGGCGGGGGAGGAGCTGGCCCGGCGCGGCCTGCCCCTGTTCGGCGCCGTGCACAAGGGGTGCGCGGTGATATTGCTGCCCGGCGGCCATACGGAGACGGCGCGTGCCGTCACGGACGGCGCGCTTGCCCGCCTGCGCGCCCGCACCTGGGCCGGGCTGAGCAGCGTACAGGATCCGGGGAACGGGCCGACCGCCTTGCGCGAGGCCATGAACGCCGCGTCGGCGGCGCAGGCGCGCGGCTGTCCGGACCTGGTCTCCTTCGAGTCGCTGGCCGGACAGACGCTGGTCACCAGCCCCGAGACGAGAGCGGTGCTGGAGTCGCTGGCCGCCACCCGACTCGGCCCGCTCGCCGCGTACGACGTCCGGCACGGCACCGAACTGCTCGCCTCCCTGCGGGCGTTTCTCGAACACAACGGTCAGTGGGAGGCGGCCTCCGCGGCCCTGGGTGTGCACCGGCATACCCTGCGTAGCCGCGTGGAGCGGATCCAGAACCTCCTCGGCACCCACCTCGACTCCGCTCACGTCCGTGCCGAACTCCTGCTGGCGCTGTCGGTGTGGCAGGAGCCCGGCCGCCGCGACTGAAGGCTGCCCTGCTCGGCAGCTTTCTCCCCACGGCGGCCGGATGCTGTCATACGGCGGATGCGGCCTCCTTGGTGACGGCCTCGCCGAGGATGGAGAGACCCTCCTCCAGAAGGGCGTCGGAGATCGACAGCGGCGGCAGGAAGCGCAGGACGTTGCTGTAGCTGCCGGCGGTGAGGACCAGCAGCCCTTCCGCGTGGCAGCGCCTGGCGATCCGGGTGGCGAGGTCGGGAGCGGGGACTCGGGTGCCGAACGGTTCCACCAGCTCGATGGCGGTCATCGCGCCCCGGCCGCGTACGTCCCCGATCACTGGATGCGCGTCACTCAGGTCGGTCAGACGATCGAGCATGGTGTCACCGATCTCGAGGGACCGTTCCATCAGGTCGTTGGCCTCGATCTCGGCGAAGACACCAAGGGCGGCCTCGCAGGCCACGGGATTGCCGCTGAACGTGCCGCCCAGTCCTCCCGCCGGTATCGCGTCCATCAGCTCCGCGCGGCCTGTGACTGCTCCCAGCGGCAGGCCGCCCGCGAGGCCTTTCGCGGTGGTGATCAGATCAGGCTGGACGCCCTCGTGCTCGCAGGCGAACATCCGCCCAGTGCGCGCGATGCCGGTCTGGACCTCGTCGGCGATGAGCAGGATGCCGCGGGCCCGGCAGATCTCGGCGACCCGGGGGAGGAACCCGGGCGCCGGCACGATGAAGCCGCCCTCGCCCTGGATCGGCTCGACAAGGACGGCGGCCGCATTGTCCGCCCCCACCTGCCGGTCCAGCAGATCCTCGAGGGCGTCGGCGGCCTCCTCTGCGCAGTGCTCGGGCCCGGTGGGCCAGCGGTATGGATAGGCCATCGGGGCGCGGTGGACCTCCGGTGCGAACGGGCCGAAGCCGTGCTTATAGGGCTGGTTCTTGGCGGTCAGGGTCATCGTCAGCAGCGTGCGGCCGTGGAAGGCGTGGTCGAAGACCACGACCGCCGGGCGCCCGGTGGCGGCCCGGGCAATCTTCACTGCGTTCTCCACCGCTTCGGCGCCGGAGTTCACCAGCAGCGTGCGCTTCTCACCGGGAACGGGCGCGAGTGCGTTCAGCTTCTCGCAGACGTCCAGATAGGACGCGTACGGGTTCACCAGGAAGCAGGTGTGGGTGAACCGCCGCAGCTGTGCGGCGGCGCGCTCGGCCACCGCCGGGGCCGAGTTGCCCACGGTGGTCACGGCGATGCCGCTGCCGAAGTCGATGAAGGAGTTGCCGTCCGCGTCGACGATCACGCCCCCGCCGGCGGCCTCCACGAAGACGGGCAGGGTTGCGCCGACGCCGGCGGGCACCAGGGCGTGCTGCCGGGCCAGCTGTTCGCGTGAGCGCGGACCGGGGATCTCGGTGACGATCCGGCGGACCTGCTTGAGGCCGGGACCGCCGGCCGGTCGGGAATCACCGGGCATGGGACGTCCTCCGGGAGGTTCGGGGTTCGGGGGACGCCGAGCCAACCACCGCCGCGCACGCCGCACCATCGACGAATCGGCCTGCCCGAAGGGCCACCGACAGGCCATTGCGTCCAGTGCGCCACAGGCGCGGCCCCAACAGAATGACGGCCTCACCAAGCCCACCGCGCCCCGGGCCCCAACGGCGTGCAGGGATGTCCCGAAAGGAGTGTCGAGTGTCGATGCGACCCACTGCAGGTAGCAGCGCGAGGGAGGCTGGAGCGGCCCGGCGGGTCCAGATTCTGCGTCACCTCGTCGCAGGGCAGTGGCGGACTGGCGACGGCGACGACGTCGTCGACCTCAATCCGGCACGCCCCCGCGAAACCGTGGCCGTAGGACAGCTCGCCCAGGACCATGACCTCGACCAGGCCGTCGCGGCCGCGCGGGAGGCCTTCCGCCGCTGGGCCGCCACCCCGCCCCACGCCCGCGGCCGCATCCTCGACCGCGCCGCCGAGATCATCGATGCGCATGCCGAGCAGTGGGGCGAGGAACTGGCCTGGGAGGAGGGCAAGACCCGCGCCGAGGGCATCGGCGAGGTACGCCGGGCGGCGGAGATCTTCCGCTACTACGCCGGTGAGGGCTCCCGCCCGGTCGGCGAGGTCTTCGCCTCGCCCCGCCCCGGCGAGCAGATCCACGTGATCCACCGGCCGGTCGGTGTCGTGGCGGTCGTGACCCCGTTCAATTTCCCCATCGCGATTCCGGCCTGGAAGATCGCTCCTGCGCTCAGCCACGGCAACACCGTCATATGGAAGCCCGCGAGTCTGGTGCCGCTGCTTGCCGTGCGCCTGACCGAGGCGCTGGTCGAGGCCGGACTGCCGGACGGCGTGCTGTCCCTGCTCATCGGAAGCGGGAGCCTCGGCGGCCGACTGGTCGAGCACCCGGGCGTCGACGCGGTCACCTTCACAGGCTCTACCTCGGTGGGACGCGGCCTGATCGCCGCCTGCGGGCGACTGGCCCGGCCTGTCCAGACCGAGATGGGCGGCAAGAACGCGGCCGTCGTCCTCGCCGACGCCGACCTCGACCTCGCCGTGCAGGAGGTGCTGGCCGGCGCCTTCCGGTCCACGGGCCAGAAATGCACCGCGACCTCGCGGCTCATCGTGCAGGAGCCCATCGCCGACGAGTTCCTCGACCAGCTCACCAAGCGCGCCGCTGCCCTGCGGGTCGGCGACCCCCTGGAGGAGAACACCGAGATGGGGCCTGTCGTCTCGCTGCAGACCCGGGACGAGATCCAGCAGGCTGTGGACGCCGCGGCCGCTCGCTCCGGCGTCGACGTCCTCACCGGCGGCCGGCACTACGACGACGACCGCATGGGCGGGGCCTTCGTCCAGCCCACCGTGGCCGAGCTGGCCGGCGACGACCCGCTGTGGCGCGAGGAACTGTTCGGCCCTGTCCTCGCCGTCCGCCGCGCCCAGGACACCCGGGAAGCGCTCGCCCTGGCCAACGACAGCGACTTCGGCCTCTCCGCAGCCCTCTTCACCGACGACCTGCGGGCCGTCACCGCCGCGATGGACCAGGTGGACGTCGGCATGCTGCACATCAACTCCGAGACGGCTGGCGCCGACCCGCACGTGCCGTTCGGCGGCGCCAAGCAGAGCGCGTACGGGCCGAAGGAGCAGGGCCGCGCAGCGCGCGAGTTCTTCACCCGCACCACGACCGTGTACCTGCGCAGCTCCGGAGAGCCGACGCTGTGACCACACCCTCGGCGCTGCCGCTGAGCGGCGTACTCGTCGCCGACTTCGGCCGGGTCCTCGCCGCGCCCTACGCCACCATGCTCCTCGCCGACCTCGGCGCCGACGTCATCAAGGTCGAGCACCCCGCCACCGGGGACGACACCCACGCCTGGGGCCCACCCCACGCGCACGACGAGGCCACCTACTTCCACTCCGTCAACCGCAACAAGCGCTCCCTCGCCCTCGACCTGCGCGACGAGACCGACCGCCGCCGCGCAACCGAACTGGCGCGCCGCGCCGACGTGCTCTTCGAGAACTTCCGGCCCGGCACGATGCACAAGTACGGGCTCGGCTACGACCAGGTCCGCTCCGTCAACCCGGGCATCGTCTACTGCTCGATCACCGGATTCGGCGCCGGGCCCGGGGCCGCCCTTCCCGGGTATGACCTGCTGATCCAGGCCGTCGGCGGGCTGATGAGCGTCACTGGCCCCGCCCCCGGACAGCCAGTGAAGACCGGCGTGGCTCTGGTGGACGTCCTCACCGGCCTGCACGCCGCGATGGGCGTGCTCGCCGCGCTGCGCCACCGGGACGCGACCGGCGAAGGACAGCACGTCGAGGTCAACCTGCTCTCCAGTCTGCTGTCGAGCCTCGTCAACCAGGCCGCCGCATACACCCTCGCCGGTCATGTGCCGGGCATCCTGGGTAACCGGCACCCGTCCATCGCGCCGTACGAGGTCTACCAGGCGAAGGATCAGCTGTTCGTCATCGCCGTCGGCAACGACCGCCAGTTCGCCGCCCTGTGCCGGGGACTTGGCGCTCCTGAACTGACCGACGACACGCGCTTCGCCACCAACCCCGACCGGGTCGCCCACGTCGACGAACTCGCCAAGCAGTTGGGGGAGTTGCTTGCCGCCCGTACTGCGGCCGAGTGGTTCGAGCACCTCACGCCCCTGGGCGTGCCCTGCGGCCCGGTCAACGACCTCGCGCAGGCCTTCGACCTTGCCGACCGCCTCGGCCTCGCGCCCCGGGCCGCGGTCACCGGCGACGAGGGATCTCCCATGGATCTCGTCGCCAACCCGATCTCCCTGTCCCGAACCCCGCCCCGCTACGACCGCCGCCCGCCCCGGCTGGGCGAGCACACCGGCGAGGTCGCGGACTGGCTGGACTCCTGACGTCCACTCACCCGAAGGAGCACACGATGAGCGGCGCCAAGCCGATGAAGGACCCTCTCGACCTGGTCGACTTCTCCTCCATTCTCACTGACGAGGAACGCGACATCCAGGCCACCGTCGCCAAGTTCCTCGCCGACCGGGTCCGCCCGCACATCGGCGACTGGTTCGAGAATGCGCACTTCGCCCGCGAAATCGCCCCCGAACTCGGCAAGCTCGGGGTGCTGGGCATGCATCTCGAGGGCTACGGCTGCGCGGGTACCAACGCCGTCAGCTACGGCCTGGCCTGCCTGGAACTTGAGGCCGCCGACTCCGGCCTCCGCAGCTTCGTCTCGGTGCAGGGCTCGCTGTCCATGTACTCGATCTGGAGGTGGGGGTCGGAAGAGCAGAAGCAGGAGTGGCTGCCGCGGCTCGCCGCGGGTGAGGCGATCGGCTGTTTCGGGCTCACTGAGCCGGACTTCGGCAGCGACCCCGCGAACATGCGCACCCAGGCCGTGCGCGACGACGACGACTGGGTCCTCAACGGTTCCAAGATGTGGATCACCAACGGAGGCATCGCCGACGTGGCCACCGTCTGGGCGCAGACCGAGGACGGCGTGCGCGGCTTCCTGGTTCCGCACGGCACCCCCGGCTTCACCACCCAGGACATCAAGCAGAAGATGTCGCTGCGTGCCTCGATCACCTCGGAGCTGTACTTCGACAATGTCCGGCTGCCCGAGTCGGCGCGGCTGCCGCACGCCCAGGGTCTGCGCGGGCCGCTGTCGTGCCTGAACGAGGCGCGCTTCGGCATCCTCTTCGGCGCGGTCGGCGCCGCCCGCGACTGCCTCCGGACTGCCCTGGAATATGCCGACTCCCGTGTCCAGTTCGACAAGCCGATCAGCACCTTCCAGCTGACCCAGAAGAAGCTCGCGGACATGAGCGTCTCCCTCGGCAGTGCAGCCCTGCTCGCCGTGCACCTGGGCAGGCTCAAGGACCAGGGCCGGATCCGTCCCGAACAGATCAGCGTTGGCAAGCTCAACAACGTCCGTGAGGCCCTGGCCATTGCCCGCGAGTGCCGGACCGTCCTCGGCGCCAACGGCATCTCCTTGGAGTACTCGCCGCTGCGCCACGCCAACAACCTGGAGTCCGTCCTCACCTACGAGGGCACCAGCGAGATCCACACCCTGGTCATCGGGCAGGCTCTCACCGGTCAGGCCGCCTACCGCTGATGCTCGATTTTCCTCCGGAGAAACGCCCTATGACGCCATCGATACCCAGTCGCTCCACAGCTGCCGCCCTGCCGGCCCTTCCCGACATCAGCCGCGTCGGCGTCGTCGGAGCGGGGCTCATGGGCAGCGGAATCGCGGAAGTCTGCGCCCGAGCGGGACTCGCCGTGCTGGTGTGCGAGACCGGCCCGGAAACCCTCAAAGCCGGACGCGATCGGATCACCGCATCCCTGGACCGCGGCCTCCGCAACCGCAAACTCAGTGAAGCGGAGCGCGATGCTGTGCTTGGCCGAATCCGCTTCACCACCGACTTGGCGGACTTCGCCGACCGGGACATGGTGATCGAAGCCGTGGCAGAGGACGAGCACATCAAAACCGGGGTATTCGCGAGTCTGGACAAGGTCGTCACTCGGGCGGACGCGATCCTCGCGACCAACACCTCGTCCATCCCGGTGATGAAGCTGGCCATGGCCACCGGCCGCCCGGAGCAGGTCGTCGGCACCCACTTCTTCAATCCGGTGCCCGTGATGCCCCTGGTCGAGATCGTCCCCTCACTTCTGACCGGCGACCAGGTCCGCGGGCTCGCCGAGGCCTTCGTCACGGAGAGGTTGGGCAAACAGGTCATCGGATCACAGGACAGAGCGGGCTTTGTCGTCAACTCCCTCCTCGTCCCATACCTGCTGTCCGCCGTCCGCATGCTCGAAGCTGGCTTGGCCACGGCCGAGGACATCGACAACGGCATGGTCCTCGGCTGCGCCCATCCTATGGGTCCCCTGCGGCTGGCCGACCTGATCGGCCTCGACACGGTGAAGGCCATCGCCGGCTCCATGTACGAGGAGTTCAAGGAGCCGTTGCACTCCCCGCCGTCCCTGCTGCTGCGGATGGTCGATGCCGGACTGCTCGGCAAGAAGAGCGGCCGCGGCTTCCACGACTACACGCGCTGAGAGACCCGCGCGAAGAAGCGCAAGCTTGACCAACAAATAGAGGACATGAAGGTGAGCTTGAGGATCGTTGTCACTGTGAAGTACGTGCCCGACGCCACTGGCGACCGGCACTTCGCCGAGGATCTGACCGTCGACCGGGACGACGTGGACGGTCTGCTCTCCGAGCTGGACGAGTATGCGGTCGAGCAGGCCCTGCAGATCGCCGAGAACTACGACGGGGACGACGACGCGGAGGTCACCGTTCTGACGGTGGGTCCGGAGGATGCCAAGGACGCGGTGCGCAAGGCGCTTTCGATGGGCGCGGACAAGGCGGTCCACGTCGAGGACGACGACCTGCACGGCACGGACGCCATCGGCACCTCGCTGGTGCTGGCCAAGGCGGTCGAGAAGGCCGGCTACGACCTGGTGATCTCCGGCATGGCCTCCACCGACGGCTCCATGGGCGGGCACTGATGCCCCTATGGATGTCAAGCAGCGGTTGCGGCACGTGCGTGGCTGGCTGCGGGGCTCGGAGTGGCGATGAGCCGGTAGATCTCCCGT
>NZ_JBICXB010000075.1:0-18897 GCF_043200055.1 Streptomyces sp. NPDC048496 | reverse complement strand
GGTGGAGCCATGAATCCCACCGCAAGACCGCCCGAACCAAGACCATCGAGGACCTCATCGCAGCGTAATCAACCGGCCACCCGACAGGCTCTGAGGCTGCCGATAGTCATGAGGGTGCGGTCGACAGCAGCAGCCTCCAGACCGGGGACCTTCTTGGTGGCCCAAGCATCGTGAGGGGGAAGGTCAGTGCGGCCTTTGGTGTTCGGCCGCGGGGTTCCCGGCCCACCGGCCGGATCCGCGAGGCGCCTCGCCGCGCTCTGTCACGGATCGCAGTGAAGGGACCCCGGCCTGCGGCATCGTCATGGGTCACGCCTAATATCCGCACATGCAGCACACCTCCGCGTCCTTCCTGTCACGCCTGGCACGCCCCGACTTCGACATCGCCTCCGCCTTTCCCGAAGCCTCCTGGCTGCGGCAGACCGCGGCCGCGAGGGACTGGGCATCCATACGCTCCTATGTCGACGGGCTGCCGCAGGGGACCAACCGCAGTTTCGCCGTCGGGATCCTGCAGGACGTGCGGGGTGTCGAGGACTGGATGCGCGAAGTCCTCGCCGCCGCACCGGAGGACGTGCTCGCGCTCACCGTGCTCGGCGCCCGCGAGGTGCGCATCGGCTGGAAGATCCGCACCGACGCGCCCGCGGAGAACGTCAGCCGCAAACAGTTCGCCGGACTGCACACGCACCTGCGGCAGGCCGAGCAAGCGCTGATCCGGGCGACCGCGATCGACCCCGCCTTCGACGCGGCCTGGGCGGAACGCCTCACCACGGCCATGGGGCTCCAGCTCGGGCAGGCCGAGGCCCGGCGCCGGTACGACCGGCTCACCGCGCACCACCCGCACCACATCACCGGCCAGGGACGACTGCTCCAGCAGCTCTGCCCCAAGTGGGGCGGGAGCTGGGAGGCGGCCCACGGCTTCGCCCGGGAGTGCATGACCGGCGCTCCCGAGGGGGCACTGAGCGGCGGGATGGTGGCCGAGGCCCACATGGAGCACTGGATCTCGCTGAACGGACGGGAACGCGTCGAGTACCTGCGTCAGCCGCATGTGCACGCGGAGCTCGTCGAGGCCGCCGAGAGGTCCACGCTCAGCCCGCACTTCCGGCCGGTCTACGCATGGGTCACCGTCCAGGGCTACTTCGCCGCGCTCTTCTCCCTCGTCGGTGACCACGCGCGGGCCGCCGCCTGCTTCCACTCGCTCGGCAACCTCGCCTCCGAGTACCCGTGGGCCGAGCTGGGAGTCAACGCCACCGACGCGTACATCAAGCACCGCAACTCCGCCCTCGCCAAGGGCTGAGCGCCGAGCCGCGCGGCCGACGGGGCGGTGACGCACCCGCCCGGCGGCCGCCGCACCGGCCGCCCCGCCGCACGACCGCCCCGCCGAACGACCGCCCCGCCGAACAGAGACCGGACATGAACCTCCAGACTGCCATCCACTCCACCGAGGTCGACGGCATCCCCACCCTCTTCACCCACGCCACCGGGCCGACGCGCGCCGGACTCGTCTTCCGGGTCGGCGTCGCCGACGAGACGCTCGCCCGGACCGGTGTGACGCACCTGGTCGAGCACCTGGCCCTGCACCGCCAGGGCCTGAACGACCACCACTTCAACGGCGAGACGAAGTCGGCGTTCACGCACTTCTTCGTCGAGGGCACCGAGCACGAGGTCGTGTCCTATCTGAAGGGCGTCTGCTCCTCCCTCAGCGACCTGCCCATGGAGCGCCTGGAGACCGAGAAGGAGATCCTGCGCACCGAGGAGTCCCGCCGCCAGTCGCCCCAACTGCCGCTGTGGCGCTACGGGGCCCGGGGGTACGGCCTGTCGGCCTACCCGGAGTGGGGCATGCCGAAGCTGGACCCCGACGCCGTACGGCACTGGGCCCGGACGTGGTTCACGCGGGGCAACGCCGTGCTGTGGGTGGCGGGCGAGCGGCTGCCGGCCGGCCTGTCGCTCAACCTGCCCGCCGGAGAACGCCGGCCGATGCCCGCCGTCACCTCGGCACTGCCCGAGAGCCCGGCCTACTTCTCCGAGGGCACGGGAGGCGTCCTGCTCGACGCCGTGGTCGCGGACACCGCCGCCGCGATGCTCTACGCGGGCGTCCTGGAGCGCGAACTCTCCCGCGACCTGCGCCAGGAGGGCGGCTACTCGTACACGGCGGCCACCAACCTCACGCCCCGGCGCGACGGCTTCGCCGTCCTGACCGCGTTCGCGGACGCGCTGCCCGCCAAACAGGGCGCGGTGCTCGGCGGATTCGTCGACGTCCTCGCCCGGCTCCAGGCGGGGCGCGTGGAGCAGGCCGGCCTGGACGCCGTGCGCGCACGGTACGAGTCCGCGCTGACGGCATCCGACGTGGCCGTACACCGCCTGCCGGGCATGGCCGAGAACCTCCTCGCGGGGCGCCCGCCGCGCACGGTGGACGAACTGCTGGCCGAACTGCGGTCGGTGACCCCCGCCCAGGTGCACGAGGTGGCCCTGGAAGCGGCCTCCACCGCCCTCATGCAGGTGCCGTCGGGACACAGCGCGGACTGGGCCGGATACACCGCCGCGCCCACGAACTCCTCGTACACGGTGCCCGGACGGAAGTTCGCGGCGCTGAGCGGCGACGGTTCGGCGCTGATCGTGGGCGACGAGGGCGTCAGCATGACGGCGCGCGGCGGGGACGGCTCGGAATGCGCGGTGACGGTCCGCTACCAGGACTGTGCCGCGATGCTGTGCCGGCCCGACGGCGGCCGGCAGCTCATCGGCGCCGACGGACTGGTCGTCGAGGTGGAACCCACCCTGTACGGCCTCGACGCCCGGGCCCTGGCGAGCGTCGACGCTGCCGTGGCGCCCGACGCCGTGGTGCCGCTGCCCGCCCGGCCCCGGCCGCCGATGCCCGAGGACGCGGCGGCGGCGAGCGCTCCGCGTGCCGGACAGGGCGCCGGACGGGGTGCCGCCCCCACCCGGCGTACCGGCCTGCAGACGGCCGTGATGATCCTCTTCGGTCTCCTGGCCGGCCTCAGCGGCCTCGTGGCGCTCACGTTCACGCTCACCGGAGCCGGGGACCCGGAGTTCACCCTCACCGACTGGATCTTCGCCTCGGTCGTCATGTGGGGTTTCACCGGGCTGCTCGCCTGGCCCGCCGTGCGTGTTCTGCGGCAGACACGGCGGCTGTGAGGCAAAGACGCCCCCGTGTCTCGGGAGCGGTGGGTGCCGGGGCGTACGGCTCGGGAAGGTGCAGGAAGGTGTCGTCGTCCCCCGGCAGCGAAGGAGAGCGTCGTGTGTCCTCCCTGTTTCCCGCTCTGACGGGCGGTGCGGACGCCGGGCGGCCCGCACTGCGGTTCGGTGAGCGGTCCCTGACCTGCGCCGGACTCGCGGCGGCCGCCGGATCGCTCGCCGGACGGCTGCGGGGCGTCGGCCGGGTGGCCGTGTGGGCGGAGCCCGGACTGGAGACGGCCGTCGCAATGACCGGCGCGCTGCTGGCCGGGGTCGCCGCCGTCCCGCTGAACCCCAGGTCGGGCGAGCGGGAACTCGCGCACATCCTCTCCGACAGCGCGCCGTCCCTGGTCCTGGCCGCGCCGGGCACCGAACTCTTTTCGGTACTGGCCGACTTGCCCCGTCTGGACGTGGAGGCGTCCGTCACCAGGGCCGTGGCCGTCCCCGAGGACCGGTTCGGCTACGAGCACCCGGCGCTGGTCGTCTACACCTCCGGCACCACCGGGCCGCCCAAGGGTGCCGTCATCCCGCGCCGCGCCCTGGCCTCGACCCTGGACGCGCTGGCGGACGTCTGGCGGTGGACCGGGGACGACGTG
Organism: Streptomyces sp. NPDC048496; assembly: GCF_043200055.1. Classification (NCBI taxonomy): domain Bacteria; kingdom Bacillati; phylum Actinomycetota; class Actinomycetes; order Kitasatosporales; family Streptomycetaceae; genus Streptomyces; species Streptomyces sp. NPDC048496. The sequence goes on along the minus strand of NZ_JBICXB010000075.1, from coordinate 15,115 downwards.
CGCCGGCATCCGCACCCGCGCGGTGCGCTCGGCCGAGCCCACTTCGCCGCCATGAACCTGCGATGCCAGGCCGGCAGGGTCCCGGGGGTGACCGCGAAGGCCTCACGCCAGCGGCGACAGGGGATGAATCCCGACCTGATCAGGCTGTCGCTCACGCGCGCCGCAGCGTCCGGTGCTACAGGCACCTTCCACCGCGTCCTCGGTATCAACGATCTTGGCCTGTACCTGCCGAAAGGTCCATAGCAATCCACAGTGAACTGCGGCTACGCAACTGAGCGGATGGACCGGCCGGAAGTCCTTTCACCGGGCACGGATGGCCTCCCCTACAGGTCGGGGGGAGGCCATCGGTACGCCCGGGAGAGCGGAGTTTCGCCACCCTGTCGAGCCCCAGGAGAGATCCGTTCCGCCTCAGAGCCTGTCGGGCGACCTCTGATCGGGCGGTCACGGCGTGGCACGCACGCTTCCGGCGTTGCCGAAATGCCCTAGTAGCTCCGCTACGAGGCCATCCCGGCGCCTTGGAATCGCACGCACCACGCCGCGTCCGCTCTCCGATCGAAGGTCACCCGACAGGCTCTCAGGGAGCAGGAACTGGACCATCCGAACGATCAGGATCGCGGCGCACCGCCAACGGCTGTCCCCTTGGTCCCCGGTGCCGGATACCCGGATGGTGCCTCCTCCCGGCCGTGGTCAGTGGCTCGTGGCCGCCGGCTCCAGGACGAAGACGGGAATCTGCCGGTCGGTCTTCAGCTGGTAGTCCGCGTAGTCGGGGAACGCCTCGACCGCGCGCTCCCACCACACGGCCTTCTCCTCACCGGTGACCTCACGGGCGTTCATGTCCTGCCGGACCGGGCCGTCCTGGAGTTCCACCCGGGGGTCAGCCGTGATGTTGTGGTACCAGACGGGATGCCGGGGAGCGCCGCCCAGCGATGCGATCACGGCATACGTTCCGTTGTGCTCGACCCGCATCAGCGGTGCCTTACGGATCTTTCCGCTCTTGGCTCCGCGCGTGGTCAGGACGATGACCGGCAGACCACGCATCGTGGTCCCCTCCGTGCCGCCCGAGCTCTCGAACAGCTCGACCTGATCGCGGACCCACTGTGCGGGGCTCGGCTCGTACTCACCCTTGAGAGGCATGGAATCTGTCCCATCGTCGGCATACGGACATTCGGACACGCGGACACCGGCGTGTCCCACTGCACCGAGAACTCTTTCATCATTCCGCCGTCGCCAGGGCGCGGACCGTACGTGTGTCACAGCGGCAGCCGGATCTTTCACGGCGCTGCGGAGTCGCTGTCCGCCGGCTGTCCAGGTGACAGGGACGCCGTCCCTGTGGCAGCCAGGGAGATCTTCACCAGGGTTCCCGACCTGTTGACCCACAGCTCCGGGACGTGGTCCTCGTAGAACCGGGCCTGCCCGATGACTCCCTCGGTGACGGAATTCCACGCGAGCCGCTCCGCGAGCGAGTCCAGCTCCGGCAGCATCTCGGCATGCACTTCTTGACGCACCGTCAGGGACCAGCCGTCGGCCGTCGAGGCGAGCTCGCCGACGAGGATTCCACCGACGCGGGCCGCGGGCCCGCGCCCCGCAAGCAAGGGGAACCTGTCGTCGAGCACATCGCCAGGCACTTCTTCGTCACCCTCGGGTCCGTCCTCTGCTCCGCCGTCCGACACGCCGAGATGCCATCGCAGATCGGCGAGCACGGCGTTCGGTACCGATGCACCGAGATTCAGGGCGAGGTCCACCGCGTACAGGTCAGCCATACCGGCAGCCTAGGCGCTGCCCCGACAGCCGATCGGCACCGAGGTTCCCCGGCAGCATTCGGCTCGACGAGGAAGGTGCCGGTCGGCGTGCCGAGCTCCTCGCCCGCCAACTGGTCCGTATCCACCAGGTGCACGTGGCACCGGAGCACCGGCCTCGCACCTACCAGGCATGGACCGCAGCCGACCGCGTGCGGTTGCCCCAAGTCACCGGTCGGCCCGAACTGTGGCAGCACGCCGTGGACATCATCCGTCACGACCCGCCGCCGTACCGACCCTGCTTCCTGCACAGGGACTTCCACCCCGGCAACGTGCTCTTCAGCGGCCAGGACGACGATCTCCGGATCACGGGTGTCGTCGACTGGGTGGAGACCTCCTGGGGGCCTGCAGACCTGGACGTGGCCCACTGCTCAACAGCCTTGGCACTGCTGCACGGTGCCCGCTTCGGAGCCCTGCTCGCCGACCACTACGTCGCCGAGGGCGGCATTTTGGCCGATGAGCCCGCAGCCCACCTGTACTGGCGGATGCTCGATGCGCTCGCCTACGCACCGGACGCGGAGAAGGTCGCCGGGCCCTGGCGCGAACTGGGACGGGACGACCTCACCCAGGCCCTGCTCGCCGGCAGGCTGGAAGAGTACCTCCAGACACTCTTCGACCGTTACGGCTGAGTCGCCCCGGAGCGTGAGACAAAGTGACGTGCGCGTGCTGTTCAATTGACGCGCAGGTCATACCTGTCGCACGTGCACGCCTGCCTCAGCGAGTGCGTCGACCTCTGCCTCGGGCGCGGCCTCGTCGGTGACAACGGCGTGCAGTGCGGTGGCGGGCGCGACGAAAGCGAGGGCGGTACGGGAGAGCTTCGCGCCGTCCGTGACCGCGATGACGCGGCGGGCCGATGCGATCGCGGCCCGCTTGACGGCGGCGTCGTCCAAGTCGTACGCGGTCAGGCCGTTCGCCGCGTTCAGTCCGCAGCAGCCGATGACCGCGGTGTCGAAACGCAGGGCAGCCAGCGATGCCTCGGCGAGCGGGCCGATGAGGGCGAGCTCGCCCGCCCGGGGGCGGCCACCGGGCACCAGCAGCGTGAGGTCCGGTGCTCCGGTGAGTGCGTTCACCGCGTGCAGGGACAGTGGCATGACCGTCAGCCGGCGGTGCTCCAGCGCGCGGGCCACTTCCAGGCAGGTGGTGCCGCTGTCGAGGACGACGGACTCCCCGTCGGCGATCAGCCCGGCAACCTCGGAGGCGATGCGTCGCTTGGCCTCCAGCCCCTCCGTGGCCCGCAGCCCGAAGGGGGGTTCGTCGCCGCGCAGCAGCAGGCTCCTCGCTCCTCCGCGGTATCGCTCCAGAATGCCCTGCTCGGCCAGGGTCTCCAGGTCACGGCGGATGGTCATCTCCGACGCGCCGGTCAAGGAGGCCAGTTCCGCGACGCCGGCACTGCCCGCGTCGCGCACCGCCTCGGTGATCCGTCTCAGTCGATCTGTACTCGCCACATCAGCGATAGAACACCATCGGCGTTCACAACGCAATCTTTCGAACATCAATGATGTTAGATATGTTCATTGGCATGGAGAGATCGCTGCGGACCGGCCGTCTGGTCACGACCGCCTACTTCGCCCTGAACGGCTTCGTCCTGGGGATGTGGGTCGTCCACATTCCTGCTGTCGAGCGCCACGTGGGCATCAGTCATGCCGTGCTCGGCTGGCTGCTGCTGCTCCTCGGCGCGGGAGCCTTCGCGGGGATGCGGATCACGGGCCCGCTCACCGATCGGTGGGGCGCCCGCATCGTCGTACCCCTGGGCGCGGCTCTGTGCAGCGCGGCCGTGGTCCTTCCCGGCCTGGCCACGGACGCGTGGACGCTGGGAGCCGCACTCGCACTGCTCGGACTCGGCAACGGCTGTCTGGACGTCAGCATGAACGCCCACGCCATCCAGGTCGAGCGGGGCTACCGACGCCCCGTCATGTCCGCCTTCCACGCGACGTTCTCCATCGGCGGGGTCCTTGCCGCGCTGGTGGGCGCGCGCACGCTCAGCTGGGGCTGGAGCCCGGCGGTGACCCTCGGCTCGGTGGCCGTCCTCGGCCTCGCGGTCGCCGCACTCGCCGCCCGCGGGCTCCTGCCGGCCGAACACGCCCCCTCCCCTGCCGGGGAGGCTCCCACCGGGGTGACACAACCGGTGCACCGGACATCCCGCCGCATCTGGGCGCTGGCCGCGCTCGCGCTGATGCTCATGCTCTGCGAAGGAGTGGCCAACGACTGGAGCACTCTGCATCTGCGGGACGTCCTGAACGCCACCGCCGCCACCGCCGCTCTCGCGTACGGTGCGTTCTCGACCGCCATGACCATCGGCCGGCTGCTGACCGACCGAGTGGCCATGCGCTTCGGGCCCGTCGCCATCCTCCGCTACGGGGCGGCCCTGGCCGCGGTCGGGCTGACGACGGCCACGTTCTCCACCTGGGTCCCGCTGGCCCTGGTCGGCTGGGCCGTGTTCGGGGCCGGGCTGTCCGGCTGCATCCCCCAGCTCTTCAGCGCCGCAGGCCATGCCGACCCGGGCGCCGCCGGGACGAATGTCTCGCGTGTCGCCGGTCTGGGCTATCTCGGCATGCTGGCCGGCCCCGCCGTCATCGGACCGCTGACGCACTTCGTCCCGCTCAACCTGACCTTCCTACTGCCCCTTGGGTTCTGCGTCGTGGCAGCGTGCGCAGCCGGCATCGCGGCCGCTTCACCGACACCGTGCTCAGCGACACCGGTGCTGAGCGAGGCCCACCCGACGTAGAGACCATCCACGGGGCGAACCGGATTCCGACCGCACGGCGTCCCCGTCAGCCTTGGCGGACGCGGGCATGGACGTGCATGTCGTGCCAGCCATCCGCATGCAGCGCCGCCCCGCGACGGACGCCCTCCTCCTCGAACCCGGCCTTGACCGCGACGCGGCAAGATGCGCGATTGGCGGTCGAGTGCTCGAGTTCGAGGCGGTGAAAGCCTCCCGGACCCAGCGCCCAGCGCGCCAGCGTCCTGACCGCGCGAGGGCAGACACCATTGCCGCGCGCTGACGGCACCATCCAGTAGGCGACGTCAGCCGTGCCGTCCGCAAGGTCGAACGACTTCAAGGACATCCTGCCCAACAACGTGTCACCTCCGGCGTCGACGACCGCCCAGTGACCGCCCGTCTCCTCCCGCCACCCGCACTGCCAGGCCGCGATCCAGTCCCGCGCCTCCTCCACGGAGTCAGCCGTACACACATGCCAACGCTGAATCGCGGGATCCTGGAACGCCTCCATCACGGCCGGAGCGTCGTCAAGCGTCCAGGGGCGCAGCAACGCGTCACCCTCGACCGGCAGAACCGGCTGATCGGACATGGCAAGAGCGCCGACGGAAATCGCGGGAGCAACCAGGGAGGGCATGACCGGCATTATCCAGGGCCGGGGACCTCCGTCCCCAGCGGAAGCGTCAGCCGCCACAACTCGTTGAACCGGTCGAGGGCGTCCCGGTTGTTCTTCCTGGCAACGGCCAGAGCCGCAAGTGCCGTCGCCCGTTCCTCGGGATCGTCCGCGATCAATCCGAACGCCCAGCCCAGCCGCTCGTCCCAGGCGCGTGCATCGTCGCCGCCCGCGCTCGCTCCTGCGTCCCGTTCCTCGGTCACACCGGGATCATCCCCCAGGCGCCGGCCCGGGGTGTACCCCATTCGGCAACGACGTAGCGGGCGCGGCCCGAGCGGTGTCGCGGTGCCGGCCGACTCCCCTGCCCCGCCCGGCAAACTCATCGTGTCGCGGCCCCAGGAAGTGATAGGCCCTCTCGCTACCCTCCGCGCATGATTTCCACGGTTGTCTGGGGCACGGGAAATGTCGGCCGCGCCGCGATTCGCGCTGTCGAGGCCCATCCGGCGCTCGAGCTCATCGCCGTGCTCGTCCACAACCCCGACAAGGTGGGACGCGACGCGGGCGAACTCGGTGGGCTCGGTCGTCCGCTGGGGGTCATGGCGGGCGACGACGTCGATGCCGTGCTGGCCACCGGTCCCCGGGCCGTCGTGTACGCCGCGTCCGGCGACATCCGCCCCGACGAGGCCCTCGCCGACATCAGCAGGGCGATCCGGGCCGGGGCCGTGGTCGTGACCCCCGCGCTGTACGCACTGTACGACCAGTTGGGCGCCCCGCCGGAGCTGCGGGATCCGGTGCTGGCCGCCATCGCGGACGGTGGCGGCTCGCTGTTCGTCTCCGGTGTCGATCCCGGCTGGGGCAATGACGTCCTGCCGTTGCTGATCAGCGGACTCGGAACCTCCGTGGACGTGATCCGCTGTCAGGAGATCTTCGACTACTCCACCTACGACCAGGAGGAATTGGTCCGGTACCTGGTCGGCATGGGCCAGCCGATGGAGTACGAGCCGCTGATGCTCGCACCGACCGTACCGACCATGGTGTGGGGTGGACAGATACGGCTGATGGCCAGGGCTCTGGGAGCCGAACTCAACGACATCCGCGAGACGTTGGACCGGCGCCCGCTCTACGCCACGGTGAGCACCAGGACGATGGGTACGTTCGAGGCCGGCACCCAGGGCGCCGTGCGGTTCGAAGTGCAGGGCATCGTCGGGGGCGAACCCCGCATCGTCATCGAGCACATCACGCGCATCCACCCCTCGTGCGCACCGGACTGGCCGACGCCGCCCGACGGGGACGGCGCACATCGAGTGATCATCGAGGGTCGCCCGCGCATCGAGGTCACGGTCGAGGCCATCGACGAGGGCGAGAACAGGTCCGCGGGCGGGAACGCCACCGCGGTCGGCCGGCTCGTGAGCGCCATCGACTGGCTCGTGGACGCGGCCCCAGGACTCTACGACGCGCTCGACGTCCCGCTGCGCCCAGCAGTCGGCAGGCTCGGAAGGAGACATCCATGAACATCGACATCCCCGAGGGCAAGGACCCGATCGAGTACGTGTGGGGCGAGATGGTGCCCGGGATCGGGATCGCCGCATCGAACTTCTCGCTGTCGGTGTACGCCCACACGACCTTGGGACTGCGCGAGTTCGAAGCCGCGCGGTTGCGGATCGCCCAGATCAACGGGTGCGCCTTCTGCCTCGACTGGCGGACCGAACGGGACGGCGTGAAGGTCGAGGAGGAATTCGCCGACGCGGTGACCCAGTGGCGTACCACCGACGTGTTCGACGACCGGACCCGGTTGGCCGCCGAATACGCCGAACGGTACGCCCTGGATCACCACAACCTCGACGACGCGTTCTGGTCCCGGATGACCGCGCGCTACAGTCGGCTCGAGATCGTGGAACTGAGCATGAGCATCGGGTCATGGCTGGCGTTCGGCCGGCTCAACCATGTGCTGGGCCTCGACACCAGGTGCGCGCTGCCCGACCGTTGACCGTCACAGGTCGGTGGCGATGATCTTCTCGATGTTCCGTTCGGCGAGCGCGGTGATGGTGACGAACGGATTGACGCTGGTGTTGCCAGGGATCAGCGAGCCATCGATGACGTACAGGCCGGAGTAGCCGTGCAGGCGGCCGTAGTTGTCGGTGGCCCGGTTCAGCACCGCGCCGCCGAGCGGGTGGTATGTGAGGTGGTCGCCCCAGATCTTGTAGGCGCCGAAGAGATCGGTCCGGTAGATCGTCCCCTCCTTCTGGTTGATCCTGTCGAAGATCGTCTTGGCGGCATCGATGGACGGCTGCTTCCAGGCGGCCTGCCAGTTCAGGTCGACCGTGCCCGTCGCGGCGTTCCAGGAGAACTCGGCCCGGTTCGGGTTCTTGGTGATGGACAGGTAGAACGACGCGTACGTCTCGATCCCGGTGGGCAGCGGCGCGACTTCGGCGAACGCGCCACCGGCGGCCCAGTTGTCGATGCCGCCCGTGGGAATGGACGCCTGGAGGCTGCCGGTCGGGTCCCACAGGTGGTTGGCCCGGCCGCACATGACGTTGCCGTTGTCGCCCCACCCTTTACCGATCTCGTTGTTCAGGCCGACGAGCGCGCCGGTGGCCTTCAGCTTCACCAGCAGCTTGCTGGTGCCCACGCTGCCGGCCGCGAAGAACACCCGGTCGGCAGTCACCGTCTTGGTGGCCGTGGTGACACCGCCGGTGTCGATCTGGTCGATGACGACCGTGTAGCCGCCACCTGTTGCCGGAGCGACCGAAGTGACCTTGTGGAGCGGCGAGATGACGACCCTGCCGGTGGCCCTGATCCGGTCGATGTACGTCTTCTGCAGCGACTTCTTGCCGTAGTTGTTGCCGTAGAGGATCTCGCCGGCCAGCGCCGACCTGGGGACGGTTCCGGCTTCTTCCTGCTTCATGTAGTCCCAGTCGTACACGGTGGGCACGAAGACGAACGGGAAGCCGGCACGCTCGGCCTGCTTACGGCCGACCCGGGCGTACTGGTAGCACGCGGCGGTGTCGAACCAGGCCGGATCGATGGTGCCGGCCCCGAGCCCGGCATTGGCGCGCGGGTAGTAGATGTCGTACATCTCGTCGGCGTCCACCGACGGGAGGACGGCTCCGAAGTTCTCGCGCTTGGGAGTGACCGCCATCCCACCGTTGACCAGCGAGCCGCCACCGACGCCGCGGCCCTGGTAGACGGTGATCCCACTGAACTCCTCGGCGTCGAGGATCCCCGTGGTACGAGTGATGTTCTTGTCGATGGGGAAGCCGAGGAAGTTGCTGAGGGGCTGCTTGGTCCTGGTGCGGAGCCAGTACGAACGGCTGTCCGGGGAGGTCGTGTTGGCGAAGATCTTGCCGTCCGGGCCGGGGGTCTCCCAGGCCATGCCCATTTCGATCATGTGCACGTCGACGCCTGCCTGGGCGAGACGCAGTGCGGCGACGGAGCCGCCGTATCCGGTGCCGATCACCAGGGCCGGGACATGGGCCCCGGAGTCGATCGGAGCGGTTGCGGAGCCGACCCCGGCCTGGGCCGGGGTGGTGTGACCCGCGAGGGCCACGGCTCCTAAAATAGAACCAGTTCCTGTGATGAATCTGCGACGCGAAACACCCTTGGGGCCTGCATTGTGCATGGTAGAGTCACTCATGTGACACGCCTCACTCTCCAAAGAGTGAAACTGGTTCTACTGCCGTTCGCGCGTTAAGTCACTACATACCGATGGGTAACATGCGCCCGATCGAGGCACCCCGGATCAACGCCGTGCGTCAGGCGGGCCGTCATGCGGATCGGCTTCTGAATCGCCCCCTGTGCGCGACACCGACGGGAACGGGTGGCGAAGCCCCATCGGACCTTCGCCACCCGTCATGCCTGAATCAACGCAACCGGGCGTCAGTAGGCCCCGAACACGTTGTCGATCGAGCCGTACTTGGCGGCGGCGTAGTTGCACGCGGCCGTGATGTTGGCGACCGGGTCGTAGGGGTCCATCGACGTACCGGGCACGTGGTAGGCCCGGAACGTGGGGTCGATGACCTGCAGGAGACCCTTGGACGGTGTGCCCTTGGCGGCGTTCGAGTCCCAGTTGTTGATGGCCCGGGGGTTGCCCGCGGACTCGCGCATGATGTTGCGGTGGATGCCGTCGTAGCTGCCGGGGATGCTGTGCTGGGCCATGACGGCCAGCGACTCCTTGATCCAGCCGTCGAGGTCGTTCGTGTACGTCGCGGGCTTCGCGGTGACGGCAGCGGCGGTGCTCGCGGCCGTCGTGGACGCGACTGTCGCGGGCGCGGTGGCGCCGATGGTGAGCTTCTGGCCCGCGTGAAGTACGCCGGGGTCGGCTCCGATGACCGCTCGATTGTCCTTGTACAGCTGCTGCCAACCGCCGCTCACGGAATGGCTCAGGGCGATCTTGTAAAGGGTGTCGCCGGCTATCACGGAATAGACGGAGGGCGTAGCTGCCCGCACGGCAGTCGGGTTGGCGGGGGCGGCAGCGGGCGCCACTGCCTTGGAGACGGCTGCGGTGACAGGCTGCGCCGGCGCTGCCGAGGCAACGGTTGCCCCGATCATCGGAAGCGCGAGAGCGGCTCCGCCCGTGCTCACGGCGATGAATCCGCGAGTCAGCGAACTGGACTTACGACGACGGTGGTTAACCTGTGCGGGCATGGCGCATTCCTCTCCGTCGCCTACGAGGTGAGCTGTCGGGTTGAGGCTGGAGTTGCCTCGCCGTATGGGAATACGACTTCACCCCTAGCCGTTCCGGATACCGGATCGGCGGCTTACGTGGGTCCCCCGCTCCTGCCGTACGTGAGTGGTCGGGTTACCGGACGGCGGCAGGATTCGGCGTTCCATCCGGATTGACGGTGACCGTAGGCGAGAAACTCCGACCTGAACAAGCCCCCATTTCTCGATCACAATTCATTTGCAAGATCGAGTCGCGGAAATTTTCGCAATTCACCCCGGTCCGCGAAGCCAACTTTCTTGGCGCAGAAGGGAACCGGGCGGCACGCCGCTGCGTCCGCGGGCCCGGAAGGTGACTCTCGCCACTCTGCCCGAAAAGGGCGATTTGCCCGGCACGTAAGGCCTCGGCTCGTGCGGGCTGCGCATTCACCAGAACGGTGAGCGGCTCCCCTTTATCGCCAAAATTGCGACATTTAGGAGATTTTGGCTTCAGCGGACGGACGTCCGGCCTCCGACTCGTCGGGAAGGGCGCCCCCGGGGAGACGACCGGGATCAGCCGTGCGCCACCCGTCTGCGCCGACTGCGGCGCGCGAGTGGCCGCCCACCGGCCGGGTCGTGCAGGTTCACGCGAACGACACCACGGCGGCCGCACAAGGTGCCGTACACCTTGGGCGTGGCCATGATGGTGCGGAAGAACGCCCTGCCCGCCCGCCGGGACCGTCCGGCATCACGAGAGAAGTGATGGCGATGGAGCTGTTCCCGCCCATGCCGCTCGCCGAGTGGCGTGACACCAAAGAGACGCTCCACCGCTTCGCGCAGGTCGTCGGAAAGATCCGCCTCGCGGCCAGTGTCCGGCGCAATCACTGGTGGAACGTTCCGTTTCACCTCACTGGCCGCGGTATCACCACCCGCCCCATGGGGCAGATCGACGGCAACCCGATTTTCACGGTGGACTTCGACTTCGTCGGCCATCGACTCGTCATCACAAGACTGGACGGCGTGACGGTCTCGTTCCCGCTTTCGGGCCAGTCCGTGGCGTCCTTCCACAAGAATGTCATGGCCGCCCTGGAAGCGCTGGGCATCGAGGTGGATATCAACGTGCCCAAGCCATTCGATCTGCCCGACGCTGACCGGCCGTTCGCCGAGGACACGGAGCACGCGGGATACGATCCCGAACAGGCGAACCGGTATTGGCAGGTCCTCAGTCAAGTGGCGCTGGTGCTGGAGGAATTCGCCGCGCGGTTTTCGGGGAAAGTCAGTCCCGTGCACCATTTCTGGCACACCTTCGATATCGCTCACACCCGCTTTTCGGAGCGTCAGGTCGACCAGCCCCGGCAGATCGACCCGGTGACGCGGGAGGCCTACTCCCGGGAAGTGATCAGCTTCGGTTTCTGGTTCGGTGACGACACGTTCGCCGCACCCGCGTTCTACTCGTACACCGCTCCCGAACCGGCGCGGCTGGCGGAAGAACCGCTCGCTCCGGTGTCGGCGCAATGGGTGGATCGTGGCGGCAGCCACCTGGCGGTGCTGCCGTACGACGCGGCCCGCACCGAAAGCGATCCCCGTGCGGCCGTACTCGCCTTCTACGAAAGCGCCTATCAGGCCGGAGCGGGGCGCGCCGGCTGGGACATCGACCGTCTCACCTGTCCCGGCGGGATCACCGATCCGTGCCTGAGGACCCGTACGTCTGCCGGTGGATGAGGAGCGCGGCTTCAGTGCAGCTGCCGCTCCCAGTCCGCGGGGACCTTGCCCTGGGGACCCGGGGTCGGCTGGGCGACCGGGTGCGAGGTGGGCGGGGGCAGCTCCACTCCCTCGTAATATTCCTCGGTCTCGATGTTCCAGAGCCAGTTCTCCCCCGGCTCGAAGCTGGCCAGGAACGGATGTCCTGCCTCGCGTGCGTGCTTCGTACCGTGCTGCGAGGGGGAGGAGTCGCAGCAGCCGATGCGTCCGCACGCGGCGCAGCGGCGCAGGTGCATCCACCATCCCGGTCCGTCGCCCGCCAAGCAGTCCGCACATCCCGCCCCGCTGGGGGCCGCGGTGAGATCGATGCCTGGGATCTGGTCAGGTGCCATGTGACGTGCCTCCGTGATCAGGCGCGAGAGCGCGGACCCTGCGGGTCCCGTCCCGGCGCACTGAGAGCCTGTCGGGTGACCTTCGATCGGAAAGCGGACGCGGTCTGGTGCGTGCGATTCCAAGGCGCTGGGATGGCCTTGTAGCGGAGCTACTAGGGCATTTTGGCAACGCGGGAAGCGTGCGTGCCAGGGCGTGGCCGCCCGATCAGAGGTCACCCGACAGGCTCTGAGGCTTCCGGGTTCCTTCCTGCATCGTAAGGCCGGACTGCCTGGTCCGCCTGCGTCGAACAGCCGTGCCGGACTCCGGGCGCCGCTCGATGATGTGAAGTGCCCTCCCTGCGGGGGACGTTCGCGTGCGCCGACGGCAGCAGGGCCAGGACATACGGGCGTCGCAGGCCGCCCGGTCTCCCATCGCCTCGCCCTCACCCTCCCGGGACTGTCGGCTGCGGGGCCCGGTGGCTGCCGAGCCGCCGCCGCAGTGCGGCGAGCCGGGGATGGCGTTCGTGCAGTTCAGCGGAGTGGCGGTCGAGTTCCTCGCCAAGGCGTTCGGCGCGTTTGTCGATGTCCAGCTCATCCAGAATGCGGTCGACCTCGGCGAGCAGCGCACCGTGCAGTTGCCACTGCCGGGGGTGCTCCTGGACGTCCTCCAGCAGGAGGTCGGCCACCACGTCCCGAGTGGCGCGACTGGCGGCCAGTGCGGCGGCAAGTCGCGACTCAGCCTCCTCGGCATTGGCGGACACCGGGGTGGTGATCAGCGTGGAGAAGCTCTCGATGGCGTCGGCCATCTGCGCGAAGAGTTCCCGGAGCGAGGCGGCCACGTCCTCCGGGAACATGGTTTCCTCGGTCCGGGCTTTGGCCAGGTCCGTCAGCGTGCGGGCCAGCACACGGAGTACGACGGCGCAGATCTCCAGTGTGTCGAGTCCGGTACGCAGCACGATGCGGTACAGAAGGCCCTGCCGGATCCGGGGGTTGAGCAGGAGGCTCTCCTCGGCCTGCCGGAGCGAGGCGTCGACGGCCACGATGTCGTGGTCCAGTCTGCGGGCGTCGTGCAGTCTCGCCGCCGCCCGCGGGACGGAGACGTGGCCGCCGACCTCCTCGCCCATGGCCCGGAACATCCGTCCCATCTCCCGCGCCAGTTCGTCGATGGACACGCCCGCGTTCTGCACCCATACGGGCGGTGCGAGCAGGTTGAACAACAGGCCGACGCCCGCACCGATCAGGGTCTCCAGAACGCGGTCCCATGCGGTGGCGGCGACCTGGGAGACGCCGAGGACGAGCATCGCGCTGATGGCGACTTCCGGCACGAACTCGTCCACCCGCACCATCCGTCCGATAATCAGCGAGCTGAAGATCGTCAGACCCAGGCTCCACCAGTTCAGACCCACCAGGGCGCTGAAGCCGATGGCGATGAGCACCCCGACGACGACGGAGTTGACGCGCCGGATGCCCGTGGTGAGTGTCGCGTACAGGGTGACCTGGACGACGAGGAGCGCGGTCAGTGGAGCCGTCAGCGGTACAGGCTGCGGAAGGGTCCACACCGCGACGACATAGGAGATGACCGCGGCCGCCGTCGAGCGCAGGGTCTGCGCCGCGACAGGCTCGGTGGTCTGCCGTACGAGCTTGATCACAGGTGCGGAGAGTTCAGGCATTTCACTCTCCTTCCCTCGTACGTCTGCTTGCAGCACCACGAATCCACCGGACGGGTTGCGCGTGGGCCCCCTCGTCGGGTCCGTACGCCCGCCTGGGAGCGATGGGCGGGACGGCAGCGAAGTGCTGGAAGTCGGCGCAATGCGGTCCTGTGGGTGTGGGGCGCCGATCCCTGGACTCGTGGCATGCGTGTACGTTTCGCCTCGACCGGCGGATCGGGCCGCTTCACCCCGCTTGTCCCGTTCATCGACGCCTGCGCGGCGCGTGGGGACGGTGTCCTCGTCGTCGCACCGCCGAAGCTCGAACCGTTACTGGCGGCCCGGGAACAGCCCTACCGCATCGGCGGGGAGCCTCCGGAGGCCGAGCTCGTGCCGCTGATGATGCGGGTGTTGGGACTGCCCGCGGACGAGGGCGTGTCCCTGATGACCAGGGAGGTGTTCGGCAGGCTGTGCACCACCGGCCTCGCCGTCAGCCGGTGCCGGGATCAGCCGCGGCTCGGCGAGCGCGGCCAGGACGTCGGCGTACTTATGGAATTCGTGCACGGAAGGGTTCGGCATCCACCGAACCATGCCCGGGGCGTGGCGGTCGTACGTCGTCACCCTGCGCCGGACTCGCCGGGATTCTCGCCGACGTCCCCGATCCCGTTCCTCACCACGGCAGTCCGGATCACATAAGCTCGAACAATGGCGAAGTACTTCGACGTGCACCCCGAAAATCCTCAGCGGCGCACCATCAGCACGGTGGCTGAGACCATCCGCTCCGGTGCGCTCGTCGCGTACCCGACGGACTCCTGCTACGCACTGGGATGCCAGTTGGGCAACCGTGACGGCATCGGCCGGATCCGTTCGATCCGCAACCTCGACGATCGTCACCACTTCACCCTGGTGTGCCAGGACTTCGCGCAGCTCGGTCAGTTCGTGCACGTCGACAACGACGTGTTCCGCGCGATCAAGGCAGCCACGCCCGGCAGCTACACCTTCATCCTCCCGGCGACGAAGGAGGTGCCGCGTCAACTGCTGCACCCGAAGAAAAAGACGGTCGGAGTCCGCATTCCCGACCATGTGGTTACCCAGGCCCTGGTCTCCGAGCTCGGTGAGCCGCTGCTCTCCAGCACCCTGCTCCTGCCCGACGAGGACGAGCCGATGACACAGGGCTGGGAGATCAAGGAGCGGCTCGACCACGAGGTGGACGCGGTCGTCGACTCGGGTGACTGCGGCACCGAACCGACGACGGTCATCGACTTCTCCGAAGGCGAAGCCACGATCGTGCGCCGAGGAGCAGGCGACACCACACGGTTCGAATAGCCATACACCGACGGCATCACCACGTGCGAGGCATGGGACCGCGTGCCCCTGCCTCGGATGCCACTTGGTCGGCCTCCACGCGCTCAGCCGTCTCCGCCCTCAGGGTCTGGGCCCAGCAGGTGTGCGTGGACCGGGATGAACCTGCCTGCCGGGCGGGTCTGTTCGGGGGCGGGGGCCCAGGAAGGCCCCATGCTTACGTTTCGGTCACGACGTAAGGCCGGGCCCGGGGCATGGTGTGGCCGGGTTCGGCCGCACACCGACACGTGCGGTCAGTAGGCCGAGTTGACGTGGTCGATGGAGCCGTAGCG
>NZ_JBICXB010000074.1:0-19014 GCF_043200055.1 Streptomyces sp. NPDC048496 | reverse complement strand
GCCCGAGCCGCCCTCGTCCTGCTCCAGCTCGAACACGGCCGCACCGCCTGAACGAAGATCACAAAGCGTCACGAGACGTTACCGAGAAAGGTTCAGTGCCCTGCACGGATCTCCTTTTCAGCGCAGGTCCGTGCTGCTCATGGGCGGGCCAGGGATGGGGGTGGCACTGCATGGGAGTTGCGCAGCAGCCGCCAGGGTCCGGATTCGCCGAGACCTCCAGGACTGGCGTCCGAAATCCAGCCCGTCCTGGGCACTGATACCCACGCAGGTCCCCGCGCCCGCCGGACGCGGCATTCGGATCGTGGCATCAGGGGTCTCCCCCAGGTCCTCGGCGCGCTCTCGGCACGCTGCCCGGGCCCGCAGTTCATGGAGCCGGAAGTAGCCCTGGTGACGGCCGGGGTCGAATACGATGTGCTCGGTATCGGCTACGAGGACATCTCGGCGGCCGACCGGGCGGAGATTGTCGCCCTGCATCCGCGGCCGGACTTCAAGCGGCGCATTCTCGCCGCGTTTACCGACGAGATCCGGCCAAAACCGGAGACGACCTTCGGCAATGTGAAGGCCGATGTGCTGCAGCACTATGTGCCCGGATTCGAGCGCGGGGACTTCGTCCGTACGATCCTCGACTCCCCGTGGCCGGAGTGAGCGGGCGCAACCGATCCGCACCGGACTACGCCGCGGTGGCGGTTCAGCCCGCTTGGGCGATCGCACCGCGGAGCATGGCCACGGTCGTGGCCGCCGCCCGACGCTCCGTGTCGTCCTCTGTCGTACGCACACGCTCCTCCAGGAGCACAACGGCCGCCTGGAGGACCCCGATGCGCACCGGAACGCTCCGCATTCCGGCCAGTACCGCGGCCGCCTGCTCCGCCGGGGTCACGCTCGAAGCCTGCGGGATGAGGGTGGTGATGCCGCGCCCGAGCGCACGGTCGCGGGGCGGTTGAGCTGCTGTGGTCACCGTAGAAGTCTGCCGCACCGGAACCCTGGATTCGGTCAGCGACTTGGCCGTTGTCCGTCCTCTTCATGGTTGATGTGCACGTAGACGCGCCTCAACAGGTCTTCCAACTGCGTGCGTTCTTCTTCGGTCAGCGGCGCCATAAGCTCTTCCCGCACGTTCCGGGTGTCCGACTGGATCTCTGCGAGCACGGATCGGCCCGCCGGTGTCGGTGTGACGGTGACGCGGCGCGGGTCGCCGGCGTCGCGAGCGCGGTCCGTCAGGCCTGCGACCGCGAGGTCGTCCGCGACCTTCACGATGTCACTGCGGTCGATCGCGGATCTGGATGCCAACTCCCTTTGCACATGGGGATCGAAGTCGACGAACGCGGCAAGTACGGCCATGTGCCACAGCCGCAGTCACGCTCGGCCAGCGGCTCCGCGGCCCGGTTCCTTACCGTCCTGCCCGTCATGGGCGCGGCCCGCCGTTGAGACAGACAGCGGTCACGGTCGCGCCCAGGTGCGCATGGCGCTGCGTGAGCCGAAGGCGGCCACGTCCTTGTCGAGCGGGTGGTCGGCGTACTGATGGATGCGCCAGGTCGCCTCGATACGGGGATGGCCGGCGGTCACGTAGTCGGCGATCCACAGACCGTCACCGGCATACGACGTGGTGTCGTAGTTCAGCCAGAAGTGCCGGTTGCAGTAGAGCAGAACCCGGTGGTGCGGCCTCAGGCGCTTGACCTCGCGGATGAAGCGGTCCTTCTCGGCATCGCTCGCCCGCGTTCCGTCACCGGTCACTTCCCAGTCCACGGCGAGCAGATCGCCTGCCTTCTCCGGGGCCTTGCTCACGAAGTACTCTGCCTGCGCGGTGAGGTTTCCCGGCCACAGGAAGTGATAGAAGCCGACCACGCATTCTGCGTCCCTGGCTCGCTTGACCTGTGCGGACAGGTGCGGGTTGACGTACGAACCGCCCTCGGTGGCCTTGATGAAAACGAAGTCGAGTCCGTCCGTGTCGAAGGACGACTGATACGAGCTGACATCGACGCCATGCAGCATGGGCACCGCCTTCAAGTGGGCTCTGTGGTTCCGTTTCTCTCTCTGTACGTGCCCGCAGCCGCCCGTTCCCATCCGCCCCTCCCCAGGGGGAACGTTCTTCCGGCCACCCGGAATAGGTCTCAGCATCGACGAGTTGGTGAAACGACAAGACGGCATCGCACTTCGCGCCACCATCGGAAGGTCGGAACCATGAAGATCGGCATCGTCGGAGCGGGCAACATCGGCGGCAACCTGACCCGGCGTCTCACCGCGCTCGGCCACGAGGTGTCCGTCGCCAATTCCCGTGGCCCGCAGACGCTCACGGCGCTCGCCGAGGAGACCGGAGCCACCCCGGTCACCGTGGCGGAGGCGGCACGCGGGGCGCGCGTCGTCGTCGTCACCGTCCCGGTCAAGGCCGTCCCCGGCCTGCCCGCGGGTTTCCTCGACGGGGCGGCGGAGGGTGTGGTCGTCATCGACACCGGCAACTACTACCCGCAGCAGCGCGACGGCCGTATCGCCGCCATCGAGGACGGCCTGCCGGAGAGCAGGTGGACCGAGGAGCAGATCGGTCACCCGGTGATCAAGGCGTTCAACGGGACGTACGCGGAGGACATCCTCTCCAAGCCGCTCCCGAAGGGCAGTCCCGGCCGTCAGGCCCTGCCGGTCGCCGGTGACGATGCGGACGCCAAGCAGACCGTGCGCGACCTCATCGACGAGCTGGGCTTCGACACGGTGGACGCTGGCGGCCTGGACGAGTCGTGGCGCCAGCAGCCCGGCACGCCCGTCTACGGCAATCAGGGCGATGCCGAGACCATCGCGAAGGCGCTGGCCGAGGCGTCCCCGGAGCGTACGGCGGAGTGGCGTGCCTGACGGATCGGCGCGCCGCTCCGTCCATCGGCGACGTGGCGGGTTCCGGTCGGATTTCCGCCCGGATCCACCCCCCGTCGGTCCTGTGGCTCGACGTCGCCGACGAGCCGCTGATGTGGACGGAGCAGGCGCCTCACGAGTGGGTGGACTGGTGGGCGGTCAACCCCAGGCCGGACGGGTCGAGCCCGCGCTGGGGCCCGACCAACGACAACGTCGAGGAAATGCTGGAGCAGGTCGCGGAGGGGTCGGCGATCTGCTTCGCACCCTCCAGCATGGCGCAGTACTACGCCCGGCCGGATCTCTCGTGGGTCCCCCTGACGGATGCGGAGCCGCTGCGGACCGTGCTCGCCCGGGTGGACGGCGCGGACAACGCCCTGGTGCGGGGCTTCGCCGAGGTCGTACGTGAACTCGCGGCCGACGCACGGGCTCTGTCCGACGACTGACTACCGTGCGTCGTCCGGTGCGGCCGGGAGGCTGTCCATGAACGAGCTGACGGAGAACACGGCGCGACCGGGTCCGGGCGGGCCGTAACCGGGCGGCGAGCTGAGCCCGTACTCCTCCATCGTCGAGCGGTACGCGTCCAGCAGCCGGATGTGGTATTCCAGTGGCGCGCCGTCCGGGTTGGTCTTTCCCAGCGGCGTGGTGGGCTCCGGGCACCATGTCGTGAAGCGCGGGGTGATGCCGTGCGACATGAAGAACCGCAGGCCCTCGGTGGTCGAGTCGATGGCCTCGTCGACGGTCGTGAAGCCGAACGGCTCGGCCATCTCCACACCCGCCACGAAGTTGGGAATGACGTTGCGGGCGCCGAACACCTCGGCGGAATCCAGGATCCGGCGGTGCCACTCGTCGCGGCCCACGTAGCGCTCCTTGCCGGGGCAGTACAGCTCGAACAGCCGACGGTCCCACACTTCATAGTTGGGGTGGTAGATCTGGACGCCGTAGTCGTGGAAGCGCTGGACATCGGCTTTCGGCAGGGCCTGCGCGACAACCTTGCCGATCCAGCGGCCGGGAAAGGCGTCCTCGATCGCCTTGGCGTACTGCCCGTAGAAATCGGCTTCGTCGCGCCCCCCGATGTGGGAGGTGATGGCGCCGCCGGTCAGGGTGTAGGCGGTGGAGGTCTTCGCGGTGTCGTAGCGGTCGATGATGGCGAGTGCTTCCAGCACCTCCTCGACCGGCTTGACCCCGGTGTAGGGGCGTCCCGCCGCCTTGTGCTGGCGCCAATTGTGGTTGATGTCGCAGTACTGGCACTCCTCCTTGGCACCGAAGTACTGGCAGACGCGGAAGACCGTCAGATAGACGAGGTAGCCCCACTGGATGGTGGGCGCGACCTCCATCACCGACTTGCCGTTGGCAAGCGTGTGCCGGTAGTAGTCCGGCATCGGCGGCAGGCCCACGTCCGAGATCCGCCTGCCGTCCAGGTACAGCCCCAGGGCGCCGTCCTCGTCGGCCGCGACGCGGTAGGGCGACGCCGGGTTCACCCGTACCGAAACAACCGTGCGGCGCAGCTCGTACGGGCCTCCGGTGAGCACGATCTCCTCCGGCGGGCGTCGCAGTGCGGCCGCTCCCAGCTCCGGCAGGGTGCCGTGGTCGAAGGAGAAGATGAAGTACGACTTCGGCTTGACGTCGCCGTCCTCGTTGTCACTGAGCGCGGACTCGTCGAACGCCACGCCGCCGCGGAGCAGGTCCTCCTTGATGACGGCTTCCCGCGGCACGTGCGGGAACTGTTCCATGAGCCGCTCGATCAGGTGGGTGCGGCTGGGGTCGTTGCGGCCGGTGTCGGTACGGCTGGGCATGTACGGGGCTCCTCGGTCCGGTCGTCGAATGTTCTTCCGGGTACGCCACACTGTGCAACGAACCACGGACGTGATCCGTTCGCGACGCCCGTCCGCATCCCTTCGCGTCGCCGTCCGTAGACAGGAGACCTGCGACGCCCCGCACCATGTCCGTGTCGCGCAGTGTCGTGATCGCCGCTGCTCCCTCGGCATGCATCATGCGGTGAAGGCGGCGCTGGATCCGCACGGGATCCTGAATCCCCGGAAAGGTTCTCGGCGCCGGGCCGGGCGTTTCGGCTTAGCTCCTGGGGGTCGTCGCCGGTCGGGCGGGTGGTCCGGGGCCCTTGTCAGTGGGGCGCAGCACACTGGCAGGAGTGTGGGACCGGTAAAGGGGACGCGGATGGGCAGCGAGCACGACACAGGTTTCGAACCGGCCACCGGGGACGGCCCTTTGGCCCCGGGGCCGGCGGAGAATCGTGCCGCGTCGGTGCGGACGGCGTGGGAGGGGCTGCTGCAGATCCGGCGGCTGACCAACACCGGGCGGACGGACCCGGAGGGCGTGCCGGCTCAGTGGGAGCTCCATCGGACGGTGCGGGCGGTCGCGCTGGCGCTGGAGGCGGCCGGTGTGCCCGCATCGGCCGTTGATGCGTCCGGGCAGCGGGTCGCTTCCGGGTACCGCGTACAGGAGGGCGGGACGCCCGGCACCGTACGAGTGGAGTGGCTCGGTCCGCCCGGCAGCGGGGCTGCGCACGAGGAGGAGGCGGAACTGACCCGGTGCGCGGCGGCGCTGGGGCACCTGGGCTGGACGGCGCTGCTGTACCGCGGTCCCCGACGCCGACGGTTCCTGGAGGTCGAGCCCTGAAATGTCACACGCGCCGGGTGTTGTTCGGGGATCGGCCAGGTGCTCGGCGGCATCCTCACCGATGCGCTCAGCTGGCACTGGATCTTCTTCATCAATCTCCCGATCGGTCTCGCGGCGCTCATGGTCGCCATGCCTGTCCTGCCCGCCGACCGCGGTCTCGGCCTCCGGGCCGGCGCAGACGTCGCCGGCGCGCTCCTGGTCACCGCAGGGCTGATGATGGGCATCTACACAGTCGTCAAGGTCGAGGAGTACGGCTGGACCTCCGCGCACACGCTCGGGCTGGGCTCCCTCGCCGCCGTCCTGCTCGGCGCATTCGTCGCCCGCCAGGCCACAACCGGAACCCCGTTCATGCCGCTACGCATCCTGCGATCGCGTACGGTCGCGGGGGCCAATCTGGTCCAACTGCTCATGGTCGCGGCGCTGTTGTCGTTCCAGATCCTGGTCGCCCTGTACCTGCAGAAGGTCCTCGTTTACGGCTCCGCCCGGACCGGACTCGCGATGCTTCCGGCAGCCCTGGCGATCGGCGCGGTGTCCCTGGCGGTCTCGGCGCGCCTCAATGCGCGCTTCGGTGAACGCCGGGTCCTGCTGACCGGGCTCGTCATGCTGGTCGGGGTCCTCGGACTGCTCGCCCGCGTGCCCGTACACGCGCACTACCTCACCGATCTGCTCCCGGTGATGCTGCTCGGGGCCGGTTTCGGCCTCGCCCTCCCGGCGCTGACCACGCTCGGCATGTCCGATGCGAGGGCCGATGACGCCGGGCTCGCGTCCGGGCTGTTCAACACCACCCAGCAGATCGGTATGGCGGTGGGCGTCGCCCTGCTGTCAACGCTGGCGGCCTCCCGCACACAGGGACTGCTCACAAACGGAGAGAACCGGGCCAGGGCACTGACGGGCGGCTACCACCTGGCCTTCACCGTAGGCGCGGGCCTCCTCGTCGCCGCTTTCGCCGTCGCGTTCACGGTGCTGCGCCCGGTACGACCGAACCATCTCCACGCGGCGCCACAGAGCAGCACTCGAAACCTCTGAACGTCCCACTGCCACTCCCCCGAAGGGCACGCCATGAGCGCGAACACGGAACGGACGAGCAAGGACGAGCAGCAGCCGGGTACCGGGCCCACACCCCCGCGTACTCACCGATGACAGGCTCTCACGGCTCGTGAGCGAGCAGCAGTTCGGAGTGCTCTCCTTCCTCGGAGGCCCTTCCTGCATACGCGCACAGCTGCCAACTCACCCGATCCAGGCCCTGTTCGATCAAGAGCGAACGCACGATCGGAAATACAACAGCTTGTCACACGGTGAAAACCCACCGCTGTACGCCTGAAGGCGGCTACTGCATCGTGCTCCAGTACAGCACCTCGTCCCGGCGGGTTCCGCTGATCATCGCGCACAAGGTCTCCGGGAGGAAGAAACATACATAATCGGCCCCGTGGTCATACGAGATGTCGGGCCGTGTAACGAAGGCCAGCGGGTGGAAGCGGTCCTCATGGACGGGCGATAACGGACGGGTGCCCCGCGTCGCGGTGGAAACCCTGTGGGGACACCGTGGCCAGCCCGGTGGACCGAAGATGCCCAAGGGGACTGTGGTTTGTACCCAGTTCAGGCGATCGAATCAGAGAGCCTGCCACCACCTCGGCTGACCGGCCGGGCCTCGCGTTCCGCCCTGGCGTGAGAAGCAACCGCTCACCGTTCTTTTGCCGGATGCCTTTCGGCAGGCCGTGTCTGACCATCACATCCATTGCATCCTCACACTTCCGCTTGGGTAGCGCGACGCGAGGCGATGTATTCGCTGGCGAGTTCGCGCAGGCGCTCGCCGTCGAAGGAAGGTCCGTGGCCGGGGTGGACCACGCTCACAGGCAATTTCCGCAGCCCGCATCTGGATGAGCGCGTGGGTCGCCGCACCACGGCGCCCTGAACTCGCTGCGGAAGTAGACCGGCGCATGCTCGACGGACTCGACGTCCTGGCCGAGATCCTCCGACGGGGCCAAGAGGACGGCGTTTTCCAGGTAGCCGACCCGGCGGCCAGCGCCCTGCGCATCCTTGTCCTCGTCGACGGGGTCCTGGTCCAGATGTCCATGCGAGCCGATGCCCCTTACGGCGATGTCCACGCACTCGTCTGGGACACCGTCGAACGCGAGGTCGGCATGCCCAACGGAAGCCTGCGGTCCACTTCCACGGAACCCGGCCCGGCGGACGCGGACTTCCCTGCAGCGCACGGTGCATGAATCCGGAACCGCAGAGCGGGGATCGACAACCCGTTCCGGAGGTCACACGCGTGTGAACGGTCGTGTAAATGCCACTGGTTGCCTCTCGCGGCGGGGCGTGGGGCATCATGCAGCGCTACCCGGTCGAGTGCCTCTCTGTGGCCTGGTACTCCAGCCGGACTTCTGGATTTGTGCTGGTAAACCGCCTGGCGGCGAGGAGTGTAGTGGGTGTGCGGCGGTCTTGCCGGGGTCGTCCCGCGAATGTGTGGCCGCGCCGCGTGCAATGACAACGTCGGGCGCATGCTTGGTGGCGGCGCCTCCAGCGGGACCAGCTCACCGAGTGGTCGCGGCGTGCTGAACGGCGGCGGGGGTTGAACTGCCGTCAGACGGCGGATTTCTGCCGGTGTGAGATCCACGAGGTCGGGCGTGTCGGCCTCGGCACCCCCTCTTTCGCGTTCCTGGGCGGCCATCGCGGCAAGGAAGGCGTAGGCGAGCATCGCGAGTGTGATGTGCCGGTTCCAGCCCACGTCGGCGTTCGCGTGAAAATGCTCAGCCCAGTCAACGGTACGTGCACAGTAACGGGGTGGGTAAAATTATCCGTCCAACCGCAGCACCAGCTCGTCGATCTCCGCTCCCCGCGCGTTCGCGAAGCCCCGGTCCTCGCCGACGACCTTGAAGCCGCACTTCTCCAGGACCCGCACCGATCCGGTGTTGTCCGCCGCCGCCCGGGCGAGCAGCGGGCGTTCGGGGACCTCGGCGAGCAGCCCCCGCAGCGCCGCGGTCGCGATGCCCCGCCCCCAGTAGTAGCGATCGATGAAATACGTGACCTCCCGCTCGCCCGGCTCGCCGTACACGGCCGCGTGCCCGACCACATCGCCGTCCGCGAGCACGGTGCGGGTGACGACGTCGGGCGAGGCGAGGATGCGCTTCCAATGCGCGTCGAAGTGGGCCCGGTCCGTCGGGTCCTCGGCGGTGAAGGCGGCCATCCGATTCGACTCGGGGTCGCTCATGTGCCGGAAGAACACAGGCAGATCGCTGGGGTGCACGGGACGCAGGGAGACATCTATGGAAGCCATGGGCCCTACCCTAACGACCTTGGGGGAAGGACGGGAGTGAGTCGGCCGTGACATGAGAAGGGCTTCACGGGCTGGGCGAGTTGTGAAGTTGACCTGGACCCGTACGGCCTGTACCCATCCTGCCCTGTCCGGGGTCTCTCGCGCACATTTCGGGGAGTTGCTCGAAGGACTCGCCCCGCCCTGGGCGGCGGCCCGCGCGTCGGCCCTGCACGTGATGAGGGGCGGGCCCCGCAAGCGGATGTTCCACCTGACCGGAGCCATGAAGAACGGGTCCCGACAGCCGGACGGACCCATCGCAGGACAGCCCAGCAGGACGTCAGTCAGAGCCGTGGCCACCGGAACCCAGCTACACGTATCAATGTCAGACCCATGAGAGATGCTTGATGGTCCGACACCTCTGACCAGGAGATGCTGAGATGCGCAATGACGAACTCGTCGCGGCCCAGGCGTACGTCCGGCTGCTGGAGGCCACTCGGGCCGCCCTCGCGGACCCGGACGAGGCGCCGTTGTACCTGCCCCTGCTCGCCTCGCCGATGGCGGAGGCCGACGGTGCACTGCAACGTGCAGGGCTCTGCGGTAATGAGGCCCGGTTCTTCGACCTCGTGCGGACCCTGCAGCCGAGCATGTCCGGCAGCGGTCGCTGAGCGGCACGGAACACTGCATAACGCAGTGTGGCGGCCCAGGCTGCGGTGCCCGCGGGCAAGCCGGGGCAGCTCGGCCGACATGCCGGTGACACAGCGGTGCCACCGCCCCTACCGTGGCTGCCATGACTGCAGCTCCACGGAGGCTCGCACTCGCCCGCCCGGTTCGGGGCGTAGCGGTGTACCCACGCCCGACGATCGGCGCCGGCGTGCCGACGTTCGGAAGGTTGGAGCCGGACTTCGAGTCACCGCCCGGAGGAACGGTCCCATCCTGCGATTTCGTCTGCACAGCAGAGCCGGAACCGGCGGCGGAGTACGAAGAGTCCCTCGCCGGCGGCGTGATGCGGGAGCCGGCCGCCGAGGAGATCACGAACCCAGAGGGCGGTGGCGATCCCGTCGGTGCCCGGGTCGTGGTGCGCGCCCTCTCGTGGCACTGGACCGATACCCGCGAGCAGGCGTTCCTCCGCCAGGACCCCTCGCGGTGCGGGAGGCGCTGCGCCGCGTGGCGCAGGAGCGTGAGCCCCCGCTGATCGAGACAAGGGTCACGATTCGCCCGCTTGTGTCGGGCGCCGCCGGGTCCGTGAATCGCGCCCGGGTCACCGTGTGGCTCAGCCGGCGGCCGAGGCGTCACGGGCGAGTCCGAGTTCGCGGCCGCCCAAGGGTGTGAAGAACGCTGCCACGTCAGCCGTCGTGACCTGGTCCAGCCGGGCCGGGCTCCACTGCGGCTTGCGGTCCTTGTCGATGATCTGGGCGCGCACACCTTCCACCAGATCGGGCCGGGTGAAGGCGGTGCAGGAGACGCGGAACTCCTGGTCGAGCACCTCCTCCAAGCTGTTGAGGAGCCGGGCGCTGCGCACCGAGGCAAGGGTCGTCTTGAGTGCGGTGGGCGACTTGGCCAGAATCGTCTCGGCGGTCTCCTTCGCGGCGGATACGCCGCAGTTCTGGAGCCGGACGACGATCTCCTCGACCGAGTCCGCCGCATAGCAGGCGTCGATCCAGTCGCGATGCGCGGCCAGTTCGGCGACGGGCGCCTCGGTGACGTACTGCTGCACCGCCTCCGTAACGTCGGTGGGCGTGGCGGCCCCGGCCAGTTCCCGGGTCAGTTCCGGGAGGTGCCGCGACGGTACGAAATGGTCCGCGAGCCCGCACAGCAGGGCGTCGGCCGCTCCGACGGCGTCCCCGGTGAGCGCCAGGTGGGTGCCGAGTTCACCGGGTGCGGAGGCGAGGAGATGGGTCCCGCCCACGTCGGGTACGAAGCCGATACCCGTCTCCGGCATGGCGACGCGGGAGCGTTCCGTGACCACACGGACACTTCCGTGGGCCGAGACGCCCACCCCGCCGCCCATCACGATGCCATCCATGAGCGCGACGTACGGCTTGGGGAAGCGGGCGATACGGGCATTGAGCCGGTACTCGTCACGCCAGAAGTCCAGCGACGCGGATCCGCCCGCGCGGGCGTCCTCATATACGGCGCGGATGTCGCCGCCTGCGCAGAGGCCGCGCTCCCCCGCCCCGCTGATCAGCACCGCGGTCACCGAGTCGTCGTGTTCTGCCCCGGTGAGGGCTTCGTCGACGCGGAGCACCATGGTGTGGGTCAGCGCGTTCAGGGCGCGTGGGCGGTTGAGCGTGATGTGCCGGGTGCGGCCCTCGGTGTGCAGCAGGACAGGGTCTTCGTTGTTCATCAGTGCGCTCCGGTCAGCCCCTGGGTTGTACCGCCCGCCGGTCACGGACGATCTTCCGTTGCTCATTCTGCGGTGGCGGTCCGCAGGCCGGGGCAGCAGGGGTACCGAGGACCCGCAGGGACGCGCTCGGCGGGCCGGTGGGAGCGCCGGGTCCGCTGTGGCAGTACTCGGGGACGGGTTCGACAATTGAGACACGCACAAGGCGCACATACAGGCCGTACTGTCCGCCAATCCCGCCGGACGATCTCCGGAGCAGGAATGACCGACCACGACCGGGAGCCAGACTCCGACGATACGCCCCGCCTGCAGATCGACCGGCCCTACAGTGGCGAGACAGGGACGGAGGAGCGGCTTGCCCTGAATCGCACGGGCAGCTTCGAGTGGGACCTGGATGCGCGGTCACTGGACATCGACGCGGCAGGTCTGCTCGTGTTCGGACTGGACCCGGAGGAGTTCACCCCTGACCCGGGAATTCTGGTTTCGCGGCTCGACCCGGCGGAACGGGCCCGGCTGGAACTTGCGATCGACGAGGCCATCACGGGTGTCCACAGTTCGTACAGCGTCCATTTCCAGGTTCCGCGCGAGAACGGCACCCACCAGTGGACACATGTCCAGGCGCGGATTCTGCGGAGGGACGACGGGCGGGCGCACCGGGTCATCGGGGTCGTGCGGGATGCGACGGCGGAGATCACTCATTCGGCCTTCGTGCTGGACCTGGAGAAACGCCGGCAACGGCAGACCAGCATCGTTGAACGCACAACAAGTGCGATGTCGCGTGCGGTGAGCGTGAACGACGTGACCGCCACGCTCACCGGTCCCAGCGGTCTGGCCATGCTCGGCGCGGACGGGCTCGCCCTCGGTCTGGTGGAGAACACCTCCATGAATGTCATCGCGGTGAGCGGGGTCGCGCCGGAGAGCATCATCGAGATCGGGTCCGGGAACCTCGATCCGCGGTTCCCGCTGGCCGATACGGTCCTCAGCGGTCAGCCCTGTTTCATGACCTCGATCGCCGGCCTCCTGCGGCGGTATCCGGCCCTGGAGCCGTACACGGACCAGCTGAAGTTCCGCGCCGCCGCCTATCTTCCGCTGGTCGCGCAGGCGCGATCGCTGGGCGGTCTCGCGCTCTTCTACTGCGAGCGGACGGCCTTCAACGCCGACGAACGCAACCTGTGTCTGGGGCTCGCGGCGATCGTGGCCCAGTCATTGCAGCGGGCGACCCTCTTCGATGAGGAACGGGAGTTCGCCACCGGGCTGCAGTCGGCGATGCTTCCCCGGCGGATCCAGGAGATCGAGGGCGGCGAGATCGCCGTGCGCTACCACGCGGCACGCAGCGGGCGGCAGGTCGGCGGCGACTGGTACGACGTGATCGCCCTGCCCAAGAACCGCTTCGGCATCGTCGTGGGCGACGTGGAAGGACATGACACCCCAGCGGCCGCCATCATGGGCCAGCTGCGCATCGCCCTGCGCGCGTACGCGGGCGAGGGACACCCGCCGGCGACGGTGCTGGCCCGAGCCTCGCGCTTTCTCGCCGAACTGGACACGGACCGCTTCGCCACCTGCACATACGCCCAGGTCGACCTCCTCTCGGGTACCGTACGCGTGGTCCGCGCCGGGCACTTCGGTCCGCTGATCCGGCACGTGGACGGCCGGGTCGGCACTCCGCAGATACGGGGCGGTCTGCCCCTCGGGCTCTTCACCGACTTCGGGAACGAGGAGTACCCGGAGACGCGTCTCGACCTGGTGCCGGGCGAAACCCTTGTGCTGTACACCGATGGGCTGGTGGAGAAACCGGGCGCCGATATCGAATCGGGTGTCTGTGCGCTGATCCACGAGGTGAGCACGGGGCCCGCGAGTGCGCAGGCGCTGGCCGACCATTTGTCCGACCGGCTCTGGGAGCGCTGGGGCGCGGGGGACGATGTGGCGCTGCTGATCCTCCGGCGCAGTCCGGACCCGGGTTCGCGGCGGGCTCCGCGCTTGCACCAGTACATCCACCAGGCGGATCCCGAGGGTCTCTCCGATGCCCGCTCCATCGTGCGTCAGGCACTGCAGGACTGGAACATGGCCGATCTCGCCGACGACGCCGAACTGGTCACCGGTGAGCTGCTGGTGAATGTGCTTCTGCACACCGAGGGCGGGGCAGTACTGACGTTGGAGGTCGTTCCGGAGCCTGTCCGCCGGGTTCGGCTTTCGGTGCAGGACCGCTCCAGTGCCTGGCCGAGGCGCCGGACTCCCGGCGAGACAGCGACATCGGGACGCGGTCTGCTGCTCCTCGACGCCGTCGCCGTCCGCTGGGGCGTCGAGCCGCGCGGCGAGGGGAAGGCCGTGTGGTGCGAGATCGGACCTGCCACACCGCCCCCCTCCGGGCCCGCGGTCGCTGCCGCGGCGACTCCCAGGGAGGCCCATGAGTCCGCAGACCCTGCGGAGACCCCGGATCCGTCCGATCCCACGGAGGAACGACGTTGAGGAAGCCGCGAGTTGAGGAAGCACTGAGGGGCGCGCCGTCACGCACTGCGTGATGCGGCACGCCCCTCGTCCGGCGGCCCCTGCGCGGTCCTGCGCCCGAACCAGCGGACTACTGAGCTACATCAGCCCTGCGCGGTGCGACGCTTGCGCACGGACCACATGATGCCGCCACCAGCCAGCAGCACGGCGACAGCCGCACCACCGATGATCGGCGTGGCGGACGACGAACCCGTCTCGGCCAGGTCGGGCGAACTGGGGCTCGGCGAGGCCGCGGCAGGCGCGGTCTCGGGGGAGCTCTGGCTCGGCGTGGCGCTCGGTGCGGGCGCCTCCGTCGTGGGCTCCTCGGCGGGCTTCGACTCGGACGCCGTCGGCGTGGGCGTCGGGGTGGCCGTCGGGGTGTTGTCCTCACACACCGGTGCCTGCTTGGTGTCGTCCTTCGAGAACCGGTCGCCGTCGCCGGCCTTCACCACCAGGTGGACTGTCAGTTCCTGGTCGTGCTTCGGCAGTTCGAGCGTCTTGTGGAACTCCTTGCCGAATGTCTCGGTAGGCAGGAGGTCCTTGCCGTCAACAGTGACGGTCACCGTGTTGGCGACGTCGCTGTTGTAGGCGGTCAGGTCAAGCGTCACTTCATTACAGGTCACGGCCCAGGTGGGGGTGTGAGCTGCGGCCGGGCCGGCGGAAAGGACCGCGCCGGTCAGGCCGACAACCGTAGCGGCCGCGAATGTCCCCGCGGCACGCAACGATCTCCTGGGTATGGTCATGGATTGTTCCTCCACATGTTTCATCGCTGAGTAGCGGTAAAGACGCACAGTACTGGCCAGCTCGCAGATTCACGCAGCCGCCCCATGGACCACGCGGGTTCACAACTGCCACCACATCAACCCGGATTGGCATATGACGGACACTTCGTTCAACGTGCGGTCATGTGAACGGTTGCATGACGTAAGGGTCCGCTGTCGGACCGTATCGAACGGCCGTCAGCCCGAATGGCGGTACCTGATCTGCAGGCCGAAAAGTGCTGGAGCTCGCGTTCCCGTTCAGGCATCCTGACCGCATGTTGATCAGGGAAGCCAGTCAAGAGGACTGGGCTGCCATCTGGCCCTTCTTCCACACCATCGTCGCCGCAGGTGAGACCTTCACCTATCCGACGGATCTCGGCCAGGACCAAGGCCGTGACTGGTGGATCCTGCCATCCCCCAACCGGACCGTCGTCGCGGTGGACGACTCGGGTACGCTCCTGGGCACGGCAAAGATGAACCGCAATCACATGGGCAACGGATCGCACATCGCGAGCGCCAGCTACATGGTCGACCCGGCGCACTCCGGGCAGGGCGTGGGGCGCGCGCTATGCGAATACACGATGCAGTGGGCGCGTACTGCGGGCTACCGGGCGATGCAGTTCAACGCGGTGGTGGAGACCAACGTCCATGCGGTGAACCTGTACCGGGCACTCGGCTTCGAGGTGCTGGGCACACTGCCGGAGGGCTTCCGCCACCCGAAGAAGGGCTACGTCGGGCTGCACATCATGCACCGCACGCTGTGAAAAGCTCCTGGGACTGGCCCGGTGCTCTCACGATTCCCGGGGCGCTGCTGCCTTCAGCCGAACTTTGAAAGAAGTCCCGCAGTCGTCGTGTGCGACGCGGCGAGCATGTGCGCGTGCACCCGAGGCACTTCGACGAGGGTGCCGACAGCTGAAGCAGGTTGTTCGCGGTGTTCCGTGCCTTCAGAGAGCCAGGTGCACGGAGAGTGGTCCTGGGACGCCCCGAGGGCTCGATGAAACGTTCCTGCGCGCAGGCAGGAACCTTGGGCTGCCGTGATCACCTTCACCGAACACGTCGACCACACCGTGTGGACCGCCGCTGTCCGAGCCGCTCCACGCGGGCACGCGAGAAGCCCCGGATCTTCGGTCCGGGGCTTCCTACGGCCAGGCGGAGGTTCGTCCTCCGCCGCTGGCTATCGGCGGGAGCACATGCCCGCCTGGGCGCCTCCAGTTGCGGTCACCGACCCGCCGATGGCAGCAACAGCGGTTACCGCCCCGGTGTTGTGCCTGAGGGCCAGGACAACGGGTGCGATGTTCGAGACCGGACCTGTGGCCACCCGGCGCGGGCGAACCTTGACACCGTGATCAGACGAGGTCGAACCGGTCGAGGTTCATCACCTTGTCCCATGCCGCGACGAAGTCGTTGACGAACTTCTTCTTCGCGTCATCGCCCGCGTAGACCTCCGCGAGCGCGCGCAGCTCTGAGTTCGACCCGAAGACGAGGTCGGCGCGGCTGCCGGTCCACTTGACCTCGCCCGTGGCGGCGTCGCGACCCTCGAACGTATTCGCATCCTCGGACGTTGCCTTCCACGTCGTGCTCAGGTCGAGCAGGTTGGCGAAGAAGTCGTTGGTCAGAGACCCGGGGGTCGTGGTGAAGACGCCGAGCGGCGACTGCTGGTAGTTCGCGCCCAGGACGCGGAGGCCACCGACGAGGACCGTCATCTCGGGGGCGCTCAGGGTCAGCAGGTTCGCCCGGTCGATCAGCAGGTACTCAGCCGGCAGCCGGTTCCCCTTCCCGAGGTAGTTGCGGAATCCGTCGGCGGTCGGCTCGAGCGCGGCGAACGATTCCACGTCGGTCTGCTCCTGCGACGCGTCCACGCGGCCCGGCGTGAAGGGCACCTCGACGTCGAAGCCGGCTTCCTTGGCGGCCTGCTCGACGGCCGCGCCACCGGCGATCACGATCAGATCGGCGAGCGAAACCTGTTTGCCGCCGGACCGGGCGGCGTTGAAGGACTCCTGGATCCCCTCCAGGGTGCGCAGCACCGCCGCCAGCTGGTCGGGGTCGTTGACCGCCCACCCGTTCTGCGGCTGGAGGCGGATGCGCGAGCCGTTGGCGCCGCCGCGCTTGTCGCTGCCGCGGAAGGACGAGGCCGACGCCCACGCGGTGGACACGAGCTGGGACACCGACAGGTCAGAGGCTAGGATCTGCCCCTTGAGGGCGGCGACGTCCTCGGCATCGATGAGCTCGTGCGTCACCACGGGGAGAGGGTCCTGCCACAGCAGCGTCTCGGCCGGGACCTCCGGGCCGAGGTAGCGCACGATCGGGCCCATGTCGCGGTGGGTCAGCTTGAACCACGCCCGGGCGAAGGCGTCCGCGAACTCGTCGGGATTCTGGAGGAAGCGTCGCGAGATCTGCTCGTAGGCCGGGTCGAACCGGAGCGAGAGGTCGGTCGTCAGCATCGTCGGGGCGTGGCTCTTCGACGGGTCGTGGGCGTCGGGGACGGTGCCCGCCCCGGCGCTGTCCTTCGGCCTCCACTGGTGCGCACCGGCGGGGCTCTGGAACAGCTCCCACTCGTGGCCGAACAGGATCTCGAAGAAACTGTTGTCCCAGGTCACCGGGGTGTTCGTCCACGTACCCTCGAGGCCGCTGGTGATCGTGTCGCCGCCCTTGCCGGTGCGATACGAGTTCCTCCAGCCGAGGCCCTGCTCCTCGAGCGAAGCGCCCTCGGGGTCGGGGCCGACGTTGTCCGCGGGGCCTGCACCGTGCGTCTTGCCGA
The DNA here is from genome assembly GCF_043200055.1 of Streptomyces sp. NPDC048496. Taxonomy (NCBI): domain Bacteria; kingdom Bacillati; phylum Actinomycetota; class Actinomycetes; order Kitasatosporales; family Streptomycetaceae; genus Streptomyces; species Streptomyces sp. NPDC048496. The sequence continues at coordinate 1,948 of NZ_JBICXB010000074.1, read as the reverse complement.
AGGTGTGACCACCCGCGATCAGGGCGACCGTCTCCTCGTCGTTCATCGCCATCCGGCGGAACGTCTCACGGATGTCGCGGGCCGCGGCGAGCGGGTCCGGGTTGCCGTTCGGGCCCTCCGGGTTGACGTAGATGAGGCCCATCTGGACCGCGCCGAGGGGGTTTTCCAGCTCTCGGTCGCCGGTGTAGCGCTCATCGCCGAGCCAGGTGGTCTCGGGACCCCAGTAGACGTCCTCGTCGGGCTCCCACACGTCCGCACGACCGCCGCCGAAGCCGAAGGTCTTGAAGCCCATCGACTCCAGGGCGACGTTACCGGCGAGGATCATGAGGTCGGCCCACGAGATGCTCTGGCCGTACTTCTTCTTGACCGGCCACAGCAGGCGGCGGGCCTTGTCGAGGTTCCCGTTGTCCGGCCAGCTGTTGAGGGGGGCGAAGCGCTGCTGGCCGGCCCCGGCGCCGCCGCGGCCGTCGCTGATCCGGTAGGTGCCCGCGCTGTGCCACGCCATCCGGATCATGAACGGGCCGTAGTGACCAAAGTCGGCCGGCCACCAGTCCTGCGAGTCCGTCAGTACCTCCGCGATGTCCCGCTTCACGGCCAGGAGGTCGAGGCTCTTGAACGCCTCGGCGTAGTCGAACTCCTCGCCGAGGGGATTGGCCACGGCCGGATTCTTGGCGAGGACCTTCAGGTTGAGCCGATCCGGCCACCACTGGCGGTTTCCGCCCCCCTGAGTCGGGTGCGGGGCGCGCCCATGCACGACCGGGCAACCACCCCCGCCCTCCATTGTCGCGTCTACGACGATTGCATCATGGTTCTCAGACATGGGAATCCTTCCGTACTGGGCGGATCACGGTGTTCAGGAACTGTGGGTGGTGGAACAGTCGGGGCACAGGCTCCATCAGATGACCTCGGCCTGTTGATCGAGCAGCCGTGGTCGTCGGACGCGGGCAGGCGGGGCGCCTCACCGACCGCGCGGTTCGCCGTCCGCGACGACACCGCACAACAGACACACGATGTGGTGGTGGTTGTCCCCGAGGCGTCGCTCGAACCGGGCCAGCCTGCCGGCCGGTTCGATGCGGCGTACGGGTCACGCCGCAGTGAGCGCGTGGAGGGCCTCACACACGTCCTCAAGGGAGATGGGGCCCACCGATCGCGCGCCCCGGAGGCGATCGCCTCGATGCCGAGTTGGTCACCGTCCCGGACGGTCTCGAGCAGCGCGACGCGGGTGGCCGTCACCACCCGCAGGCCGGCACCGCACAGCTCCTCGGCCGTGGTCCCGTCACTCTGTCTCCTGCCGTACTGGAGTCTTCCTGTCCCTGTGCTATTGCCGAAACCGATCCTACGATGGACAGAGTCTCAGTCAAGAAGTATGCCAAACCCATATTCGATCAGGTCTCCGACCTCCACTGGTAAATTCGGGTATCCCACCGAATCTGAATAGGTGAACCGATATGAGTGACCTGCTGGAGCGACTGCGAGGACGTGGCTGGCGGATGACCTCCCAGCGGCGTGTCGTTGCGGAGGTCCTCGACGGCGACCACGTGCATCTCACGGCCGACGAGGTGCACGCCCGCGCGGCGCAGCAACTGCCCGAGATCTCCCGGGCGACCGTCTACAACACCCTGGGCGAGATGGTCTCCCTCGGTGAGGTCATAGAGGTCTCCACCGACGGCCGCGCCAAGCGCTACGACCCCAACGCACACCACCCGCACCAGCACTTGGTGTGCTCCGACTGCGGCACCATCCGCGACGTCCACCCGACTGGCGATCCGCTGGCCGACCTCCCGGCGGTGGAACGGTTCGGCTTCACGGTGTCCGAGGCCGAGGTCACCTACCGCGGGCTGTGCCCATCTTGTGCCTAGTAGGGCTTTGTTAGGTTCTGTGGTGGGGTTCGGGTGTCGGGGCAGGTTGGCCGCATATGGAGCAGGCGCCGGTCCAGGTGGCCAGGAGG
>NZ_JBICXB010000073.1:0-19635 GCF_043200055.1 Streptomyces sp. NPDC048496 | reverse complement strand
TCAAGCTTGTGACTAGACACCTCAAGCCTTGCAGGAAACGGCGTGTTTCATGTATCAGCGCAGGTCACAGCACCCACACATACGGCAGGAGAGCCGATTTTCACAGCCGCCATCGCGGGCGGACCCTCACCACCGCGGAGAAATGATGGAGGACCTCTCCGCCGCCGACCGTGCGTCACACACGGTCATTCTCATCGACCCCTTCCAGCTTGGCCCGGTAGGCGCGGCGGCGGCCGCGGTGCACGGCTCGGCGCGCGAGGCACAGTTCGCCGGGGGGCACGTGGCAGTCGGGGCAGGACACGCTGAACGGACCGTGCTGGTACAGGCGCAGCGTCTCGTACAGGGCGTCGAAGGCGGGGTCGGTTATAGAGCTGGCCGTGTGCTGCATGAGGTTCCCTGGCGTGCTCCGTGTTGCAGGGTTCACCGTCGTTGGGTCGGGTGCCCGCCGCAAGGCGTCTCGCGCCTTCATTCCTGGAGACGTGTCAGGGCGGGGATGTATTACAGGCCCCCGCTGCTCAGTGTCCAGCCGATCGACGCCTGCGGCTCCGATGTAACGAAACTGGCCCGCCCTTGGTTTACGTCGTTGCAGGGTGGGAGGTGAGTCAACCTCCGTGAGTCACGTGAGTGTTGAGCGCGTCCGAGAACACGGGAGTCAAGGGGCTGTGAGTGATGTCGATACGTCCTGGTTCGACGACTACTTCGACAGCTGCTTCGACCGGTTCGTGTGGCGGTCCGTGCGGGCGTTCAACCTGCGTGTACCGGTCGCCGAGGAGGTCGTGCAGGGCGTGTTCGAGGAGCTGTGCCGCAGCGCTCGGGCGGGGAAGATAGACGCGTCCTCATCGTCCGCCCGCGAGGGCTTCATGTGGCAGCGCATCACCTGGCGCGTCACGACTCACTGGCGGAACGAGGCGACCGAGAGGGGACGGCGCGATGCTGCCGGCGCCGAGAGGCTTCCCGAGCTCTGCGCGCCGGCGACGAGTGACAGCACTCCCGAACTGGCTTGGGAGGACCAGGCCGCGTGGAAGGCCGTGCAGGAGTTGGTTGCTCCCCTGCCGCCGAGGCAGCGGCATCATGCGGGGCTGGTCGCCCTGGGGTACAAACCGCAGGAGCGCGCCCAAGCGCTCGGCATGAAGGAAGGTGCCGAACGGGTCGCCTGGCACAGACTCAGGCAACGCTTGGCAGGGATGATCGGGGAGTCAGGTACGGGAGAGGAGAGGGCATGAGTAACTGGGGAACTCACGATCAGCCCGACTCCGTGGACGAACTCATGCGTCGGTTCACGGACTGGATAGACGCTCCCTTCCCGCAATCGTCCAGGGAAAAGCTCCGAAGCATGCGGGAGCGAATCAAGGAGCAAGTGGTCGCAGAAGAAAAGGCATCCTCGGAAGCGAAGAGCATTGCGCAACACAATTCCCCCTTGCCTGATGTTGACATCATCGTGAAGGTGCAAGGAGATGCGGAAAGCTACTACACTCCCCCTGTGCTGCTCGAGAAGATCCTTGAAAAGATGCTCGAGAGCATGGTGTTGTATTTCCCGAAGCCCAATTGGAGAGGTCGGGAAATCTGGGACCCTGTAATTGGTTCCGAACTATTCCTGCGCGCCGTCACATTTGATGCGCACGGGAAAAGAGACGCGGATCTGCGAATCCATGACGGATTGACGAGCGTCGAACTCAAGCGCTACGAGCCGGACACCATGCCGCCTGACCTATGCAAATCAGAGCTCAACCCTCGCCGGGCTGCGGCCGAAAGAATTGCACCAGCGAGCACACCCCTGAACGCCCTAGTAATCTTCGCGCTTCCCGCGTCTGAAAATTCCACCACAGACAGAAATGAAGATGTGCGGAAATTTCGGCGCGTCGATGCCGGATGGCCCGACAAAGCAGAGCTCGAAAAACTTTCGGCCATGGCACTACTTCAGCTTCATACCGACAAGCATACGGGAGCAGCCATATTGGCGCTCCCTGAATCTTCGGCGGAAATGGCAACACAGCAAAAGTTGGAACTCGTCAGAGAGCACGTGAAAGAGGCATTTTTCCATCCGCGTACTGTCTCCTCCGTAAGAAAACTTTCCTGGCGCTGACACTCCCGTTGCCGAACGGGCTTTTGGCATGCCCGTTTACTTCCGGCCGGCGCTCTCACTGTTGCCGTGCACGGTCTGCTGCAGGTCGCGCAGGTGCTGGTCGAACTGCTCGTGTTGGCCGTGATCGTCGTACAGGCTGCGGCTGATCCACGGGCAGTCGGTGCCGGTGCACCAGGCGGCGTAGACGGTCCATCCGCGCAGGGCCGATTCGACCGGGTGGGGGTCGAGGTGCAGGCGGTGCGTCTTGCGGACCTCGTCAATGCGCGGGTCGTCGATGTAGTGCGGCAGGGCTGTCATGGGGCTGCTCAGTGTGTGACGAGAGGCCGGTTCGCTGTGTCCGGTCCGTCTCGGCGTCGTAGGGGTTGCTCGGGAGAATCGTTCTGAGCGAAGAATCGAACTGTTCGGGTCCGCTCCCCTACATCACGTTTCACCTTAGTGTCGCGCGATTAGGATCACCTTACCTCCTATTCCTGGCAGAATAGGAGGTACTGAGGGGTGGTCAGGGAATCCCCGCGTCAGCAAGGTTTTGGGCATTGACAGTTAACGAGGGTAAGGATAGGGAAGAGATTCCGGCACCCCGCTCCGGAGCTGACCCGCCCCCCGCCTCCCCCACCGCCCACGAGGTGGACTTCCCACCAGTGCAGAACGGGGTCGACTACCTGCACAGCGTCGCCGACCACCTGCGCCTGGGCCAGCCGAGCACCCGAGACCTGAAGTACGCCGTCCTGCACCTTCAGGCCGCCGCCGAAGTCCTCCTCAAGGCCCGCCTCCAGCGCGAACACTGGAGCCTCGTCTTCAAGGACCCCGGACTGGCTACCCGCAAGAAGTTCGAGGCCGGCGACTTCGACAGCTGCACGACGACGGGTGCCATCGTCCGTTTGAAGGACATCGCCGACGTCACCGTCAGTGATAAATCGGCCAAAAGTCTGGCAATCCTGTCGAAGCGGCGCAACGCGCTACAGCACTACGGCCTGAAGGCGAACGCCCACGCTGTCGAGACCCGCGCGGCCCAAGTCCTCGATTTCCTCATCGCGTTCGTACACGAAGAACTCGTCCCGGCCCTGGACGAAGAAGAGGCCGAGTCGATCGACTCCGCACTGGAGGACGTGAGCTCGAAGATCCTCAACATCAAGTCCCTCATCCAGACCCGACTCCGCCGTCTGGCCGATGAACTGAAGGATGCGCAGGACCGCACCCTTCGGTGTTCTGAATGTGACCAGTGGGCGGTGGTCATCGGTAAGGGCAACGATCTGGTGGACTGCCGCTTCTGCCACGTCGCCTTCTCCGGCCCAGCCGAAGCCATCCACTTCTGGGCTCTGGCTCACCGCACGGAAGACTTCGGCGTTGACCTCGGAGATTGTCCGGAATGCGGCGAGGAGACCCTTGTCCTGAACGGCGTGCAGGTACTTGCGGCCCCCGAAGAAGACCGGATCCTCTGCGGGAACCACTTCGACGCCGTTGAGATCTGCGACTCGTGCAGCGCTCCCTACCAGCCTGCCGAGGACGACCTTGGTATGTGCGGAGACTGCCTCAGTGCCCGATACGCGAAGTTCTGATCGTCTCGAGTGAAGGGGACAGCAGCCTCCATGACCATGGCCACAGAAGCGTCAGACCCGGACGACATCGTCGACGCCGAACTGGTCGACGATGCCCCGGTACCGTTCCTTCCCGCACCCGCCACCGTCACCGGTGTCGCGCCGACGTACCGCATTACCCGGGACACATTGCTCGTCGAAGGGGAGCTGCCGCCGCGCGTCGACGAGCAACCTGTCTTCACCGAGCGGGATTTCATCGTCCCTCCGTCCGCCAAGCGCCGGGCCGAGGAACGCGGTGCGAGGAACACCCGCGTCAACCGCGACACCACACGAGACCGGTTCGAGGAGTGGTGCGTGAAGGAGGGGCGGATCGCCCGGCCGGCCACCACCACGGCGAACGTCGTCGCCTACTTCGACCACCTGATGGAGAGCCGCAAGAAGGACGGAAGCCAATACAGCCCGGACAGCCTGCTCGCCTACCTCTCTCGCATCGTCACCTGGTATCCAGCGGGCGAACGGCCTGACGGCTCCATCGTCCGGCAGATGATCGAGGACTACCGCCTTGAGGAGTACATCCCGGCCGGCGGAGAGCGGGACCAGGCCGCGGGCCTCACCCTCTTCTACCTGGTCCAGGTACTCGACAAGATCGACGAGAGCAGCCGGATCGGCCGCCGGGACGCAGCCATGCTCGCCGTCGCATACGGCAAGCTGTCCCGCGGTATCGAGGTCGCTGACCTGCTCGTGAAGAACCTCCGCGTGACTGACGACGGAGTGTGGGTCTACACCGCGAAGTCCAAGACGCGCCGCGATGGCGAGGGCAAGTGGCGGTTCATCCGCGACCGGGCCGACCTGCAGATCGTCCGGCGTGTACGGGCCTGGCTCGGCGACCTGCGCGAGCTCGGCGCCGACAATCCGATCCTTCCGCTCTTCCGGGCCCTGTCGACGACGGGGAACCTGAAGGGCCGCGGAAATGCCACGGTGCGGGGCCTGCACCTGTCTGGCAGGGCGATCAACGAGATCGTGAAGAAGCGCGCGGCCGCCGCCGGGGTGACGTACATCAACGGCTTGAAGGTGACGAGCCACTCTCTGCGGGCCGGCCCGAACACCGACATGAAGCGCGCCAAGGTGCCCCTCGCCGACCGGCGCGAGGCGGGCGACTGGGGCGAGAAGTCTCCGCTGCCCGACTCCCGCTACAACCGGCCGGACAACACCGTCGACGCCACCGAGAGCGATCCACTGGACGCCGTGCCGCTCTTCGGTAAGTTCAAGGAGGACTCTGTTTCACCATAAAAGCGCAGGCCAGAGCCATTCTTCGAATTGGGTAGCCAAGGCGGCATACCTGGCGGCATACTCGAACCATGGCAGACACCAGCGTCAAGATCGACGACCTCACCAGGGACAGGCTCAAGGCCCTGGCCGACGGGGCGGGCATGTCCATGAAGGACTACCTCGCCAAGGTGGCCGCGGAGAAGGAACACGAGAAGCTGCTCGACTCCGCGACGGCCGAGTTCCGTCGCGTCATCGGCGAGCCCGGCATCCTGGACCGGTTCGACGCCGACTTCGGCGGGCTCCCGCCGGCGGCCGCGCACGAGATTCCGCGGGCGGCCTGAACCTGTGGAATTGCTCGTCGACTACCGATGGCTTCTGGCCCGTCAGGAAGACATCCTCCGCACCGACCTCACCGTCAACGACCTGTCCGTACTCGTCGGCATGGCGGCCAGGCACCGGGTGAACACCCCGCGCCTGGATCAGGCGGACCCGGATGCCTTCTGGCGGGCCGCCGTGTTCCTGGAGGAGTGCGTACTACTGCGCCCCCTCCCCGTCCGCAATGAGGCTTACGGCTACGGCGTCGCCATCGCGTACCTGCAGGCCTCTGGCGAACGCGTCGATACGACGTACGAGCTGTGGCGCGACCTGATCAACGACATCCGCGCCCTGCCCATGGACTCGTACGACATCGCCGATCGCCTGCGGTCCTGGCGCGCTCCCTGACCATCCGCCCGTCAGGGAGCCACGGGTGCTCTTTCGTGCAGCGGCATCCACGGGGCAAGATCTCTGAGCATGAGACTCCTCGTGATGGGTGGTACCTGGTTCCTGGGCAAGCACATTGCCGAAGCCGCCCTGGCCAGGGGGTGGGACGTGACAACCTTCAACCGGGGCCGCTCCGGGAATGACGTTCCCGGGGTCAAGCCGGTTCACGGGGACCGAACCGTTGTCGACGATGTTCGGACCCTCGTAGCGCACGGCCCGTGGGATGCAGTCATCGACACGTCGAGTTCCGATCTGCCGCCACGCGACGTGCTGTTGGCAACCTCGACGCTGAAGGACTGTGCTGCCCGCTGGATTCACGTCTCCACGGTGTCCGTATACAAGGGCTGGCCCCACAGCCACCTGGCAGACGACTCCGAGCTGCTGGAGTGCCCAGCAGACGCGGATGAGAACTACGGCCATACCGGCGAGGACGGCAGTCCAACCCTGTACGGCTTCCAGAAGGCGGGCGGCGAGCGTGCCGTGGCCGAGTCGTTTGCCGGCCGCGCCGTGTTCCTCCGCCCTGGCGTGATCCTCGGTCCCGGCGAATACGTGGGACGCCTGCCATGGTGGCTACGCCGTGCGCACCAGGGAGGCCCCTTCGTAGCCCCAGCACCGGCCCAGCGGCTGATCCAGCCCGTGGACGTTCGCGATGTTGCCACGTTCACGCTGGACCAGGCCGCCGGCGAAAACGAGTCTGGGAGCTACAACGTCGCGCACCCGGACGGCATCACGTTCGAGGACTTCCTGGGTACCTGCCTGGAAGCCACTGGCGGAGCCGGGCGCCCCGTATGGGTCAACCCCACGGTCCTCATCGACCACGGCGTAAAGCAGTGGACCGAACTCCCCCTGTGGCGCACCCACGACGGTGTCTGGTCAGTGGATTCGAGCCGGGCTGTTGCCGCAGGACTCCGCTGCCGACCGCTGCGCGAGACCATTCGCGACACCTGGCACTGGCTAGAGAAAGACGGCCGTCCCGTGGACCACCCGCGGTGGGCGGAACACGGGATCGCCCCCGAGAGGGAGGCGAAGATCCTCGCCTCCCTCTGATCAGGCATCCAGCGCCAGCACTCCGTAGGGGGGAACAAGCTGACGCTGGCCCGGAAGACGGGTGAACTCCTCCAGCCGCTCGCCGAGATCGGCAGCGAGCGCCGTGCCCTGCAGGTGCCGCTGGGTGAGAGCGCGCCGCAAGTCCATGGCCCTCGCCACGAGCCCGGTCGCCCGATGCGTGCTGGTGATCGACAGCAGCGCCTCAAGAGCTTCTGCGGCACCCTCCAGGTCATTCGACAGCAACCGGGCCATGGCGAGGTCGGCCGCGGCCTTTCCGAAAACGGCGGTGGACCGGTCCCTGGCCGGCCTGGCCGCCACAAGCTCAAGCGCCCGCCGCGCTGACGCTTCTGCGGCGCGCCCGTCGCCCAGGAGCAGCGCGGTCGAGGCGTTCGACATGGCCAGCCGCTCGTCGGTGAACCCGAACTCGCCGCCGACGGTGTCGTGCAGCTCGTCCGTTGCGTCGGTCCCCGCCTCCTCCGACATGCTCAATGCGCGTCGGGCTGAGTCTGTATCCCCGAGGTGCCCGTATGCCCGAGCCTCGATCGAGTGGAGACGCCGCACCGCTACGTCTCCAAGGCCTCCGTACGTGAGTGCGTGCCGAACGTGGACGGGGGCCTGCGACTGCTCGCCGGAGTAGTAGGCGATGTATGCCAGACTGCCCGCTGCGTATGCGCGCAGCGGCTCGTAACGCGCGGTCTCACCGTAGAGCGCAGCCGTGCGCGCCAGGCGCTTGGCGCTGTCAAAGGACCCCAGGTCGAACGCGGCGGTGGACAGCAGGGCGGATGCCTGTCCCGCAAGGATGAGCAGAGTCTGCTGTTGGGCCGGGACGGCGGTGCGGTCGCGGTCGTTCTCCGCCTGCTCCCGCAGTTCCTTGGCTCTTTGCCAGACGTCGCGAGCGGACTGATTGCTGTAACTCCTGGCCAGCGCGTGCAGGTCGTCACGCAGTTGGTCGACGGTCAGGTCAGAGACAGAGGATGCGGCAGCGGCACCGGCATCATCCTGTGCTTCACGTGCGGTCATTGAGATCTCAGCTTCCAGGTCGAACGTCGGTACATCGGGATTCGTCGACTCCGGCGGGGGCGCGAAGAGTTTCGACGCCTCGACGTGGAACATCTCCTGCAAGACCCGGCAGGCATCCGGGCTGGGCAGCCCCTTGAGCTGGCCACTCGTCCACCGGCGGTACTGCGTCTCGCCGACTGTGGGGTTCTGTGCCCCGCGGTCGATGACCTTGTCTGCTGCCTTCGCGAACTCGCGCTCGAAGATCGCCCACGTCCACTGTCGCTGATCAATCAGGACTTTGAGCAGCGTCCTCGGCTTGCCCACTTCGGCCCCCAAGTCTCTGAGCGTCGTCCTCAACCAGTCGTCGGCGGAACCCTCGTCACGAGGGGATACCGCGCACAGTCGACAGGACAACAGGTCCCGCGCAAAAGGCATTTAGAAGCTACCCCGAGGCCACGTCTGTCGCCCAGAAGTGTCGTGGAAGCCACCCCGGAAGCCATGGCGAAGCCACCCGAGCCGGGAGGACTCTGATCGCCAGCCGCTGCCGAGCGTGCTGATCCGAGCACATTCCGACGTCAGGAGTGAGAGTGGTCCTTCCGAGATACGCCGAGCCGGCGGCACCGGTCACTTCCCTCACGGGGACTGCGCCGATCGCCGAGGAATGGTCAAGGACTTTTGATCTCTTGCCAGGTGCCTCTCAGCTGGCTCGCCTACACGCACGGACGCGACTGCCGATGCTCAGGTGGTCGGGGAACAGTGAGGGCGCTACACAGGCCGCAGGAATCCTCGTTCGAAACGCTGTGGCCCATGCCGACCCGGGTCCGAACCACAAGGACCGATTCGTGCGGCTTCGGCTTGCCATCACCGAAGACCACGCCCTTCTTATCGACGTCCACGATCCGCTTCCCGAGTTCCGGGACTTTGAGCGAGCGTCCGCCGGCGAGGTAGGCCGTGGCCTCTGGGTAGTCGGCCAGCTCGGCGGTGCACTCTCGTGGCACCTCTGCGAGCGTGGCGGCAAGGCTGTCCGCGCGCACATGATGCCGGGACCGGTGCCGGCATGACGATCTTCCTCACCGCTCCGGTTCGGGATAAGCGCGTCGCCTCTCGTAAGGCCAACGTCCCGAAGTGGACACCTCCGCTCGACGAGGACGGCTTGAGGCACGTCCTGAAGCGGATCACTGCGTGGTCTCCGCTCGACGTCGAGGAGATCTTCGACGACCTGGACACGACGATCGGAATCCAGCCGCCGCCCGAGGCTGCGACCCCGGCGCTTGTCGAACGCTTGCGTACCCATCTCACAAGGCTCAGCGCAATCGCTGTAGCCGACCCCAACTTCCCGCCCACCGATGAAATGACGCACCTCATCGAACAAGGACGCCCTATGCAAGATGCGCGCCTGCCAGCCGACCATCAGCAGGCCGTCGGGATGGCTCGGCGCATAGCTTTCGTGACCTCCGACCTCGTCGAGAAACTGATCGAGGCTCGGTACATCAAGGAAGTCGCATGATGCCTCAGAACCGGTCGTCTCCACGCAGCTGTGTTGTCGCTCCGTGGAGACGACCCTCCATCGGGGTCCTCCGGTTCCCCCTCGATCGCCCTGCCCACAGCAGGCAGGCGCTGGTCGGCGGAACTGCGCGAACGGAGGACTGGCTCACACTCCCCCGCCGATCACGGGTGTGAGCCCCGGTCGCCCTCTCCCACTCCAAGCGAGGGCGACCGGCCTGCCCAACAGTTCCTCCCCGAAACTCCCTCTCCGGCGATCCAACTCCGCTCCCCCGCGGTTCGTAGGTTCAGCCGGAGAGGGCCCCACCGCAGCACGTCCGAGAGGAATGCGACGCACATGTGCCAGCACGAGACTCCCTGCCCCAGCGCGGGCGCGTCGGATCGCGAGGCGGCCAGAACCGTGGCACGAGACGACGTCTTGGGCTGGGCCCGGCTTTGCAACGGCGTATTGCTCTTTGACGACACTGGTGAATTGCTGCCCGACGGCCAGATCATTCCCCCGCGCCGCCCCACTGCGCTGACAGGAGCAGCCGCATGAGCACGGTGAGCCGCCTCGTCCCGTACATCACAGCCCGCGAAGGCGAGGAACCCGAATCGATCCTGGCCCTGCGCGCTACCTTTGACCGCGCCGGCCGCCCAGCCCTGGGCTACTGGGACGAGAGCCAAGAGGACCGCGACCCGCGGGGTGTGCTGTGGGGCCGGTGCTCACAGTTGATCGGTCGGAGCGGGCTACCGTCCGGGCGTCCGCAGTGGCGGCTCGTCCACCCCGCCAGGCAGCGCGAGACGATGACGCGGCTTCACTGTCAGATCTGCGCAGGCCATACCAGAACACCGGAGGGGTACCCATTTCTGGTGCACGCCAGCAAGGGCGTTCCGCGGCCTGGGGACATCCTCCGCACTGCGCCGCCCCCGGTTTGCCTGGCGCACCTGCGCGCCGCAGTTGAGCAGTGTCCGCACCTTCAGAAGGGCTACACCGTGCTGATGGTGCGCAGCGCCCCTCTCTACGGGGTCATCGGCACGCCTTACGAGTGGACCCGTGACGGGATCGAGGCACTTGCCGGGAGCGACACACCCATTCCGTACCGGACGTCAGAGCTGCGGTGGCTTCTGGCCTCTCAGCTCGTCCGCTGCTTGCAGGACTTCAAGGTCGTCGATCTGGATGACCTCGCGACCCTCAAGTCAATTGCCTGAACGTCCTGGAGTGGCCCGTGTCCCGTCGCGTGTACCAGGCAGCAGTCTTCCTGACTGCTATTGCCTTCATCGTCACCCGCCGCCGAGTGGGCGCCCGCCACTCCGGCTGACCAACTTCGGCCCTCCCCGACGCCCAAGGGCTCGGCGGGCGGGCCGGGCTCCAATCTTCCGACGCCGGGCAGCTTTTCCACCCCCGTTGCTCGGCAACAGACTCCCGCCTCTCCACCGCTGCCGATGGGCACGGACGAGAGACCGGCTCCAAGGCCCACCCGGCGTGAATCCGCAGAAAGGGACAGCACATGCCCGAGATCGTGAACGCTGACTCGGACCGCTTCATCGACCTGCCGAAAGAGCTGGAAGGCGATCTGATCGAGATCGGAAGCACGCTTCCTGCCTGGACCGTGGAGGGCGCCTACCTGGCAGATTCCACGATCGAGCGGTACCGGACCAAACTGGATTCGGCTCCGCTGTTCAACGAAATCAGGGGCCCCCTCCTCGCCGCGCTCAACGGGGCTGCTGGCGGATACGCCGTGGTGCGCCTGGGGAACATCGCCCAGGCGCTGGGGGTCGGGGAACAGTTCCTCCGCTTGGCGACGGCGATTCTCGCCGAAGTGGCGATCCCCTTCCAGCCCTTCCAACGATGGCCGCTGTGGAAGGAAATCGGGACCAACCTCAACGCCAATCCTGGCCTGTCCACCGGTACGGGGTACAACGCCTTCCACATGGACTTGGTCAACGCGACCCAGCCGCCGGACTACACCACGCTTCTGTGCGTCCGACCCGACCCACTCGGCGCTGGCGCGAGCATCCTCTCCAACGCTCGCGAGGCCGTATCGCGCCTGACGCCATCAAGTCACGCCCTCCTGTCCGACGTGGCATACAGCTACGGGGGCTTCTTCGATTTGTCCGACGTCGGCGAGGAGTACACACCGTTCCCCGTCCTCGACGACGAACCCGAAGACCACGGATTCGTACGGTTCACCGCCAAGATGCTCGCCGAGTCCGGACTCGGTGAGCGACACGCCCACGCGGCCAAGGAACTCGCGGACCAGATGGTCGCCGGCCAGATCTCCTACACGCTCCAGCGTGGTGACTTCTTGATCGTGAACCAGCACCGCTGGGTCCATGGCCGCGAACCGCTCGGCGACGGCCAGCACGATGTCGCACCCGAGAACCGCCGCCTGCTGCTCCAACTGTTCCTGCGCAGTGCAGGCGCCACCGGACCAGCCGCCTCGTAGGTGGTGCAGGCGGGCGTCTGGCCGGGGCTCACTGAGAGTCCTAGATCCGCGAATTACGCAGCGACTGCCACACAGCGCCGGCCAGCGCCCGCGACGCCCGGGGGACCGACAGCCCCTCGTGCTCGCGGTACAACGACCAGTTGTACGGGACCAGCGACAGCTTGTTGGAGGACAGCGATCCCGCCTGGTGGGACCTGTACACCGCAAGCGGCTCAGGAAGGCCCCGGGCGGCAGCGCCATCACGCATGATCGACAGCCACAGGGCGTAGTCCTGTCGCTTCAGCATCTCCGGCATCAGCCTCGTGCCAAGGACGGTGCGGTCGTACATGGCCGTCAACGCCCCGATGTGATCCTGGACCAGCATCGCGCGGTAGTCCACGTGTTCTCGCGCCTGGACAACGCGCCCGTTCGGGATGAAATCGGTGCTCTCGCCGTCGTAATCGGCGTCCATCTTGTAGTAGGAGGTGAACGTCAGAGGCGCACTACCCGTCGCAGCGAATTCGATTTGCCGCTCGGTCTTCTCCGGAAGCCACATGTCGTCACTGTCAAGAAAGGCGACGTAATCCCCCCGGGCCCGCGCAATAGCGAGGTTGCGTGCCCGGCCGGCACCGCCCCGTTCGGGTGCCGATTCCGGCACGACGCGCTTGTCCTGCCGGGCGAATTCCATGAGCAGGTCCATGGAGCCATCGGAAGACTTGTCGTCGGTGACCAGCAGCTCCAGGTCGCTGTGGGTCTGCGTGAGCACCGACCGGATCGCTGCGCCGAGAGTGGCTGCCGAGTTGTACACGGGCATCACGACAGACACCAGGGGCACAGCGCTTCTCCTTGCTAGGCCAGGAACAACGGTCCATTCAACACTGCGATCGTAGTAGGAGCTGCCATGCATGTTGTTGTCGCTGGTCAGGGCTATGTGGGGCTGCCGCTGGCCGTACGCGCCGCAGAGGTGGGCCACCGTGTCATCGGCTTCGACGTGGACCCGCATCGCGTTCAGCAGATCGCCACTGGCGAGTCGTACGTGGAGGATGTGGCGTCCGCGCGGCTCCGCGCAGTGCTGGACTCCGGGGCCTACTGCGTGACCGCCGAAGCCGCCGCGCTGCCCCGGTTCGACATCGCTGTGATCACCGTGCCGACCCCGCTGCGGGACGGAGTGCCCGACCTGACCTACGTCGAGTCGTGTGCCCACACACTGGGCGAGCACTTGTGCCCCGGTGCGACCGTGGTCCTGGAGTCCACGACCTACCCCGGTACCACCGAGGAGGTGGTGTTACCGATCTTGGAGAAGGCGTCCGGTCTGATCGCTGGTGCGGACTTCCACGTCGGCTTCAGCCCCGAGCGCATCGACCCGGGAAACAGGTCGTGGCCGTTCGAGAAGACGCCCAAGGTGGTGTCCGGCATCGACGCCGCATCGCTTGACGTGGTCAAGGGCTTCTACGACGGCGTGGTGGAGACCACGGTTCCGGTCTCCGGAACGAAGGTGGCCGAGCTGACCAAGCTGATCGAGAACACCTTCCGGCACGTCAACATTGCGCTGGTCAACGAGATGGCGATGCTCGCCAGGCCGCTTGGCGTGAACGTCTGGGATGCGATCGACGCCGCCGCGTCCAAGCCCTTCGGCTACATGCGGTTCACCCCCGGCCCCGGTGTCGGTGGACATTGCCTGCCGATCGACCCGTCATTTCTGTCGTGGAAGGTGGAACGCGCGGTCGGCGTCCCGTTCCGGTTTGTGGAACTCGCCAACGACGTGAACAACCACATGCCTGACTACGTGGTCCGGCGGCTCATGGAGGGTTTCAATACGCGGCGCATGGCCGTCAGCGGATCTCGTGTCCTGCTGCTCGGTCTGGCCTACAAGGCCAACACCTCCGACGCCCGCGAGTCGCCGTCTGCGCGTGTCGCTGAGCTACTGCTCGACCTCGGTGCCGAGGTGCGTGGCGCGGACCCGCACGTCATAGATGACATCCGCACCGACGCACGCCTGATCCGAGTAGTAGCGACTGCGGAGGAGATTGCGGCATCCGACGCCGTGGTGCTGCTGACGGACCATGCGGAATTCGACTACGAGACGGTCCTTGAGCACGCGCCGTATGTGCTCGACTGTCGTAACCGGCTCTCCGGCGCGAACGTCGATGTGCTGTGAGCGACGGCGCTGGAGTGCCGGCCTGCCGATCGTCGTCTCCGTGAGGACGGGATACAGATCGGCTGAGGGCTGTAACGCCTGGCGGGGTGATTCCGTCCATAAGGCGAGGCCAGCCGTTGCCGGTCGGCCACGTCCTGATGCCCGACCTGGCAGTCATCCTGACTGCGCCCCCCGACCTCATCGCCGAACGAATAGCCGCACGCGACCCCCGCAACCGCTTCCACCTCGACCCGACCGTGCCCGGCCGCGAAGTCGACCTCTACGACGAGACCGCCCAGACCCTCATGACGGCCAACGTGAAGGTGCTGGTCGTGAACACCAGCGACGCCACCCCATCGGAGGTTGCGGCCACAATCGCCGATGCACTCCCCGATTCGCCGGTAGCGTCGGCTGCCTGAACGCCACCCACAACCCTTCAGGAACCATGACACCGCCACTCGCAGAGCCCGTCATCGATACCCACATCATCCTCCGCGAGGGCGACAAGCTGCTGCTCTCCCAGCGCGGCGGACCGTACGGCTACGGCCGCTGGCACATGCCGTCCGGCAAGCTCGACCGGGGCGAACCCCTGAGCGTCGGGGCCGCACGGGAGCTGCACGAGGAAACCAGCATCACCGTCGATCCGGAACATCTGCGACTGGTTCACGTCGTGCACCACAAGCAAAGCGACACCGTGGAACGGATCGGGTTCTTCTTCGAGGCCACCGAGTGGAGCGGGGTGCCCGTCAACAACGAACCCGAGAAGTGCCTCGGCCTGGAGTGGTTCAGCGTGCACGAACTGCCCGAGGACATCATCGAGTACCCGAAGGAAGGGCTGCTCGGCTACCTGCAAGAGGCCGGCGCTCTGGCTGAGCACGGCTGGAAGTAGCCCCAGAGCACGACGCGTACGTCGGCCCCGGCCCCGCGGTAAGTAGCGGGCCGGGGCCGACATCCTGCGGCAGGAAAGTGCCCTGGCGTGGGCTGCGCGGGCGGCCATCCTCGACCCGCCCGTCTGGGGTTGGCGTAACGGATTCCGGTACTGCTGCGTCTCTCTCAGTATCAAGGCCTCGGAGCGGGCCTCGGTTCATTATGGGAGAGATTGGCAAGTGACGGTTGAGTCCGTGTCCCGTTGCACCAGCACTCTCAAGCGCCTGCACACGTGGGTTGTTGCGGCTGAAATCGTCGTCGACGACTCCGTGGCACGCCTCGCCGACTTCCGCGGCTCCTTCCACACGAAGATGCCTACTGCCGAGCAAGCCGCCGCCCGCTCGACGGTGATCCGATCTCGAGGTGCGCCTCTCCTCGACACCTACGTCACGCACAACGTCTCCGCCGTCACGAAGTGGCTGGCCGCACACCCGCGCTTCCACCTGCACTTCCCGCCCGGGGCGTCCTGGCTCAACCTCGTCGAGCGGTGGTTCGCCTTTTTATAGGACACGAACTGTCGGCCACACGGCTTGCGATGCACTGGCTATCCGATGACAAGTCCGATCAAAGACACGATTAGCAAGGGAAGGGACAGGTGGAGAGCAGAACGGGTAGGCTGCGCCTGACGCCAGACGACCACTCAGAAATGGGACCGTCCGAACGGGGTCACCAAGACAACAGGAAAGCCCCCGCAGTACTCCAGATGTTTGCCGCATCTGGTGCGGGGGCCGACCGACACCACACTCAACAAGAAGAAGGTGCCAGTTCTATGGCGAACTCTACCCGGACAACCGGGCTATCCGACAGTGGGACCCAGCAGTCCGCCGTGAAGATCACACCGGCGTCGCACTGCACGGGCCCTGTCACCACTACCCGGAGCACGCGATGACCGCCCAGGGCGAGCACGCGACCGCCCGGTACCTCACCGCGACTGCCCCGTACTTCGGCTGGGAGTTCCTCGCCAAGGACTTCGTGTACGCCCGTCTCCTCGAGGACATGGCTGCTGCCGAGAAGCTTCCCGCCGGCCCCGCCCGGGACCAGGCCGTGGACCGTGTCCTGTTTCTCCGGATGGCCGTCACGCAGCACGCCGCGTACGTCGACCACGAGGGCCGCAGCAGGACGCGTTGCTTCACCTGCCACGGCTCGAACGGCTTCCCCTGCTCCACGATGCGGTACTTCACGCACATGTGGCGCCACCACCCCGGCTACAGGACCGGGTGGAACGAGACCTGGGACCGCCCCGAAGGACCGAGCGACTGGACGCAGGACATGCTGCGCATCGGCGAACGGGGCGGGTTCCGTAACGACTTCCTGGCCGGACGGGCACAGGAGCAGACCTCACCCAGTAAGGGAGATCAGGTGACGTAGTGACGTTCTGAGCGAGAGGTCCTGGGCCCCTTGGCGGGGGCGCTTCCTCTACCGCTGGCCGCTGGTGTTGGCGCACCGTGCGCGGCCGACTTCCACGGCTCGGTTTGGCGACCGAGCTAAGGCCCGAACTTCGAATCCGGTTTGGCGACCGGGCCCGAGGCTTCGAGCGACTGCTGCTCCTCAGCAAATCCACCCAGCGGGCTTTTGGTATCCCGCGTTCAGTGAAAGCAGGTACATAGTGCCTTACCCGAACACCGCTTGTCAGCTTCCGCGCGCCCGGACGGGCGATTCGCGGCAAAAGTCCCCCACCATTAGCGGCATCCCGCGCCAGCAATCTTCTGGCGACACGATCGCCCCGCGTAACACTTTCGAACACGCGTACGAGTACGGCGCGAGTCAGGTCGCTCTGGTCCGCGGTGCTTCCCAGGAGGTTTCACACACCACGTCTCGCCACAGCGGCCCGCGTCGGTGGCTTCGCGCCGTGGAATGGCTGATCGCAGCCGGCCTACACCCGCGGGCAAACGCCACCACGCTTACCGTCGCGCGCGACCTGGGAGCCCGCATGGACTACTCGACCGGGCACGCCCGTTACTGCCTGGACGAGACTGCGGCACGCCTCAAGGTCTCCCGTGCCACCGTGAAGCGTCACGTGTCATACCTGCGGGAGCTGGGCGCCCTCGCGTGGGTGCAGCACGGCACCCGCAGCAACATCCGGCGTCTGCTGGGGCTCAAGGGCTACGCGGCCACCGCCACTGTGTACGCCGCGGTCATCCCGACCGCCTACGACCACGCCATGGGCCACCGAATCATCGGCACTGGTTACGACGCCCGGATCGTCGTCGACCACCGCCAGAGGCCCAACGCGCGGCCCTCGACGACCGCCACGAACCCTGTGGATAACGCCTCTTCGGGCCCTGTGGACAACTCCGCTGAACGATCTTGTGAGCCCCCTTCCCTTACCTCAGGTGATGAAGAGAGTCAGGTTCAGATGGCGGGGGGTTTTAACTACACCCCGCACGCGGGGCGTCGAACCGCATCACTCCCCCACCAGACCCGCAGCAGCAACGAGGACCACGTCCGCCGTACCCCGCTGCAGGCAGCCCGGGAGATCCGAGAGACCCGCCGGGTCCGTGCCTTGGTGAACTGGACGCAGAAAGAGTCTCTGCGTCGCCTCGCGTACGTTCTGCGCCCGTACTTCGATCGTGGTTTCGACTCCACCCAGATCGCCGACGAGCTGACCGGCATGTGCCTCGGCTGGCGTCCCAAGCAGCCCGCCGCCTACATCCGTACCGCCCTCGTCCGCCAGGCCGCGCAGGACGCCGAACTCGCAGCAGCCGAAGAACGACTCGCGAACCAGACCTGGCGCGCCACCCCCGAAGAGGCCGCCGACCTTGCGTCCCTCGAGGCGCTGTTCGCCCGGACTCCTCGCACCGACGACGACCGGCGTACCGCCCGCTCCCGCGCCAAGTACGACATTCAGCTGGTCATCGACCACCTCGAGGACCACGGCGACGACGACGCCATCGACCTGTACGGGACCGCCCTTGCAGCCCGAGCCGCCCGCCTTGCCGCATCCCCCAGCTTCCAGGCAGGAGTCTTCGCATGACCGACCAGCAGCCGCAGACTTCTGCCGGTGCCGACCTCGCTCGCCAGGCCCTGGCCGCGTACAAGGCCAACGCAGGCAGCACCGTCTCGCCGAAGAAGACACCCCGCCGTCTCCACGCAACCCGGACCGGCGGCAGGGAGCCCCTCGGCCTCGGAGACATCGTCGGCCAGATCAGCACCGAGCAAGGCTGGGACAACGACACCGGGAATCTCCGCGGCGGCCGCATCAACGATCAGTGGCACACCCTGTGCCCCCAGTTCGCCGGTCACGTCGAACCAGCCGGATACGACGCAGAGCGGGGGCGGCTCGATCTCCGCCCGGGCTCCCACGCATACGCAGCGCAACTCCGGCTCCTGGGCGGACAGGTGGCCCGGCAGATCAACGACAAGCTGGGGCGGCCCGCGGTCCGCAGCATCCGAGTCCTGGCCGTCGGCGCACTCACCACCACCCCCGCTGTCGAGCCGGCGCCGGTCGAGCAGGCCATCCCTACCGGGCCGGTCCGCACCCGTGAGACCGCGTCCCCCGGCTACCAGCGCGCCCTCACCGCAGCCCTCGCCCACAAGCCCGACACCGCCCCCACCAGCCCCTACCTGAAGGACGCCATCGACCGACAGAACCAGGCACTCACCGACCTGGACCGCCGCGAACCCGAGACCGCGTTCGCGGACACCGTGGCCACCTTCGAAGTCCTCACCTCAGGGCAGCCGGCCGACAGCCTCCAGGCCAGCATCCAAGCCGCCCTCGACTACAAGCACGGCGGCGGCCGACCCGTCCGTCGGGCGTTCGACGTCGCGTGACGGCTTTACCGCGGTAAAGAACCGACTGAGCAGGGATACGAAATGACGCAGCAGCACTTACCCGATGTGGTGCCTCAGTGGAGCTGGAGGCAGTCTGAGTCCTTCCGAGGCAGCCCCCAGGCGCTCGCCAACTGACGTCTATGGTTTCGCCATGGCAGTCCCCGAGATCATTCCGATCGCCCACGAGCCCGAGTACCGCACGGCCACCATGGGCCGATACGCAGGCAGCCAGTTCCTGGCGTCGAACACTTACACCTTCCCGGAAGGGTTCACGCTCGGGGAAGGGTGGGGGAGCACAAGCGCCTCTACGTCGTGCTCCACTGCTTCGACTCCGATGGCCGGCACATCAACTCCGACGTCTGGTGCGCAGGCACATGGGCCGAGCACCAGCGACGGCCGCACGGCGACGACTCCGTCTCCGCCCGGGCCGAGGCACGGATGGCTGAACTGCTCGCCAGCCTTTCTCAGCGCGAGTACGGGGACGTTGCCATCCGCCCTTTCCGGCTGACCGCTGACGGCGTGGTGTTCGGCCTGATCACTGAACGCCATGCAGACGGCGAAGGCGAAGACGACTGGGCCGAGCTCTACCCCGACCGCCTCGGCTTCTCTGCTCCTTGGGACGGTCGATACGACACGTGACAGTCAGACCAAGATCAAGCTCCGCCTCGTCTCAGCTCTGTCGCGGCACTCTCAGTTTTCCTGGGGCATCGACTCCGACTGCCTCGGATTGACCGAGATGCCCGTCAGCCCGGTGTCTCGGTCAATCTGAGGCGCCACGGGTCACAGAGTCACGGTGCCCCAGGTCGGTTGAGACCGGACACCCGACAGCTACAGCCGCCCCTGGCCGAAGCCTCCTCTGGCGTACATGAACCTCATTCAGGAACCGGTCTGCTCCGTGGTCGTGGGGGCCGAGGAGCTCGAGGGGGAGGACGAGACGGAGGAGGCGGCTTTACCGCGGTAAAGCCCGCGAGGACGCGTGTCCTGTCCCTGATAACTGTGGGCGGGGCGAGGCCCTGACCTGCGATGCCGAGAGCTGTGTCGGGCGGGCTTGGAGACCCCGTCCCGGTTGAGTGTGAGCACCTGCGCTTGGGGCATATGTGTCACCCTCGGCGACGGAACCACCGACCGCGGCCTGCCGATGTGCCTGCCAGCCCGAGTGCCGCGCCGTAAGACGCGATGCTGTCCTCGGGGGCC
>NZ_JBICXB010000072.1:0-20654 GCF_043200055.1 Streptomyces sp. NPDC048496 | reverse complement strand
GCAGCGCATGCGAAGGCCCCTGCACCGGCCGGACGGACAAATCAGGGCAAGACGCCGGACCAGCGGGACCCATCAGGTCGCAGACGAATCGAGGTCAACGCACCAGGTCAAGTGGAAAAGGGCTCCGTGTCTCATGGTGCGTCAGCTCCCGCGTCACCACATGGGCCACGGTTTTGAGGACTTACCGCCCCCCAATTGCCGGTCGGTCTTACCTGCGTCAGCGGTTTCGGGGGGCCACCAGGCCGGATTCGTAGGCGAAGACCACGAGTTGGGCGCGGTCGCGGGCCTGGAGCTTGATCATGGCGCGGTTGATATGGGTTTTCGCGGTCAGTGGGCTGATCACCATGAGATCGGCGATTTCGTCGTTGGACAGGCCCTGCGCGGCCAGGGCGACGGCCTCGCGTTCGCGGTTGGTCAGTTCCTTCAGTCCTGTGCCGGCTTTGTTGCTGGGAGGCTGGGCGACATACCGGCTGATCAGCATTTTGGTGATCGACGGTGCGAGCAGGGCGTCACCGCGCGCGGCGACGCGTACGGAGTGCAGAAAGTCGTCCGGCTCGATGTCCTTGACGAGGAACCCTGCGGCGCCGGCGCGCAGCGCGTTGAACACGTGTTCGTCGACGCCGTAGTTGGTCAGGATGACCACGTGCACCCCGGCCAGGAACGGGTCCGCGGCGATCCGCCGGGTCGTCTCGATGCCATCCATCACCGGCATCTGGATGTCGACGAGCGCGATGTCGGGCAGGAGTTCCCTGGCGAGGGCCAGGCCCTCCTTGCCGTCGGCGGCCTCGGCGACCACCTCGATGTCGTCCTCGGCGTCGAGAAGCGCACGGAACCCACTGCGAAGGAGCGGCTGGTCGTCGAGCAGCAGGACACGAATCATGAAATCCGCGCCACCGGTAGTTCGGCCTGGACGGTGAAACCGCCCTCGGTGCGCGGTTCCGCCCGCAGGCGGCCGCCCAGGGCGGTGACGCGTTCGCGCATCCCCAGCAGCCCGACGCCGGGCACCGGGGCGGAGCCCGGTTCGGCCGTCCCGTCGTCATCGACCTGAATGGCGAGGGCGTCCCGACGGTAGTCGATCCGGATCGACGCGGTGGCGGCGGCAGAGTGGCGGGCCACATTGGTGAGCGACTCCTGGACGATCCGGTAGGCGGTCCGGTCCACCGCGTCCGGCACGTCGTGCCGTTGTCCTTCGATCGTCAGCGTTGTTTTCAGGCCTATCCCATGGGCCCGTTCCACCAGTTTCGGGACGTGGTCGAGCCCGTACGACGGGGTCTCGGCGTCGTTGCGCAGCGTCTCCAGGGTCGCTCGCAGTTCCCGGGTCGCCTCACGGCCGGCCTCCTGGATCGCCAGCAAGGTCTCCGGTACTTGTTCGCCACGCTTGCGGGCCAGGTGGACGGCGACTTCGGACTGCACCTTGATGATCGAGATCTGGTGGGTGAGCGAATCGTGCAGCTCCCGCGCGATGTGCAGCCGTTCCTCCGTCGCGCGCAGCCGCGCGGTCTCCTCGCGGGTGCGCTCGGCTTCGTCCGCCCGCCGCTCGGCTTGCCGCAGCGCCTCCCCGGCGGCACCGGCAGCGATCAGCCAGGCCAGCTCGAGGACGCCTCGGGCCTGCGCGAACGCGTCGGCCGCGGGCCCGTCCGCGGGGGAGGCCATGACTGCGAACGGGAGAGCGACCAGCAGCGCCACGGACACCAGCACGGTGATGAGGCGGTGCCCCGACCGTACGGCGGCGTACACCGCGAACAGGTATGCGACGGCGGGCACTTCGAAACCGACCGCGTTGTAACCCACCACGCACAGCCCCGTAACGGCCAGGACGGGAACCGGAGCCCGGCGGCGGACGACCAGCGCCAGGCCGCTCGTCACCGCCAGTGCATAGCCGAGAAGGCCGAGATCCGTGGCGGGGTGGTCCCGGGCCAGCGCGGTGACCAGCAGTACCGCCGCCACGCAGATCGCGATCACCCAGTCTCTTAACCGGGCCCAGACACTGGACAGTCCTGTGCTCATACGCGCAGCCTAGCCGGACCTTGCCGCGTGGGAGTCCTGCTCGCGGACGAGCGGCCATCTGTCGCGCACGCGGTATCTTCGCGGCGCCTGCTGCTTCTGCGGCAACAGGGCGCGCCATTGGCCGTAGCGCGCATGGGGCGCAGTTCCGTCGCAGTGACTGCGCGAGCTCTTTGCGGCCAAGTCATTCAGCCGCCGATCGCCGACAAGCTCACTGCCCTACCCAGAACTCCCGGACCGTGTCCGCTTACCGGCGACGCGCTCCCACACCTGCACCAGGAACGCTGGTACTTCCCGCATCCCTCAGCAGTGAGGCAAGCAGGTCGCCGAGGATCTGCGGGCCGTGTTGAGTGAGTATGGATTCGAGATGGAATTGCACGGATCGAAAACCTGCGCCGCGCAGGGCGTGCACTTCGCCTGTCCGAGGGTTCCGGCTGATGTCCATGGGCTTGCGCTGCCCGGTACCGGGAATGAAGTCGTGTTCGGCGCGGGCGGCGTAGGTGTTGTAGAAGCCCACGCGTTCGGATCGGCCGAAGAGGTTGACCAGGTTCTGGACACCTTGGTTGGGCACCGAGCGCCGTACGATTTCAAGGCCGAGCTCGGCCGCGAGTATCTGGTGGCCCAGGCAGATGGACAGGAACGGGACGGTGCCGACGAGCAGGTCACGGGTGAGCGCGCGGAGCGTGTTGATGCGTGGGTCTGTCGCGTCGCGGGGGTCGCCGGGGCCGGGGCCGACGAGGACGAGGTCGAATCCCTCCGACGGCAGCGGATCGTCGAATCGTGTGATCGTGGTCTGCAGGCCGAGGGCTCGCAGTTGATGGCCGAGCATCCCCGTGAAGGTGTCCTCGTTGTCGACGACCAGCACGCGCCGTCCGTCCAGCACCGGGTCCGGCGTTCTCCGGTGTGCTCCGTCGAGCCAGAATCGCGACAGCGTGGCGTTGCGGGACTTCAGTGCCAGGCGCACTTGGGGATGGGTGGCCGGTGACGCGGGCGCTCCCACCGAGGTGGGCTCGCTGCCGGCGCCGGTACCTTCCGGTGAGAGGCCGAGCGCTTCGAGCATGCCCGCGGCTTTGGTCCGGGTCTCGGCCACCTCGGAATCGGGGTTGGAGTCACGGACCAGGGTGGCGCCGACGCCCAGGCGCAGCCGGCCGTCATCGCCGACCTCCGCGGTTCGGATCATGATCGCCGAATCGAGCGTACGGCTGCCCTCCACATCGCGGCCGATCAGTGCGAGGACGCCGCCGTAGTATCCGCGGCCCGTCGTTTCGTGACGGCCGATGACCCGGAAGGCGTTTTCGAGGGGACTGCCGGTGACAGTCGGTGCGAGCAGGGTTTCTCGCAGCACGTCGCGTACGTCGAGATCGCTGTGGCCGGTCAGGACGTATTCGGAGTGGGTCAGGCGCGCCATTTCCTTCAGAAATGGGCCATGAACCCGGCCGCCAGAGGTGCACATGCGGGCCATCATTTTCAGTTCTTCGTCGACGACCATATAGAGTTCGTTGGCCTCTTTGGGGTCGTTCAGAAACGCCAGGAGCCCGGAAATGTCTGGGCCGGTCGAGGGGTGCCGGTAAGTCCCGCTGATGGGGTTCATCGAGACGGTGCCGTCGGCCACGCTGACGTGTCGCTCCGGGGATGCGCCGATAAACGTTCCCGCGCCGGTGTGGAACAGGAACGTCCAGTACGACCCGAGCTCGCCGGTCAGAAGCCGCCGGAAGATGGCGAGCTCCGTACGCACCGAGTAATCGTCCAACCGCGCGGCAAAGGAACGTCTGATCACGAAGTTGGATCCGGCGCCCTGTCCGATCTCATCACGCAGCACCCGCTTGACGATCGCCGCGTAGTCCTCATCGCTGATATCGAATCCGGCGTCGGACGCGCGCACGTTCTGCTCGGGCAGGCCCGCCAAGGCCTGACTGCGACTGAGTTCGGCCTGCTCGTGGACGTGCATGGTGAGCAAGGGCGCGTGATCGTCGCGGCAGGCGAACCCGCGTTCGGTGATCTGCCGGTACGGAATCGCCACGAGCAGGTCGTGTTGAGCGCCGCTCGCCGGCCGGCCTGGCAGGGGCAGCGCGGCGAGGCTGTCCACGCCGCAGAGCTCGCCGGTCAGGACCTCCACCTTCGCCGTCTGCGTCGAACCGGGCCGGTAAAGCAGGGCGAAGGCGCGCCCGTCCTCGCCGAGGCTGTTCAGAACATCCGGGGGGCCGGCCATGCTCGAATCCGTCCCGTGCATATCGCTCCCCTTTACGTGAGATCAGATCACCCCTCTCGATACTGCGGCGGCGAAAGGCGTCACACAATGACGTGAAGCCGCCATCGCGTGTTTCCGGTAACGGTCCGGCGGATGGCGTGAATAACTGAATGGAGTGGCACTACTCGCGCAGGTAGTGGGCGGGGAGGTGCGTCGCGATTACTGTCGTGACTTACCAGTGCGACAAGGGCGGTGAAAACGACTGTGGATGTGCTCGTCCAAAAATACGGCGGTACTTCTTTGCAGACGCTTGACTGCGTTCGTCACGCCGCCCTGCGCATCGCGGCAGCGCGGCGGCGCGGACCGTCGGTGGCTGTGGTCGTCTCCGCGCGCGGCGGCAGAACAGATGACCTGCTGCGGCTGGCGGCCGACATCGGAGCTGTGTCTGCGTCCCGGGAGCTGGACCAGTTACTGGCCGTGGGTGAGTGCGAGTCGGCGGCGCTGATGGCCCTCGCTCTGAGTGGGCTGGGGGTGCCGGCGATCTCGCTGACCGGCCACCAGGCTGGGATCCGGACCACCGATCGGCATGGCGATGCGCTCATCTCGAGGATCGGGGCGGCACGTGTGCGAGCGGCTCTGGATGACGGCAAGGTCGCCGTGGTCACCGGATTCCAGGGCGTCGACCGCACCGGGGACATCGCCACGCTCGGGCGTGGCGGCTCCGACACGACCGCGGTGGCGCTGGCGGCGCGACTTCGCGCATCGGCTTGCGAGATCTACACCGACGTGGACGGCGTCTTCAGCGCCGATCCTCGCATCCTGCCCGCGGCGCGGTGCCTGCCGTGGGTCCAACCTGGCGTGATGGCGGAGATGGCGTTCGCGGGCGCGAGGGTTCTGCACACCCGTTGTATCGAACTGGCCGCCATGGAAGGGGTCGAAGTGCGTGTCCGGAACGTGTCATCGCAGGCGCCCGGAACGACCGTCGTCGACCGGCAGGACGACCGGCCGCTGGAGACCCGGAGGGCCGTCGTGGCGGTGACCCACGACACCGACGTCGCGCGCGTGCTGGTGCACTGCCGGGACAGCCGCCGGGACCTGGCTCCCGATGTGTTCGAGGTGCTGGCCGCCCACGGGACGGTGGTGGACCTGGTGGCCAGGTCCGGGCCCTACGAGAACGAGTTCCGCATGGGATTCACGATTCGCCGCAGCCAAGCCGACGCAGTGCGGGCCGCACTGCACAAGGTGACGGCCGCCTTCGGCGGGGGTGTGCATTTCGACGAGAACGTCGGCAAGGTGTCGGTGGTTGGGATGGGCCTGCTCAGCCGTCCCGAGTACACGGCCAGGCTCATGGCGGCACTGGCCGGGACCGGGATCCCGACGAGCTGGATCTCCACGTCGCAGATGCGGCTCTCCGTGATCGTGCCCCGAGAACGCACCGTCGAGACCGTCGAGACTCTGCACCGCGAGTTCCACCTCGACCGGCATGAGCCGGCAGAGGTTACGTCCGCGACCTCCGGTCGTTCCGCCACCGTTTGAGAGAGGCAGGACACAGTGGTTGTACACAACGCCTCGTTCGCTCGAGGCCTCCGCCTGCGACGCCTGTTCCGGCATGGCGATGGGCGCCTGCTCGTCGTGCCGCTCGATCATTCCGTCGCCGACGGACCGCTGCGCCCCGGTGATCTGAACTCCTTGCTCGGTGAGATCGCCGGCACCGGTGTCGACGCCGTGGTTCTGCACAAGGGCAGCCTCCGCCACATCGAGCACTGCTGGTTCGGCGACATGTCGCTGATCGTGCATCTGAACGCGAGCACCAGGCACGCTCCGGATCCGGATGCGAAGTATCTGGTCGCCCACGTGGAGGAGGCGCTGCGGCTGGGCGCCGACGCGGTCAGCGTGCACGTCAACCTGGGGTCGCACCAGGAGGCCCGGCAGGTCGCCGATCTGGCGGCCGTGGCGGGGGAGTGCGACCGCTGGAACGTCCCGCTGCTCGCCATGGTGTACGCCCGCGGACCGCAGATCAGTGACTCGCGCGCGCCGGAACTGGTGGCGCACGCCGCGTCACTGGCCGCCGACCTCGGCGCGGACGTCGTCAAGACCGACTATGCGGGCACACCCGAGCAGATGGCCGACGTGGTACGGGCCTGCCCGATCCCCGTCATCGTGGCCGGCGGCCCGCGCTCGGCCGAGACCGACGCTGTGCTGGCCCATGTGTCCGACGCGCTGCGTGGCGGTGCGGCCGGAGTGGCCATGGGACGCAACGTCTTCCAGGCCGACCGGCCCGGCTGGATGGCAGCCGAGATCGCGCGGCTGGTGCATGAATTGCCGCACGTCCCGGACCGGGACGGCGTGAACAACCGGCTTGCCCTTACGCCCTGATACTCCCTGAAACTTCGGCAGAGGAGATACCTGTGAAGCTGTGCTGGCTGGACATCCGTAACGTAGACGGAGCCAAGGAGGCCATAGTCGAGGAAGCCGTCCACCAGAGGGTGGACGCCATCGTGGCGGCCGATCCGGCCGACCTGGAGTCGCTTCCCCCGACGGTGAAGAAGGTTCTGTTCCCGCAGAACCAGCCGCTGCCGGAGAAACTGGAACCCGCCGACGTGGTCATCGTCGATCCGGCCCTCCATGGGGAGCCCGCCGAGTTGGCACTGCAGTACTCCGACGTGGAGTTCGGCCGGTACGTGGAGATCACGGACGCCGCCAGCCTCGACGACGCCTGCCGCGCGGCGCGCTTCGACAGTTGGAGCCTGCTGTACTTCCGGGACCCCACCAAGATCCCGCTGGAGATCGTGCTGGCCGCCGCGGCCGGAGCGGACGGCAGCATCATCACCCAGGTGGCCGACGTCGAGGAGGCGGAGATCGTCTTCGGTGTCCTGGAGCACGGCTCCGACGGCGTGATGCTCGCCCCCCGGGTCCCGGGAGAGGCCACTGCCCTGGCAGCCGCCGCGGTCAGCAGGGCGGCGGACATACCGCTGGTGGAGCTGGAGATCACCGGGATCCGGCGAGCGGGGATGGGTGAACGGGCGTGCGTCGACACCTGCACGAACTTCCGGCTCGACGAGGGCATACTCGTCGGCTCGCACTCCACCGGCATGATCCTGTGCTGCAGCGAGACGCACCCGCTCCCGTACATGCCGACCCGGCCGTTCCGGGTCAACGCCGGGGCGCTGCACTCGTACACGTTGTCGGCTGACGAACGCACCAACTACCTCAGCGAACTCGTCGCCGGCGGCAGGGTGCTCGCCGTCGATGCGAAGGGGAAGTCACGGGTCGTCACCGTGGGCCGGGTCAAGATCGAGACGCGGCCGCTGCTTGCGATCGACGCGGTCTCGACGTCGGGCGTCCGCGTCAGCCTCATCGTGCAGGACGACTGGCACGTACGGGTGCTCGGGCCCGGCGGCACGGTGCTGAACGTCACGGATCTGACGCCGGGCACGAAGGTGCTCGGCCACCTGCCCGTCAAGCAACGGCACGTCGGCTACCCGATCGATGAGTTCTGTATCGAGAAGTGAGTGATGGCCGCGATGACCGCACAGCCCGTGCTGGATTTCCACGTACGTCTGGCTCCCAGGCCGGGGGCCGGTGAGCGGCTCCTGTCGACGCTGGACGACTGCGGGCTGGAGCGAGCGGTGGTGTGTGCGGGCGGCACCATCGGCCTGGACCGCCTGTCCCGCCAGCTCATCGAGGGCGGGCACGTCGAGACCGACGCCGACAACGACGCAGTGCTGGAAACCTGCGCGGGCACCGACGGGCGCCTGGTGCCGTTCTTCTTCGCCAACCCGCACCGCTCGCCCGAGGTGTACCGGGCCAGGGCCGCCGAGTTCCGCGGCCTGGAGGTCTCGCCCGCCGTACACGGCGTCGGACTGACCGACCCCCGCGTCGGGGCGCTCGTCGGCGTGGCCGCCGAGTTCGGCCACCCGGTGTACGTGGTGTGCCTGACCCGTCGCGGTGCGGGCGTGGCCGACCTGGTCGGCCTGGCCCGCCGGTTCCCGCAGGTGAGCTTCGTGCTCGGGCACAGCGGCATTGGCAACATCGACTTCTACGCCCTCGCGATGATCCAGGACGAACCCAACATCCTGCTGGAGACGTCCGGCGGGTACACGTGTGTGGCCGAGGCGGCGCTGAGCCGCCTCGGCGCCGGGCGGGTGGTGTTCGGCTCCGAGTATCCGCTCCAACACCCGGCCGTGGAGCTGGCCAAGTTCCAGGTGCTGCGGATACCGCCCGATCAATGGCGGCAGATCGCCTGGGACAACGCGCATCGACTGCTAGGAGAGGAAGAGCGGTGAATCACTCACGTTCGGGCCTGCCTCAGCTCGGCCAGTGGAACGGGCCGGAGGACCTGCAGCGCCTCCAGGAGAAGCAACTGCCGCAAACCGTCGCCTGGGCGGCCCGCTCGCCGTTCTATCGCGAGCGGCTGAACTCGGCGGCCCTGCCCGCGACCGCCGCCGACCTCGCCACCTTGCCGCTGACCACGAAGCAGGACCTGCGGGACAATTACCCCTTCGGAATGCTCTCCGTCCCGAAGGAGCGGCTGGCCACCTATCACGAGTCGAGCGGCACCGCCGGCCGGCCCACGCCTTCGTACTACACGGCGGAGGACTGGACCGACCTGGCCGAGCGCTTCGCCCGCAAGTGGATCGGGATATCCGGCGAGGACGTCTTCCTGGTGCGCACGCCGTACGCGCTGCTGCTGACGGGGCATCTCGCGCACGCCGCCGGCCGGCTGCACGGGGCCACCGTGGTGCCCGGCGACAATCGGTCGCTGGCCATGCCGTACGCCCGCGTGGTCCGGGTCATGCACGACCTGGATGTCACGCTGACCTGGTCGGTGCCGACCGAGTGCCTCATCTGGGCTGCCGCCGCGGCCGCGGCCGGGCACCGGCCCGGCGCCGACTTCCCCGCGCTGCGTGCGCTGTTCGTCGGTGGCGAGCCGCTCACCTCCGCCCGCCGCCGGCGGATCAGTCGGCTGTGGGGGGTGCCGGTGATCGAGGAGTACGGCTCCACGGAGACCGGCAGCCTCGCCGGAGAGTGCCGGCACGGCCGGATGCATCTGTGGGCCGACCGGGCGCTGTTCGAGGTGTACGACCCGCAGACCGGCACCGTCAGTGCCGAGGGCGAGGGCCAGCTCGTGGTCACACCGCTCTTCCGCGAGGCGATGCCCCTGCTGCGCTACAACCTCGAAGACAACGTGTCGGTCTCCTACGACGACTGCGAATGCGGCTGGAAACTGCCCACGGTCCAGGTGCTCGGCAGGGCGGCGTTCGGCTACCGGGTCGGCGCCGCGACGATCACCCAGTACAGGCTGGAGGAACTCGTCTTCTCCCTCCCGGACTCCTACGAGGTGCTGTTCTGGCGGGCGAAGGCGGAACCGACGGGATTGCGCATCGAGATCGAGGTGCCCGAGGAGCACCGGGCGAACGCCCAAGCGGAACTGGCGGCTTCGGTGCGGGCCGAGTTCGGTGTCGACAGCGAGGTCACCGGGCTGGCTCCGGGGACTCTGATACCGCGTGACGCGCTGACCACCATGCCTGACGTGGTCAAGCCGCGCAGCCTGTTCGGGCCCGACGAGGACTGGAGCAAAGCGCTCCTCTACTACTGAGGGGGCGACATGCCGCAGATGAGGGTTGCCGTGGCCGGGGCCGGAATCGCCGGCCTCGCCTTCGCCGTCGCCCTTCGCCGGGCCGGAATCGACTGCCACATCTACGAGCAGGCGGAACGCCTGGCCGAGGTGGGCGCGGGTGTACAGGTCGCGCCCAACGCCACCCGGTTGCTGCGCCGGCTGGGTCTGCGCGACCGCCTGCGCACCATCGCGGTCACACCGCAGGCGATCGAGATGCGCCGCTGGGACGACGGCACGTTGCTGCAACGCACTCCGCTGGGCGACCCGTGTCACCGCCGCTTCGGGGCGCCCTATTACACCGTGCACCGGGCAGACCTGCACAACAGCCTGCTCTCGCTCATCCCACCCGACCGGGTCCACCTCGGTGCCCGTTGCGTCGCCGTGACGCAGAACGCGGACGCGGCGCAGCTGCACCTGCCGGACGGTACGACGGTCGCGGCGGATCTGGTCGTGGGCGCCGATGGCATTCACTCGGTCGCACGGGAACAGCTGGTGGCCGATCGGCCACGCTACTCCGGGCAGACGATCTACAGGGGTCTGGTGCCGGCAGAACGGGTGCCTTATTTGCTCACCGAGCCCCGTGTGCAGTTGTGGTTCGGACCGGACCAGCACTGTGTGTGCTACCCGGTGTCGTCCGGCCGGCAGGTGAGCTTCGGCGCGACCGTCGCCGCCTCGGGCTGGCGGGAGGAGTCCTGGTCGGCGCGGGGTGACGTCGCTGAGCTCGCGGCTGCGTACGCGGGTTGGGACGAGGACGTCACACGGCTGATCGGCGCGGCGGACACAGTCAGCAGGTGGGCGCTGCACGATCGCGAGAGCATCGACCGGCTCAGCTCGGGACGGGTGACCGTCATCGGCGATGCCGCACATCCGATGCTGCCGTTCCAGGCGCAGGGCGCGAACCAGGCGATCGAGGACGCCGTCGTACTCGCGATCTGTCTGGCCGACGCGGGCGCAGGCGGCCTGAGCGCGGCCTTGCGCCGCTACGAGCGGATTCGCCTTCCCCGGACCACGCGGATCCAGCACCAATCCCGTGACAACGCGAAGACCTTCCACCTGGCCGACGGGGACGCCCAGCGCTCCCGCGACACCACCGCCCAGACCTCGTCGGGCCTGGACCGGCACCAGTGGTTGTTCGGGTACGACGCCGAGCAAGCCGCCACGACCAGCAGGAGTTCATGATGGAACTGACCGGAATCGAGTCGACGGTCGCACTGGTCACGGGTGCGGCGCAGGGCATCGGCGCCGCCGTGGCGGACACCCTGGCGGGCGCGGGCGCGCACGTCGCGGCCGTGGACCGCAACGCCGAGGCGCTCGCCACCGTTGTGACCAAACTCGAGGCCGAGGGCGTGTCGGCCCGCGGCTACTCCGTAGACGTGTGTGACAGCGAGGCGGTGGACGCGCTCGTGCGGCGCGTCGAGGACGAGCTGGGGCCCATCGGCATACTCGTCAACGCGGCCGGCGTCCTGCGCACCGGCAGGGTGGTCGAGCTGTCGGACCGGCAATGGAATGAGATCTTCTCGGTCAACGCGGGCGGCGTGTTCCACGTGTCCCGTGCGGTGGCCCGGCGGATGATCCGCCGCCGCCACGGCGCGATCGTGACCGTGGCGTCCAACGCCGCCGGTGTGCCGCGCATGGAGATGGCCGCATACGCCGCCTCAAAGGCCGCGTCCGCCCAGTTCACCCGGTGTCTGGGGCTGGAGCTTGCCGACCACGGAATACGGTGCAACGTCGTCTCGCCCGGCTCGACCGACACGCCCATGCTGCGCTCGATGCTCGGCGAGGATGCCGATCCGAGGCAGGCGATCGAGGGCTCGCCGGCCGCGTATCGCGTCGGTATTCCGCTGCGGAAGCTGGCCCAGCCGCGGGACGTGGCCGAGGCCGTCGCGTACCTCGTATCCGACCAGGCCGGTCACGTCACGATGCACGACTTGTACGTGGATGGCGGCGCCGCCCTGCACGTATGAGGCCATCGAACGGAAACAGGAGGCGAACCATGGCCATGACCCCGATCGCGCCGTACCGCATGCCAGGCGAAGGCGATCTGCCGGACGCGGCGGTGCCCTGGCGCCCGCGCCCGGACCGGGCCGTCGTGCTGGTGCATGACATGCAGCGGTATTTTCTGCGCCCGTTTCCGGCCGGGCAGTCTCCGCTGACCGAGCTGGTCGCCAACATTGCGAAGCTGCTCGCGGCGGCGCGTACGGCCGGAGTGCCGGTGATGTACACGGCACAGCCGGGTGGCATGAGCCGCCAGGACCGCGGGCTGCTGCAGGACTTCTGGGGTCCCGGCATGGGTGTCGAGGAGGCCGATCGCGGCATCGCCGACGATGTCGCCCCCGAGCCGGGCGACCCGGTGCTGACCAAGTGGCGCTACAGCGCGTTCTTCCGGAGTGACCTGGAAGAACGACTACGGCGGTCGGGACGGGACCAGCTCATCGTCTGCGGCGTCTACGCGCACATGGGATGCCTCATCACCGCCTGCGACGCGTTCAGCCGCGACATCCAGCCGTTCCTCGTGGCGGACGCGCTGGCCGACCTGTCTCTCGACGACCATCTCATGGCGCTTCGCTATGCCGCGGATCGTTGCGCGGTGCCGCTGTCCACGGCCGACGTGCTGGCCGAGCTGGGGACCCAGCCGGCCGGCTCCCTCTTCACGTGATTCACCGCGCAGAGTCAAACGAAATAGCGCGAATGCGGGGTGAACGTTCGTTATAGGGCCGGGATACGGTCGGCTGACCGGCCATCAGGCCGGGACACGGAAAGCAGGGGGAGGGACACGTCAATGTCCGATCGCACTCATGTCGTCGTCATCGGCGGAACGTCGGGGATCGGGCGGCATTTTGCCGAGTCGTGCGCCGCACGAGGAAACGACGTGGTCATCACCGGCCGTACGGAGGATCGGACCAAAGGCATCGCCAATGAGATCGGCGGGCGGACCCGCGGACTCGCATTGGACCTGTCCGACCCGGAAGGGATCGTGGCCGGGCTGGCGGACGTGCAACGCGTCGATCGGCTGGTGCTCGCGGCGCTCGACCGGGACTACAACACGGTTCGCGAGTATCGTCCGGCCGACGCGACGCGCCTGCTGACGGTGAAACTCACCGGCTACACCACGGTTCTGCATGCTCTCGCCTCGCGGATGGTCGACGACAGCGCGGCCGTACTGCTCGGAGGCCTTGCCAGTCACCGGCCCTATCCCGGCTCCACGACCGTGACGACCGCCAACGGCGGGATCAGCGCGCTGGTCAGGACGCTGGCAGTGGAACTCTCGCCGATCCGGGTCAACGCCCTGCACCCGAGCATTGTCTCCGACACGCCATTCTGGAGTGACAAGCCCGGTGCACGTGAGGCCGCCGCGACGCGTGCGCTCACCAAGCGGCCGGTGACGATGCAGGATTGCACCGAGGCGATCACATTTCTGCTGGAGAACCGCTCGATCAATGGTGTCAACCTGAACATCGATGGCGGAGACGTGCTCATCTGACGCTTGTCGTGATCCGCCATGGCCCCCACCGGCCGGTCGCGCCCTGCCCGTGCTCCCGCTCCGCGCGGGTGTAGCGGGAGAGATCCCGGGCCGAGAACAGGGCCATGCCCGCGTTGAAGCCCGCCACCGGTACCGGAAGCCGTGCCCAATAGGCGAGTTGGCCGTCGACGTACCACTCCACCTCCGACGTCTGGGCCCGGTAGGTGATGGCGTAGCGGTGCTCACGCCCCGGCTCCGTCGGCACTTCCAGCGCCACCCGGTGGATGTAGTGCTCGTCCGGCCGGGTCACGCCCGGGATCACCAGTCGTTCGACCACCGCGTAAACGGTGTCATTGGTCGCGGCGGCATTGAGTACGACACCGGTTTCCAGGTCGAAGAGGTTGACCGTTCCGAAGGCGTCGAGCGGGTCATGGGGAGTCTGCCCGTAGGTCCGCACCCCCATCTCAACCTCGAACGTCAGCCGCCCCGTTGCCGGTGGAGGGAAGCGCCGTACGGATTGGTACATCTGCTTGGCGTTGTTCTGTCTCGGGTCCGTGTCGTGGAAGCGGCTGAACGGGTTGACGGTCAGCTCGAATCGCCCGTCACCGGTGCGCAGTCGCGCGTTTCGATCTCGGTACTGGTGTCTTTCGCCGTCGGCCCCCGTGATGGCCATGACTCTCCAGCGGGCGGGATCGAGCTCGCCGCTCGTGAAGTCGTCGTACGTCCACGCGTCCGTCTCCGTTGCCGAGGTCATTCCGACACCATCGGTCCCGTCGCCGTCGCCGGCCATCACACGTTCACGCGGTTCGGCCGGGGCGTCACGCCATTTCTCCGCGGCGCGTCGGAAACCCCGTGAACGGGCCATGCCCGCGCGGGAGTGATGGCCGAGACTGCCGTACTGATCGCCACGTCACGACGTCACCATTGCGACGTCTTCAATGCAGGAGGTGTCATGGGCACGATGGACTCGGCAGCGGACGGTGACCCCTATGTCGCGGTGTATGAAAGCGCCCAGTTCAAGGATTTGCGGCGTCGCTCGAATGCCTTCATCGGTTGGACGAGCGTCGTCTTCTACGGGTGGTGGTTCCTCGTCATCGTGCTCGCTGCCTTCGTGCCGGACTTCTTGCGGAAGGGGCTGGGCGGACCCATGAACGTGGGCCTGCTGCTTGTACTTCTGTCACTCGTCCTCGTGGTGACGGTCTCTGCGGTGTACCTGCGATTCGCCCGTACTCGCCTGGATCCCCTCAGCGCGCAGATCCGGGCGGACCTGGAAGGAGATCTCCGATGACCAGCTTCCTTGCAGCCCCTCCTCCACCCCCGGTGAACAACACGTGGGCGGCGCCCGCGATCGCCACCGCGATCGCCGTCACCCTCGCAGTTCTGGTGTTCGCTCTCGTGAACTCGGCGCGCGGCAGCGTACGCAACCCGAGCGATTTCCTTCTCGCGGGCCGGAGGATCGGCGTCCGTCAGAACGCCTTCGCGATGGTCGGCGGCAGCATCATGTACTCGACCGTGATCATCATCATCGGGCACGTCGCGCTGAACGGTTTCGACGCCGTTCTCCTCCTGACGGCCTTCACGATATCCACGATTCTCGCGGTGCTGATCTACGCCTCGCCCGTGCGCAACATCGGCGGATACACGATGGGCGACCTGTTCGCGCTGCGCGCCCGTGAGCGCCCGGCACGGATCGCGTCGGCGGTCATCACCCTGCTCATCCACACGATGTTCATGATCATCACTGTGGCTGCGGTCGGCCTGGTTGCCAGCCGGATGTTCAGCACCAGCTCCACGGTGAACAAGCCCCTCGTGGTCTCCGTGGTCGCCGTCGTCGGCGTGATCAGCATTCTGTGGGTGTACATGGGCGGGATGCTCGGAGTCACCCGGATGCTGGTGCTCAAGGTGGTTCTGATGTTCGGCTTCGTGGCGATGCTGACCGTGTTGGTACTGGCCAAGTACAAGCTGAACCTCTTCGACCTGCTCGATGACGCCCAGGCCAACGCGGTACCGGACAAGCGCGGTTACGATCTGCTGAGCCCCGGCCGCCTGTTCGGCGAGGGCTCCACGCCGAATTCGGGGCAGGATCCGTGGGTCCACCTGTCGAAGGCCTTCTCCATCGTCGTCGGGGTCATGGGGATGCCCTTCCTCTTCATGCGTTACTTCGTGGCGGCCAGCGGACGGGACGCGCGGAGGTCGGCCGGCTGGGCGTCGATGATGTTGGTCGGATTCTATGCGTGCATGATCGTCATCGGTCTCGGCGCCGTCGCGATACTCGGCGGAAAGAACATCGGCCTGATCCCGGCCCACCGCGACACCACCCTGCCCAAGCTCGCGGACGACCTCGGCGGTGAGTGGGCGTCCGGCGCGCTCGGCGCGATCGCCCTGCTGTCGGTCGGCGCGATATTCGCAGTTCTGCTGATCAACGCGGTGACGTCCTTCACCAAGGACCTCAACGCGGCGCGTGGCCGGCAGCCGGAACAGGTCGCCGAACTGAAGGACATACGGCGCAACGTGCTGGTCATCGGAATCGTCTCCCTCATCGTGGGTGTCGCGATGCTGACCCAGCTCACCCACATCTTCATTCCGACATCGATCGACATGGCGGCCGCCACAGTCCTGCCGGCGGTCGTCTACTCGCTGTTCTGGCGGCGCTTCAACACCGCGGGACTGATGTGGACGGTCTACGGGGGGCTGGCGCTGACCCTGTTCATGGTCGTGTTCTCCAACGGAGTGTCGGGTGATCCCGCTGCCATGTTCCCCGACGCCGACTTCAAGTTCGTTGACTTCGAACCCGGACTGATCGGGGCGCCGGCCGGCTTCCTGCTCGGCTTCATCGGCACGCTCACCAGCCGTGAGCGCAACGACGCAGGCTTCGCCGAGATGCGGGTCCGTGCCCTCACGGGTGCCGTCGTTCCCGCTCGGAAGGACCCGTCCACCGGTAGCGCGGCAGAGCGCGACCGGCAGAACCGGACACCCAGCGAAGCACACTGAACAACCGCGAACGGTGTGGGGCGGCCGAACCGCCCCACACCTATTTTTGGGAGGCAATCGTGGATCCGGTACCGGTTCTGGTCGTGGGCGCGGGCCCAGTCGGCATGGTCGCCGCTCTGGTGCTCGCGCGCCACGGCGTCCCCTGCGTTCTCGTCGACCAGGACTTCGAGACGTCCGTTCATCCGAAGCTGGACTACGTCAACTCCCGCAGCATGGAGTTCTTCCGGCAACTCGGCATCGCTGACGATGTCCGGTCCGCCGGCGTCGGGCCGGAGCATCCGGCCGACGTGATCTGGTCGACCGGCCTCGCCGGTGAGCCGATCACCGCGTGGAGACTTCCCTCGGTGTCCGAAGAGCGGCGACGCATCGCCGAGCACAACGACGGCACCCAGCCTGCCGAACCCGGCCAGCGAATCTCCCAGATCGATCTGGAGCAGGTCCTGCGTGCCCATTGCCGACGGAGTCCGCTCATCGATCTGCGATGCGGCCTGCGGTTCGACTCCCTCACCCAGGACGACGAGGTTGTGACCAGCCACCTGGTCGATGTGATGACCGAGGACCAGGTCCGGCTGCGATCCCGGTACGTGATCGGATGCGACGGTGCGTCGAGCCAGGTCCGCACGGCGGTGGGCATCGACCAGGAGGGCTTCGACGTACCCGGGTTGCCGGGCGCCTTCATGGTGCACTTCAAGAGCCGCGATCTGGACACCCTGCACCGGCACGGGCGGTTCTGGCACTACTTCGCCTTCCGGTACATCATCATCGCCCAGGACGAGGTGGACACCTGGACCGCGCACGTCAACGGCATGGATCCCTCCGAATTCGACACACCGCCGGCCGATCCGACCGCATTCCTGCTCGACACGATGCGGACGGACCTGAAGATCGACAAGGTGCTTCTGACCTCTCGCTGGCGTCCTGGCTTCATGATCGCGGACCATTACCGCGCCGGACGGGTTCTCCTCGCCGGCGACTCCGCTCATCGAATGTTCCCGACCGGCGCTTACGGAATGAATACGGGCATCGGCGACGCGGTCGACGCGGCCTGGAAGATTGCCGCCGTCGTCAAGGGCTTCGGTGGCCCCGGTCTGCTCGACAGTTACGAGGCGGAACGCCACCCGGTAGGTCTGCGCAACATGCACACGTCACACCGGCACCTCGGCGTGCACCTCAAGGCGGGGGAACTCCTTCGCGAGGGCGCCTCGTCGCAGACCATCGCATCCTTCCTCGATGCCGAGCGGGGCGAGAACGAGTACCGGGGAGTCGAGCTGGGCTACCGCTACAACGACTCGCCCATCGTCTGCCAGGAGGATTCGCCCGAACCCCCGTGGAAGCCGCGGGAGTACACACCGACGACCTGGCCCGGAGGTCGCCCGCCCAGCCTTCTCCTCGAAGACGGGAAGCCGATCTACGATCACTTTGCCCCGTCCTTCACACTCATCGACTTCGCCGGCGACGGCAGCGCCGACGCGCTCCTCGAAGCGGCAGCCGCTCAAGGTCTGTCGGTCACCCATGCCGTGGTGACCGACGCCGGCGCCCGGCAGGTCTGGGAACGCGACCTCGTTCTTCTCAGGCCCGACCACCACGTGGCCTGGCGCGGGAACAAGGTTCCCCCGAACCCGGCTGCCGTCGTCCAGCGCGTACGAGGCGCTGTGTGAGGGGGTTCGCGGCTTGATATCCGTTTCGTGATCGGGGCTGGGTGGGGCGCGCTGGTAGCGCGTTCGT
Source organism: Streptomyces sp. NPDC048496 (assembly GCF_043200055.1). Classification (NCBI taxonomy): domain Bacteria; kingdom Bacillati; phylum Actinomycetota; class Actinomycetes; order Kitasatosporales; family Streptomycetaceae; genus Streptomyces; species Streptomyces sp. NPDC048496. Next base: position 2,666 of record NZ_JBICXB010000072.1, on the reverse strand, counting down.
GGCTGTGGTCACGGGCGGGGCGGGACGAACAAGCCGCGCGGTAGTCCAGGGCGGAGTGGAGCCGCTCCCTCATGGTCTGCCGCCACGGCGGCATCGCCAGGACTCCCAGCGGCAGTTCGGTCCGCAGGTGGATGGCGACCTGTCGGCCGACGATGGTGGGCGGTGGCGCGTCGCACCCTTGATCGTTGATCACGGTGGGCGTGGTGGGGACCCGTGCCCGTGCAGCGATCATCCACAGTCGGCAGACTTGTGGGGCGGCGTCCGAAAGTATCGCTGAACGTCCGTTGTGGCACGAGCGGCACCAGGCTGCGCTCAGTTCGCGGCCGCGGGCTGGGTGCCGGACCGGCGGTCGCGCGGCGACACCGGCGCACTGGAACCGGCGAGCTCTCGCCCGTCACCACGGCCGTCGGAAGAACATGAGCGACACCGTCAAGCCGCTACCGGATTGCTCTCCCACCGCCGAACCGCCGAACCGCCGGGCAGGCGGCCAGGCGGCCGGCGCACGCATGTGAACGTTCGGGCGGGAACACGCCTCTCGACGCGCCACCGCCGACCGTGCACGAGCCCGTCAGGAACCCGTCGCCGTTCCCTTGGCCCACGCCTCGACGAGCTCGGTGGCCTGGTCGACGTTGAGCCTGGGATCGCACAGCGAGGTGTAGTGACGCTGCAGTTCGTCCTCGTTCTCCACTGATCCGCCGATGCATTCCGTCACGTCGTCCGCCGCGACCTCTATGTGGAGTCCGGCGGCGTGCTGCCCGTTCTCCTCAAGGATGTCGCGGAATCGCAGCGCCTCAGTGATCACGTCGGTGAGATGACGTGTCTTGAGACCGAGCCGGGATTTCACCGTGTTGCCGTGCATGGGGTCGCTCAGCCAGACCACCGGGTGTCCCGCATTCGCCACACAGCGGACGATGGGCGGCAGGACCTCCTGAATCCGGTCTCGGCCCATCCGCGGTATCAGGACGAGGCGGCCGGGCTCGCGTCGCGGGTCGAGCGCCTCACACACTCGCAGTATCTCGTCAGGGCTCGCGGTCGGTCCGATTTTGCATCCCACCGGATTGATCACAGAGGAGAGCAGAGAGACATGCGCGTCGGCCGGTCGGCGCGTCCGTTCCCCCACCCAAGGTAGGTGAGTCGAGGTCAGGAACAGGTCATCCGTGTCCGGGTCGCGGCGGATCAATCGGGACTCATAGTCGATGACCAGGGCCTCGTGGCTCGACCATGGCCCTTCCATCGTGGCCATGGAACCGTTTCCCTGGCGGTGCGTCTGCATCGCCTGCTGCACTTTGTCGCTGGCGTCATAGGCCCACAACATGCGTCGCGGGTCGGGCTTCCGGGTCACTGGCGTAGCAATATCCGAATTAATCATGTGCCCCCGAAAGGAAGGCATGATCAGTGTGCCGTGACGTTCGGTCTCCTGCGACCTGGGTTTGGCGAACTGCCCACCCATGCGGCCCACCCGAATGACGCTCCGTCCCGTGAGTTCGCTGAGTCGATCTCCCAACTTGTCGATGACACGCAGCTTCTGCGATATATGTCTGGGCGCGCATTCGTAGAAGCTTTCCGCGCAGTCGCCCAGTTGAAGCAGGAGAGCGCCGGTAGTCATCAGTCTCGACAGCGACCACCGCAGCCGCCGAATCTCCGAGGCCGTCACCAGGGGCGGAGCCGACGCCAGCCTTTGACAGGCCGCGTGGTAAGCGGCATGGTCTCGCCAATCCGGTTGCTGGGCTGCTGGCATGTCCGCCCACGGCCCGAGTTGGGTGAGGTCCGCCGTAGAGCTGGATGACTGCATGGGTGCTCCCGTCGAGAGATCAGCGAGATGTGCCTCCGGGATCCCCGGCAGACCGCGAGCCGGTCGCCCGGATGAGCGGGTGCCCGTTCGCCCGGACCGGCCCGACCACGCCGGAACGTCCCGCCCGGTCGAAGCGTGTGCCGATAGCGTGACCCAGCGGCCGGTGCGCGCACATCACGTCTTTGCGCCGCTGAACACACGTTCTTCCCGGACGCCTGGTACTTCAGCCGTGCGTCGCGATCTCGGTCTCCGTGGCCGCGGGCGGCACAGTGGCTGTGGCGGGCGTGGGCTCGGTGGGCGCGGCACCGGGGCGACCGGGCGATGACGACGGCTGCGGGCACGGGCGGGGCGGCCCGGACCGGTCCCCGCAGCAGGCCGCGTCCTCCAACCGAACGCCGGGTGAGTACGCCTCGCGGTCGATCGGCGCCCGGCCGCCATCCGTGGCGTACGCGCAGAACACAGCGACGTGACAGTTCTCGATCGTACGAAGGGCGTTCCCGAGCCGGCCCGCATATCAGGCCGGACGCGACCAAACCATTGCACCCGGTCCGGCGTCGCGTGCCCGGCATGCTCCGCGGTCTGCCATCCGTTCCCGCGCTCGACCGGCGCCTTCGCATACGTCATCGCCATCCGGCGCGGCTCTACTCGGGAGAACACTCCCGCCGGGCAGGCGAAGAAGTCATCGACCCAGCCCGACCGGACCAGCTCAGTACTGGCGCACAGAACAACGTGGGTCTCCGCCGGATGAACCGGGCATCACGCGACTACGCCGAAGCCCTGGGACCTGCCGATCAATAACTCTTCGTTTTTCGTGGGTTGTTGGGTCGTAGGATGCGGGGGTGTTGGAGGGGACGAGGGCAGAGCTGGTGGATGC
>NZ_JBICXB010000071.1:0-21273 GCF_043200055.1 Streptomyces sp. NPDC048496 | reverse complement strand
GCCGGACAGAACAACCGGAGGACAGCCCAGCAGGGCGTCAGTCAGTGGTGGAGCCACGACCACCGGAACCCGGCTACGAGTATCAATGTCAGTGGCCGCGTCTAGAGTCGCGGTCATGGCGACGCTTCCGAATCCGCTTCCCTCACTGGCCACCTCCGGGCTCCAACTCCCGCCCGGCACACTGGTCGACGCGACGAGCGACGGCCCGTGGCACGAGCCGCTGCTCTGGTACGCCGATGAGTCCGCGACCCCCGGCGCCTGGGCCGCGATGCGCGCCGCGGGGCGGCCGGTCGGGCTGCTGCCCGTGCTGGTGGACGGCGGGATGCGCGACCAGTGGCCGGAGGCCTGGGATCTCTCCCCGGCCAGGATGACGTACCCGGGCGACCACGACGCCGAGGACGTGCTCAGCGAGTTCTGGGAGGCGAACGCACCCGACGAACTCGACACGGAAACCGAGTGGCCGGGCATGACGCCCACCCCGTCCGTGTCCGGGCCCGATGCCCCGGACGAACTCGCGGCCGCGATCGCCGACCAGTTCGCCGATCTGGGCGAGCCGTTGAACCGGCTGCGGGTGGCTCTGGTCCCCGCCCGCCGCAGCGCGGACATACCGGCGGCGATCGGCTGGACGGGCCCGCTCAACCATGAGAACGACGTGGCGCGGCTCTGCGCGGTGCTGCGTTCCTGGGAAGACCGCTTCGGCATACGGATCGTGACGCTCGGCTTCGACACTCTGGTCGTCTCGGTCGGCCGACCGCCCACGACGATCGAGGAGGCGCGGGCCCTGGCCGCCGAACACTTCGCGTTCTGCCCGGACAACATCGACCAGTCCTCGCTGACCACCCTGGAGGCGTATGCCGAAAAGGCGCTGCTGAGTCAGGACACCTGGTCGTTCTGGTGGGACTGAGTACGACAGATCATGTGGCTTCCCCGAAAGCCGAGTTGACTCGTCGCATGTCCGAGACAGCAACGAACACCCGCCCATCGCATACCTGGATCGCCTCGCTGATCTCCACGGTCGTGACGCTCCCGCTCGCGTTCATCGCCCTGGTCTACGTCATGTTGTCGCCGATGACCTGCGACTCCTGCGCTGAGGCCGAAGCCCACCGGTTCGATGCGAGTTTCTCTGCCGCGACCGCCGCGACCGCCGCGACCGCCGCGACCTGATGGTTCTCGACCGCGAGGTAAGCACCCCACCACTCGTTGTCCCGTGCCGTACGCGACCAGAACGTCCGGAACACCCAACGGACTTGGTCGCCTTCGCCGACCAGGCACCGTACACGCCGTAGATATCCGGCCACCGACAGCGCGGTCAGAGCCGAGCCGACGGCCTGCTGTCCGTAGAGCGGCAACTGCTTGGCAAGGCACTTCACATTCATCGCCGCACCATCGGGGAGATGGTCGATGAATCCGGCAACGTACCGCTCACGCGTCGGCAGCAGCGCGAAGTCGTCGGCGCTCTGGGAAAGTTGGTCCGGCGCGGATCGCTTGCCATAGCCGGGTTTGGCCATCGGGTACAGGGACGAGGATGCGGGCGCGGACAGGGCAGGACTAAAGTTCTGGGTAGCCACGAGATCGCCTCACTGTCGATCTTGGGGTGAGACCCCGGCCTGGTGCTCTAACACCGTGTCGGGGTCGTTCAGTTCTCGCACCGTAAGCAGTCGCGACACTCCGCCGCAAGCTGTCACGATTAGTCATACTTGCTGGCCGTGACAGGTCAGGGAGGTGGGGGAGGATTTCCCAAACCCCCTTCTTTCCCTACCGATTCAAGGAAGGCGCTCGAATCTCGGAGCCCGTATCCCGACGCCCGAGTCCCGAAGCTCAAGCCCCGGCCCCAGCCCTCCCCCGTACCCCCCCGAATGAGTGAACCAGCCGGTTCGACGCTCGAAGCCCGAGACTCGGGACCCAAAGCCCGAGCCCCGAGCGACGAGGGGCGGTCACGTCGGCGACTCGGCCATGTCCTCCGCTTTCCCGTGACCCGTTCTGCCTGCCGCAGCGCTCAGAGCCGCTGCGCGACCTCCGTCGCCCAGTACGTCAGGATCATCTGCGCACCCGCGCGCCGGATCCCGGTCAGGCTCTCCATGATCGCCGCGTCGCGGTCGATCCAGCCCTTCTCGGCGGCGGCCTCGATCATCGCGTACTCGCCGCTGATCTGGTACGCGGCGACCGGCACGTCCACCGATTCGGCGACCTTCGCGAGGATGTCCAGGTACGGTCCGGCCGGCTTGACCATGACCATGTCGGCGCCCTCTTCGAGGTCGAGCGCCAACTCGCGCAGGGACTCGCGGGCGTTCGCCGGGTCCTGCTGGTACGTCTTGCGGTCGCCCTTGAGCGAGGAGCCGACCGCCTCGCGGAACGGCCCGTAGAACGCCGACGAGTACTTTGCCGTGTAGGCGAGGATCGAGACGTCCTCGTGGCCCGTCTGGTCGAGCGCGTCACGGACGACGCCGACCTGGCCGTCCATCATGCCGCTGGGGCCGACCACATGGGCGCCCGCATCCGCCTGGACCTGGGCCATCTCGGCGTACCGCTCCAGCGTCGCGTCGTTGTCGACGCGGCCGTCGGCGGTCAGGACGCCGCAGTGACCGTGGTCCGTGTACTCGTCCAGGCACAGGTCCGACATGACGACGAGGTCGTCACCGACCTCTTCGCGCACCGCGCGCAGACCGACCTGAAGGATGCCGTCCGGATCAGTGCCCGCCGTCCCCCGGGCGTCCTTCTTCTCGTCCGCGGGGACACCGAAGAGCATAATGCCGGAGACCCCGGCCGAGACCGCGTCGACCGCGGCTTTCCGGAGGGTGTCCAGGGTGTGCTGCTGGACACCGGGCATGGCCGAGATGGCGACGGGCGCCGTGATGCCTTCGCGTACGAACGCGGGCAGGATCAGGTTCGCCGGGTCGAGCCGTGTCTCGGCGACCATCCGTCGCATCGCGGGGGTCGTCCGCAGCCGCCGGGGGCGGGAGCCGGGGAAGTTTCCGTACACAGTCATCCTTCGACGATAGACCCGTACACATCACCGTCTTACCGACACCCGTGCCGGAAAAACGGCTCTTCGTAGGACGGCGATGTCGAGAACCCGTGACGGGCTCCGTCCCAGCAGTGAACGCGACCACAATGGGTCGCATCAGCACCGAGGAGAAACACGATGGCCAAGTACCTGCTGCTCAAGCACTACCGCGGCGCCCCGGCTCCGGTCAATGACGTGTGCATGGACCAGTGGACGCCGGAGGAGATCTCGGCGCACGTGCAGTACATGAACGACTTCGCGGCCCGGCTCGAGGGGACCGGCGAGTTCGTCGACGGTCAGGCGCTCGCCCCCGAGGGAACGTTTGTCCGGTACGACGGCGAGGGGCGCCCGCCGGTCACCGACGGACCGTTCGCCGAGACCAAGGACCTCATCGCCGGCTGGATGGTGATCGACGTCGACAGCTACGAGCGCGCCATCGAGCTGGCCGGGGAGCTGTCGGCCGCCCCCGGGGCGGGCGGGAAGCCGATCCACGAGTGGCTCGAGGTGCGCCCGTTCCTGGCCTGCCCGCCCACCATCACGGAGTGACCTCATCGATGAACGAGGCCCTGCTCCGGAGCCTCACGCCGAGCGTGCTCGGGATCCTCGTCCGCCGCGGAGCCGACTTCGCGGCGGCCGAGGACGCCGTGCAGGACGCGCTGGTCGAGGCGGTCCGCGTCTGGCCGACCGACCCACCGCGGGACCCGAAGGGCTGGCTGGTCACCGTGGCCTGGCGCCGGTTCCTCGACGCGACCCGGGCGGACGTCGCCCGCCGCCGGTGTGAGGATCTCGTCGACGAGGAGCCGGCGCCAGGGCCCGCGCCCGCGGTGGACGACACGCTCCAGCTCTACTTCCTGTGCGCCCACCCGTCGCTGACGCCGTCGTCCGCGGTCGCGCTCACGCTGCGCGCCGTCGGCGGGCTGACCACCCGCCAGATCGCCCAGGCCTACCTGGTGCCCGAGGCGACCATGGCGCAGCGCATCAGCCGTGCCAAGCGCACCGTCTCCGGTGTGCGGTTCGACCAGCCCGGCGACGTCGCCACCGTGCTGCGCGTCCTCTACTTGGTCTTCAACGAGGGCTATTCCGGCGACGTCGACCTCGCCGCCGAGTCCATCCGGCTCACCCGGCAGCTCGCGGCCGCGATCGACCACCCCGAGGTGGCGGGGCTGCTCGCCCTCATGCTGCTCCACCACGCCCGGCGCGCCACCCGGACCGCGCCCGACGGCAGCCTGGTGCCGCTCGCCGAGCAGGACCGCGGCCGGTGGGACACCGAGTCGATCGCCGAGGGCGTCGAGATCCTGCAGGCGGCCCTCGCCCGCGACCGGCTGGGCGAGTTCCAGGCCCAGGCCGCCATCGCGTCACTCCACGCCGACGCGCCCACCGCCGAGGAGACCGACTGGGTGCAGATCGTCGAGTGGTACGACGAGCTCGCGCGCCTGACCGACAGCCCGGTCGTCCGGCTCAACCGCGCAGTGGCCGTCGGTGAGGCCGACGGACCTCGCGCCGGGCTGGCGGCGCTCGCGGCGCTGAACGACTCACTGCCCCGCCACGCCGCGGTGGCGGCGTACCTCCACGAGCGCGACGGCGACCTGGCGACGGCGGCACGGCTGTACGCCGAGGCGGCCCAGAAGGCACCCAACCTCGCCGAGCGCGATTACCTGACGCGCCAGGCCGCCCGGCTCAACGCCCGCCGGTGGCGCTGACGGGTCGCGCTCGGATTTTCCCGCAGGACTTGGCGCGGCCCCGCGCCCAGAGCGGTCGCCTCACAGTGAGTAGGCAGGTCGAACGGGCAGGGGCCCGACTGCCGAAGCAACCGGACCCCTCAACACTCCCGACCCGACCGGTCAGGTAGTCGTACGGCGCCTGCGGGCACCCGGACGCCGCTCGCTCGGCCGCGTCACCGGGTCACCGGCCTCCTTCGCCGCCTCCCGGCGCTGCGCGCCGAACTCGGCGAGCGCCTCGGCCAGCTTGTGCACCGACGGCTCCGGGGAGAGCACGTCGACCCGCAGGCCGTGCTCCTCCGCGGTCTTCGCCGTGGCGGGGCCGATGCACGCGATGACGGTCACGTTGTGCGGCTTGCCTGCGATACCGACCAGGTTCCGGACGGTCGACGACGAGGTGAAGAGCACCGCGTCGAACCCGCCGCCCTTGATCGCCTCACGGGTGTCGGACGGCGGCGGCGAGGCGCGGACCGTGCGGTACGCGGTGACGTCGTCGACCTCCCAGCCCAGGTCGATGAGGCCGGCGACGAGCGTCTCCGTGGCGATGTCGGCGCGCGGCAGGAAGACGCGGTCGATCGGGTCGAAGACCGGGTCGTACGGCGGCCAGTCCTCCAGCAGACCGGCGGCGGACTGCTCGCCGGACGGCACCAGGTCCGGCTTCACACCGAAATCGATCAGTGCGGCGGCGGTCTGCTCGCCGACCGCGGCAACCTTGATCCCGGCGAAGGCACGGGCGTCGAGCCCGTACTCCTCGAACTTCTCCCGGACCGCCTTGACCGCGTTGACGCTGGTGAAGGCGATCCACTCGTAGCGGCCCGTGACGAGGCCCTTGACCGCGCGCTCCATCTGCTGGGGCGTACGCGGCGGCTCGACGGCGATCGTCGGGACCTCGTACGGCACGGCGCCGTACGAACGCAACTGGTCGGAGAGCGACGCCGCCTGCTCCTTCGTCCGCGGCACGAGCACCTTCCAGCCGAAGAGCGGCTTGGACTCGAACCACGAGAGCTGGTCGCGCTGGGCGGCGGAGCTGCACTCACCGACCACGGCTATGACCGGCTGGTGCCCGTCCGGCGACGGCAGCACCTTCGCCTGCTTCAGGACCTGGGCGATCGTCCCGAGGGTCGCCGTCCAGGTGCGCTGGCGCGTCGTCGTGCCGGCGACCGTCACGGTCAGCGGGGTGTCGGGCTTGCGGCCCGCAGAGACCAGCTCGCCCGCGGCGGCCGCGACCGAGTCCAGCGTCGTCGAGACGACCGCCGTGGCATCGCTCGCGCCGACCTCGGTCCAGCAGCGGTCCGAGGCGGTCCGGGCATCGACGAACCGGACGTCGGCGCCCTGCGTGTCACGCAGCGGCACACCGGCGTACGCGGGCACGCCCACGGCGTTCGCGACCCCCGGCACGACCTCGAAGGGAATGCCGGCTGAGGCACAGGCGAGCATCTCCGCGCCTGCGTTCCCGTCCAGGCCCGGGTCCCCCGAGACGGCACGGACGACCCGCCTGCCGCCCTTCGCGGCCTCCATGACAAGATTGGCCGCGTCCCTGAGAACGGGCACCCCGGCGGCTGTTGACGTCACGTCAACAACCGCCAGCTCGGGCGTGCTTACGCCTGCCCTCGCATGGCCGCGGACGACGCCGAGAACGTCCGGCTCGGCGACAAGGACGTCCGCGCTCGCGAGCGCCTCGACAGCGCGCAGAGTCAGCAGTCCCGGATCGCCGGGACCGGCGCCGAGGAAGGTGACGTGCCCTGCGGACAGGACCGGAAAGTCGGATACGGCGGGGCCGGTGGGGCTCAAAGTGCTCGCTCCCCCATAAGACCGGCCGCACCCTTGGCAAGCATCTCGGTCGCGAGCTCGCGACCGAGGGCCGCCGCGTCGTCGGGCGACGTGGGAACGGGACCGGTGGTGGACATCTGTACGAGCGAGGAGCCGTCGGTGGAACCGACGACACCGCGCAGGCGCAGTTCGTTGACAACCTGTCCGTCGACCAGGAGGTCGGCCAGCGCACCCACAGGTGCGGAGCAGCCGGCCTCCAGGGCGGCGAGCAGGGCGCGCTCGGCGGTCACGGCGGCCCGGGTGTACGGGTCGTCGAGCTCGGCGAGTGCTGCGGCGAGGTCCGCGCTGGTTGCAGCGCATTCGATCGCCAGTGCTCCCTGGCCGGGAGCGGGCAGAACGGTGTCGACCGACAGGAAGTCGGTCACCTCACCGGTCCGGCCGAGGCGGCTGAGCCCGGCCGCGGCGAGAACCACCGCGTCCAGTTCACCGCTTCGTACAAATCCGATACGCGTATCGACGTTGCCGCGGATCGGCACGGTCTCGATGTCGAGGCCGTGGCTGCGGGCGTACGCGTTGAGCTGCGCCATGCGGCGCGGCGAACCGGTGCCGATGCGGGCACCGGACGGCAGCTGCGCGAAGGTCAGCCCGTCCCTCGCCACCAGAGCGTCGCGCGGGTCCTCGCGCACCGGCACGGCGGCGAGGACGAGGCCCTCGGGCTGTGCGGTCGGCAGGTCCTTCAGCGAGTGCACGGCGAAGTCCACCTCGCCGCGCAGCAGCGCCTCGCGCAGCGCCGCGACGAACACACCGGTGCCGCCGATCTGCGCGAGGTGCTCGCGGGAGACGTCTCCGTACGTGGTGATCTCGACGAGCTCGACGGCGCGCCCGGTCACCTCACTGACCGCGTCGGCGACGAGGCCGGACTGCGCCATGGCGAGCTTGCTGCGCCGGGTGCCCAGCCGGAGCGGTGCGTCGGTCTGCGCGCGCTGGGATGAGTTGTCGGTCATGACCGCCCTCTATTCGGGTCGTTCAGGTCTGCCCGGGAGACGGCGGCGACCGTCTGCGGGTCGAGGTCGAAGAGTTCCCGCAGCGCATCGGCGTACCCGGCGCCGCCGGGCTCACTGGCGAGCTGCTTGACCCGCACGGTGGGCGCGTGCAGGAGCTTGTCGACGACGCGGCGCACGGTCTGCGTGATCTCGGCGCGCTGCTTCTCGTCCAGGTCGGGGAGGCGTCCGTCGAGCCGTGCGATCTCGCCGGCCACCACATCGGCGGCCATCGTGCGCAGGGCGACGACGGTCGGTGTGATGTGGGCGGCGCGCTGGGCGGCACCGAACGCGGCGACCTCGTCGGCGACGATGGTGCGCACCTGGTCCACATCGGCGGCCATCGGGGCGTCCGCGGATGCCTCGGCGAGCGACTCGATGTCGACGAGGCGCACACCGTCGAGGCGCGTCGAGGCGCCGTCGATGTCGCGCGGCATCGCGAGGTCGAGCAGGGCCAGCCTGACCGGTCCGGCGGACCGGTCCTGCGCGGGCACGGTGGCCCGGCGGACGGCCTGTACCTGCGCGGTCGTGGTGGCGGAGCCGTTCTCCACCCACGCGGCGTGCTGGTCCAGGTCGGCGGCGGGCGCGGCGGGCGCCGGGGGCGCGGTGACGGCCGCGTCGAAGGGCAGCCCGAGCGCTCCGGCGACGGCTTCGGCGGTCAGCACGAGACCGGTCGCACCGGTGCAGGAGACAACGACATCGGCACGTGTCAGTTCGTCGGAGACCGCGGCCATCTCCACGGCGCGGGCAGTCACTCCCGTTCCGCCGGGCTGATGAAGGATCTCGACGAGCCGGTCGGCGCGGGCCCGGGTCCGGTTGGCGACGACGATCTCGGCGACACCGGTACGGGCCAGCGTGGCGGCAGCCAGCGAGGACATCGAACCGGCGCCTATCACCAGGGCGCGCTTGCCCTTCGCCCAGACGGCGACATCGGCGCCGTCGGCGAGCTGCTGCAGACCGAAGGTGACGAGCGACTGCCCGGCCCGGTCGATCCCGGTCTCGCTGTGGGCACGCTTACCGACCCGCAGGGCCTGCTGGAACAGGTCGTTCAGCAGCCGGCCGGCGGTGTGGAGCTCCTGCCCCAGCGCCAGCCCGTCCTTGATCTGGCCGAGGATCTGGCCCTCGCCGACGACCATCGAGTCCAGCCCGCACGCCACCGAGAAGAGGTGGTGGACGGCCCGGTCCTCGTAGTGCACATAGAGATACGGAGTGAGCTCGTCCAGCCCGACCCCGCTGTGCTGGGCGAGGAGCGTGGACAGCTCGGCGACACCGGCGTGGAACTTGTCCACGTCGGCGTACAGCTCGATGCGGTTGCAGGTGGCCAGCACGGCGGCCTCGGCCGCGGGCTCCGCAGCAAGGACGTCCTGCAGCAGCTTGGCCTGCGTCCCGGCAGGCAGCGAGGCCCGCTCCAGTACGGAAACCGGGGCGCTGCGGTGGCTCAGTCCGACGACAAGAAGACTCATGCCGGCATCACGGCGGGAACGTCCCCGTCGGGTCCCTTCCGGCTGCTGTCCGTGGCGGCACGCACGGGCGGCGCGGCCGGGTCGACACTGTTCCCGCCGGGGGCTTCATCGACCGCCTTCCGCTGCTCGTGGAAGGCAAGGATCTGGAGCTCGATCGAGAGGTCGACCTTGCGGACGTCGACGCCGTCGGGCACGGAGAGCACCGTCGGCGCGAAGTTCAGGATGGAGGTCACGCCCGCGGCGACGAGCCGGTCGCAGACCTGCTGTGCGGCACCGGCAGGGGTCGAGATGACACCGATCGACACGCCGTTGTCCCTGACGATCTTCTCCAGCTCGTCGGCGTGCTGGACGGGGATCCCGGCGACGGGCGTACCGGCCATCGCAGGGTCGGCGTCGATCAGCGCGGCCACCCGGAAGCCACGGGAGGCGAAGCCGCCGTAGTTGGCGAGCGCGGCGCCGAGGTTACCGATACCGACGATGACGACCGGCCAGTCCTGGGTGAGCCCGAGTTCGCGGGAGATCTGGTAGACGAGATACTCGACGTCGTAGCCGACGCCGCGCGTCCCGTACGACCCGAGGTAGCTGAAGTCCTTGCGCAGCTTGGCGGAGTTGACCCCCGCCGCCGCGGCGAGTTCCTCGGACGAGACCGTGGGGACCGAGCGCTCGGAGAGCGCGGTCAGTGCGCGGAGATACAGCGGAAGCCGGGCGACGGTGGCCTCGGGAATTCCTCGGCTACGGGTCGCCGGTCGGTGAGTTCGGCCAGTTGCCACGGTGCTCCTGCGGGATGAGCGGGGCTGCAGGCGGCCGTATGTTCCAAGACCGCCCCGTCGAGTGCAGGCTATGTCTTTGTGAACGTGTGCACAAAGATGGTGTCCGTTTTGTCCGGTCAAAGTGACCGGGGTCACGCACATCCGTCGCGCGATCCCGGAACCATGGATCGCATCAGCCCGTTGCAGGTCCGAAGGGGGCAAGGCGGTACACACTCCTCACAACTACACCCCCGAGATCACTCAAAACGCCCATGATGGTAACCGGGTTTCGCTCAGGAAAGCAGCGCCCTGCGCAGCCTCGCCGGGTCCACCCGCCAGAACGTGTGCTGTTCGTCATCAATGAGGACGACCGGAATCTGCTCCCAGTACTCCCGGTGCAGCTCCTCGTCCTGGGTGATGTCCTTCTCCTCCCAGGACGCGCCGGTCTCCTCGCAGACCTCCCCCACCACCAGCCGCGCGTCGTCACAGAGGTGACAACCGGGCTTCCCGACCAGGGTCACGACACGGTCGGCGGGCTTCTTCTTCGTACGACGCAGCAAGGCACTCATGCCTTTATTCTGCGCCGCCCGCCCGCCGTTTCCGGAGCCCATCGGGCGCTGATCCGTTACGTCCCGAATCGCCCGATCGGCAATTCGGTCCCCGAGAGTTCACGCCACCGCATCCCGGCACGTCGGGAAAGGCCGAACGGACTGGCTATGCTCACGACATGGCCGCTCTTGGATGGCTCACACCCCGTAGGCGTTCCGCGACAGCACTGAGCGTGCTGGCAGGCGAGGCAGCAGCCGAGGCAGCGCGGAAGTCGTCACTCCCCGCCGGACGATCCACCGGCACGGCCCCCGCCACGACCGAGGAGCCGGAACCGGCCTTCCCGGTCGTCGGCGACGAACGGGCCGCCGCCTTCTTCGACCTGGACAACACCGTCATGCAGGGCGCGGCGATCTTCCACTTCGGCCGCGGCCTGTACAAACGCAAGTTCTTCCAGCGCCGCGAGCTGACCCGGTTCGCCTGGCAGCAGGCCTGGTTCAGGCTGGCCGGCGTCGAGGACCCGGAACACATGCAGGACGCCCGCGACAGCGCTCTGTCCATCGTCAAGGGCCACCGCGTCTCCGAGCTCATGTCCATCGGCGAGGAGATCTACGACGAGTACATGGCCGACCGCATCTGGCCCGGCACCCGCGCCCTCGCCCAGGCCCACCTCGACGCCGGGCAGAAGGTCTGGCTGGTCACCGCCGCCCCGGTGGAGACGGCCACGATCATCGCCCGCCGCCTCGGCCTGACCGGCGCGCTCGGCACGGTCGCCGAGTCCGTCGACGGCGTCTACACCGGCCGCCTGGTCGGCGAACCGCTGCACGGGCCCGCGAAGGCCGAGGCGGTCCGCGCCCTGGCCGCCGCCGAGGGCCTCGACCTGGCGCGTTGCGCGGCGTACAGCGACTCGCACAACGACATCCCGATGCTGTCCCTGGTCGGACACCCGTACGCGATCAATCCGGACACCAAGCTCCGCAAGCACGCCCGGGCCCTGGACTGGCGGCTGCGCGACTACCGCACGGGCCGCAAGGCGGCCAAGGTCGGCATCCCGGCCGCCGCCGGCGTCGGCGCACTCGCGGGCGGCACCGCGGCCGCGGTCGCCCTGCACCGCCGCCGCCGCTGACCCGCGCGCGCACCGACACACCGACCACGTGGCCCGGCCCCCGCCTCGGGGGCCGGGCCACGCCCGGCCGCGCCGCCAATCGGGACCCCTTACCCACCGACCGCTCCCGCCAGTCGGATTGCGCGTACCCGACCACAACCCGTCGCGGCCGCAGCCAGATCGCGAAGTATTCCGATCAGTAACTGGTCACGATGTGCTACTTGATGCGCCTCATAGTCGCTACAGAAGCGACGGAATCGGTGATTTGAGCAACTGGGTGTAGCGCTGCCTGTACGAAGCGTTATTCTCCTCAGACGCATTCCGGAACGCCCACTCACTACGACGAGTGACGGTTTCGCACTGCACGTGATGGAAGCTCTGCCTCTGGGAGTCCCGTGTACCCACACGTCGGGGTTGACGCCTCGGGCCTGGCTACGCTGCGCGCAACGGTCGGCGACCGCTTGCGCGGCTTCGTCCCCACCGCGTACGCCGTACCCGCCTTTGCCACCCCTGCACCTGTCGGCCCTTGCTACGCCCTGGCCGAACGCGGTGCGGCGGTCGGAAGACGCAGCAACCGCGGCGCAACGACCACGTCCACCGTTCGTCGGCCGACCGCCGACAGCGACAGCGCGCGCATGATGGATCTCGTCGAGCGCGCACAGGCCGGTGAGGCTGACGCCTTCGGCCGTCTGTACGACCAGTACAGCGACACCGTCTACCGGTACATCTACTACCGGGTGGGCGGCAAGGCGACGGCGGAGGATCTCACCAGTGAGACCTTCCTGCGCGCCCTGCGTCGCATCTCGACCTTCACCTGGCAGGGCCGCGACTTCGGCGCCTGGCTGGTCACGATCGCCCGCAACCTGGTCGCCGACCACTTCAAGTCCAGCCGGTTCCGGCTGGAAGTGACCACCGGCGAAATGCTCGACGCCAACGAGGTCGAGCGCAGCCCCGAGGACTCCGTCCTGGAGTCCCTCTCCAACGCCGCACTGCTGCAAGCCGTGCGCCGACTCAACCCCCAGCAGCAGGAATGCGTGACGCTGCGCTTCCTGCAGGGCCTCTCGGTCGCCGAGACGGCCCGCGTGATGGGCAAGAACGAGGGCGCGATCAAGACCTTGCAGTACCGCGCGGTCCGCACCCTCGCCCGACTGCTGCCGGACGATGCCCGCTGAGAACACCCTCGGCGGCTCCCCGATCACGCACCGGTCCGATCATCTTTCGTGCGTAACCCAAGTGCCGCGCCGCTCGTTGTGCCGGTTGCAGGCCCCCTGCCGTCACTCCATGTCCGCCTACACTCACTCATTCGTGTGGAAGCGCTCAAGGTGTGCAACCTTCCGGACCCCCAGGGGAGTCGACCGTCATGACGAGAGGAGGTGCCGCCAGTGATCGCAAACGTTTCGGCACACCGGCGGGCGAACGCCTTCGCCCAGGCCCTGGAGGAGCAGGAACTCCAGAGTGCGGCGGCCGTACAGCCCGAGGAACCGGCCGAACCGGCCGACCACGGAACGCTGTTGGCCCTGGCGAACGGCCTCGGTGAGCTACCGAGACCGGAGTTGGATCGCGAGGTCAAAGTGGTGCAGCGAGCGCAGCTCGTGGCCGCCATGGAGGCCATGTTTGCCGAGGGCGGCGCATCCACGGGCCCTACGGTGCCCGAACAACGGAGCAAGGGGGCCCATCGGGCCTCACCGCTCCAAAAATTGCGCCCCCGCTCCCGCTGGACGAAGGGTCTCGCCGCCGGCGGGCTCACCGTCGGCGTCGCCGCGGGAGCCTTCGGCGGAGTAGCCGCTGCCAGTTCCGACGCCCTTCCGGGTGATTCGCTGTACGGGCTGAAGCGCGGCATGGAGGACATCCACCTCGGTATGGCCAACGGCGATACCGACCGCGGCGAGGTCTACCTCGACCAGGCATCGACGCGGCTGAGCGAGGCCCGCAGGCTCATGGAACGCGACCGCGCGGGCGATCTGGACCACGAATCACTGGGCGAGATCAGGCGCACGCTGAACGGCATGACGCACGACGCCACCGAGGGCCACCGCCTGCTCCACGCCGCGTACCAGCGCGACGGAACGATCGGCCCGATCCAGACCCTGGACTCCTTCTCCCGCAACCACCGCGGGAGCTGGAGCAGCCTGCGCGACCGGCTGCCGGTCCAGCTGACGGACGTCGGGGACGAGGTCAGCTCGGTCTTCGAGGCCATAGACGAAGAGGTCGCACCGCTGCAGTCTCTGCTGCCCCGCACCCCGGACCGGAACACCGACTCGCAACAGTCCGGGTCGTCGCAGCAGTCCGACGACCCGTCCCTCACGGACAGCCCGGCGCCCTCGTCCCCCGATGCCTCACAGGGCCGACGGGGCAACACCGGCACCCCGGACCCGTCCGGTTCGGCCTCCACCCCGGCCGACGGCCTGATCCCGGGCGGCACGGACGACCTCCTGGACCCCCCGTCACCGGGTGCCACCCCGTCCACCACAGGCAGGGGATCCACCTCACCCACCCCGGACGTCACACTGCCCCCGCTGCTCCCCGGGCTGCTCCCAGGCCTGGGAATCAACAACGAGAGCGCAGACGACTAGGGGGACGCTCCTGGCCCCAACCGTCCTCAATCGCCGGTACATCAAGCCCGTCCGGCGATTGAGGACAAACCGGCTGCCGGACGCCCCGGGCACACACCCGCACGCACCGTCAGAAGAAAACCGACCGCCGCTCAACCAACAACTTGTACAGCGTGTGCTGAATCTGCTCCCGCACCTGATCCGTCAAGTTGAACATCAGCATCGGATCCTCCGCCGCCTCCACCGGATACCCGTCCGTAGAAATCGGCTCCCCGAACTGAATCGTCCACTTCGTCGGCAGCGGAACCGCGCCCAACGGTCCCAGCCAGGGAAACGTGGGTGTGATCGGGAAGTAAGGAATCCCCAGCACCCGCGCCAGCGTCTTCGCGTTGCCGATCATCGGGTAGATCTCCTCCGCCCCCACGATCGAGCACGGCACGATCGGCACCCCGGCCCGCAGTGCCGTCGACACGAAGCCGCCCCGCCCGAACCGCTGCAGCTTGTACCGATCGCCGAACGGCTTGCCGATGCCCTTGAAGCCCTCCGGCATCACCCCGACGACCTCGCCCTGCCTCAGCAGCCGCTCCGCGTCCTCCGCGCAGGCCAGCGTGTGCCCGGCCTTCCTGGCCAGTTCGTTCACCACCGGCATCATGAACACCAGGTCCGCGGCGAGCAGCCGTAGATGCCGGTCGGCCGGGTGGGTGTCGTGCACGGCGACCTGAAGCATCAGCCCGTCCAGCGGCATGGTCCCCGAGTGGTTGGCCACGATCAGTGCCCCGCCGTCCGACGGGATGTTCTCGATGCCCTTCACCTCGACCCGGAAGTACTTCTCGTACATCGGTCTCAGCACCGACATCAGAACCTGATCGGTGAGCTCCTTGTCGTACCCGAACTCGTCGACCTCGTACTCGCCGGTGACCCGCCGCCGCAGAAACGCGAGCCCACCCGCGATCCGCCGGTCCCAGCTGCCGCGCCGAGCCCCCTCCTGAGCCTGCGCACCCTCCCCCCCCTGCACCGCCTCCTGGGCCTGCACGGCGTCCTGCTGCCCCGGCAGGGCGCTGAGGGCTGCGGTGCCCACCGCGGGCCCCGCCGCTGCCCGCCGGCGGGCGGACCGCTGCGCGCCACCCGACCGTGAACGGTCGTCATCGAACGGAATGACCTTGGCATCCGCCATCGTCGGTGCGCTCCTCTACCTGGCGCCGGGGGTCGGTTGTGTGTCGCCTGCCCCGGTGATCACCGGAACCTCGCCGGTCCCACCGGCGAACGGCAGCGCCGCCAGCCGGTCGACGGCCCTGCCCACCGTCTCGGGCGGCAGCAGTCCGGGACCCAGGCCACGCGCGAACGCGGCGAACGTCTCCGCCGTGGTGAATCCCGGGTGGAAGCCCAGCGTCTCGCGCATCTGAACGGTGGAGACCACCCTGCCATGCGTGAGCAGCCGGATCTGCTCCGGCGAGAAGTCCGTCATGCCGACCGTACGGAGCGCCTGGCCCACCCAGGTGACGGCGGGCAGGGGCACCGGCATCGTCGGCCGCCCGAGCCGCCGCGCGCACTGCGAGAGCAACAGCACCCCGTCGCCGGCGATATTGAACGTGCCACTGTTCAGCGTCCCGCGCCGCGGCTCGTGCGAGGCGATCCTCAGCACGTCGATGACATCGTCCTCGTGCACGAACTGGAGCCGTGGGTCGTACCCGAACACCGTCGGCAGCACGGGCAGTGCCAGGTAGTCGGCGAGCGGCGAGTCCGCGTCCGGCCCCAGGATGTTCGCGAACCGCAGCACGCACACGGCCACGTCGGGCCGGCGGCGCGCGAAGCCCCGTACGTATCCCTCGACCTCCACCGCGTCCTTCGCGAAGCCCCCGCTCGGCAGGGACTTGGGCGGGGTGGTCTCGGTGAAGACCGCCGGATCGCGCGGCGCGGAGCCGTACACACTCGTACTGGACTTGATCACCAGCCGCCGGACCGTCGGCGACTTCTGGCAGACACCGAGCAACTGCATGGTGCCGATGACGTTGGTCTCCTTGACGGTGGTCCGGCCGCCCGCGCCGAGCGTCTTGCCGCTGACGTCCAGATGCACGACCGTGTCGACGGCGTGCGCGGCCAGGACTCTGGCGATCGCGGGCCGGCGGATGTCCACACGTACGAAGTCGGCGTCACCCAACTGGTTTGCCGGCGCGACCGCGTCGACGGCGATCACCCGGTCCACGTCCGGATCACGCTGGATGCGCCGCACGAATCGGCTGCCCAGTTGCCGGGCCGCTCCCGTGACGAGCACGACCTTCCCCAAGATCAGCGCCTTCCGTCGAAGAGGTTTCCCCTGGCCGTCACCGTAGCGGGTGGATGTTGCCCTGGGATGACTGCGCGGCGGCCTTCCGCCGAGTCTTTGGCCCAAATGTGCGTCACACGGGCCACCCGCGCCCGCAGAAGCCCCTCCCGCAAACGCACCGCAGCCCTCCCGCCGTATCGGCGGGAGGGCTGCGGATTCACGAACTGCGTTCGCTTACTTCTTGTTGCGACGCTGAACGCGCGTGCGCTTGAGCAGCTTGCGGTGCTTCTTCTTGGCCATCCGCTTGCGCCGCTTCTTGATAACAGAGCCCACGACTACCCTCGCTCACTTCTCTTCACTGGTGCGGGGCGTCTGGGCCCACACGACCTACGTCGGCCTAGCCTACCCGCCACCGGGTGAGGGACGTAATCCGAGGTGACCGTCAGGCGGACTCCACCCCCACAAAGGACTCGCGGAGATACTCGTGAACCGCTTGCTCCGGGACCCGGAAGGACCTGCCCACCCGGATCGCCGGCAGATGACCACTGTGCACCAAGCGGTACACGGTCATCTTCGACACGCGCATGACCGAGGCGACTTCCGCCACGGTCAGGAACTTGACCTCGTTGAGAGGCCTCTCGCTGCCAGCACCAGCCATGACCCACCTGTACCTTCCGCACGAGACGCGCACCGGCTTCCCCTCCGGTGACTCTTCGTCGTTGTGCGCTCACTCCCCAGATTAGGGGCGGGTGATGCGAGTGGGGAAGAGGAGGGACCATCGGCCGCCTAATGTGACAGACACGCCCGATTGAGCACATAGCGAGTAAGCGGCCGGTAGTAAGCGGACGGCACGGCGTCGTCGAGCGGAACGGCGACCGAGACCCGCCCCTCGGCCTCCCCGACGAACAGCGCGGGATCGTCCGTATCCGCCAGACCGATTGCCTCAATGCCCAACTGACCTGCGCCGCAGACCCAGCCGTGGTCCCCGACGACCAGCTCCGGAAGCCGCCCGTGGACCACCACCGCCGCCTCCAGCGCGACGCGGACCGGCAGCGGCGAGTGGGTATGTGCGCCCGGCTCACCACCGTGGGGCCACACGCCCGGTTCGCGCACCATGGCGACTCCCCGTACGTAGTCGAGCTTGTACGTGCGTACGCCGAACCGGGTCGTTATGTCGATACATCTGCCCTGCGCGGGGGTGAGTACGGTGCACCCCGCCGCCGACATGGCGTCTGCCAGAGCGACGTAGAACCCGAGCAGCCGGTGCGGATGACCGGTCCCGAACAGCACCGGCGCCCGCCGGACCGCCGCGCTCGACAACCGCTGGGCAAACGCATCCAGACCGGCCAACGTCCGCTCCGGATCGATCACATCAGGACCCGCAACGTGAGCGGGATCGTTCGAAACCCCACACTTGTCGGCCATCAGCCGAAGCAGATCGGGCTCCTCCCACCCCCATGCGGGGTCGAGCCCGAGCATCACCCGCGGATCCCTGGCCGCGAACAGCCGATAGCTCCGCAGACTCACCTCCCGCGAGGTGGCCACGGGCCCGGCCAGCCGGGCCGCCAGCAGATGCGCGCGCAGCGCTCCGGTGCTCAACACCCTGCCGATGCTGCCTCAATCACCCGGACGGAGGGCCAAAAGAGAGGTCGGGCCCCACAGTTGGCGTAACCCCGCCCCCACCGCCGCACGGAAACCGCCGAACCGGACCGCTCCCGCCCGCCTCAGAGCCTGTCGGGCGACCTCTGATCGGGCGGACGCGGCGTGGCACGCACGCTTCCGGCGTTGCCGAAATGCCCTAGTAGCTCCGCTACGAGGCCATCCCGGCGCCTTGGAATCGCACGCACCACGCCGCGTCCGCTCTCCGATCGAAGGTCACCCGACAGGCTCTCAGGCCAGCAGCCCCCGCAACGGGAACGCCGCCCGCCTGGTCGCCCGCACCGCCTGATCCAGCCGGTCCGCCGGGTCGTACCCCGCCTCCCACGGCTGCCACGAAGGCGTACGCCCGTCGGTCATCCGCCCCGGCCCCAGCTGCCGGGTCCGGGCATAGACCTCGTCCCGCCACGAGGCAGGAATCACCGCCTGGGGGTCCACCGGCGCATGCGCGGCGATCCCCACCAGATGCGTCCAGGACCTCGGCACCACATCGACGACCGCATACCCGCCCCCGCCGAGCGCCACCCACCGCCCGCCCTCCGTATGCGCGTGGGCGAGCTCATGGCACGACTCCATGACCGCCCGCTGCGCGTCCAGCGACACCGCCAGATGCGCGAGCGGATCCTCGAAGTGCGTATCGGCCCCGTGCTGGGTCACCAGCACCTGCGGCCGGAAGTCCGCGATCAGCTCCGGCACCACCGCGTGGAAGGCCCGCAGCCACCCCGCGTCCCCCGTACCGGCGGGCAGTGCCACATTCACCGCGGCCCCCTCCCCCGCGCCGGAACCGGTCTCCTCCGGCCAGCCGGTCTGCGGGAAGAGCGTCCGTGGATGTTCGTGCAGCGACACGGTCAGAACCCGCGGGTCCTCCCAGAACGCGGCCTGCACCCCGTCACCGTGGTGGACGTCCACGTCGATGTACGCGACCCGCTCCGCACCCAGCTCCAGCAGCCGGGCAATGGCGAGCGCCGCGTCGTTGTAGATGCAGAACCCCGCTGCACCGCCCGGCATCGCATGGTGCAGCCCGCCCGCGAAGTTCACCGCATGCGCGGTGTCCCCGCGCCACACCGCCTCGGCGGCGGCCACCGACTGCCCGGCGATCAGCGCCGACACCTCGTGCATCCCCACGAACGCCGGATCGTCCATCGTCCCGAGCCCGTAGTTCTGATCGGCCGCCCTGGGATCCGCGGAGGCCGCGCGCACGGCCGCCACGTAGTCCTCACGGTGCACGAGCCGCAGCGTGGATTCCCCGGCCGGCTTGGCGGCCACCATATCCACCGCGTTGTCGAGACCGAACGCCCGCACCAGCCCCATCGTCAGGGCGAGCCTGACGGGGTCCATCGGATGACTGCCCCCGAAGTCGTATCCCGTTACTGCGTCATCCCACATCAACTGTGCGCGGCCGCTCATGCCCGCCACCGTATCGGGCAGGCTCCGAACCGAACGACTTGGCGTACACGAGCGTCGCGAGCACCAGCACCATCGGGACGAGCATCGCGCCCCGGTAGCTCCAGGCGTCCCCGAGCGCACCCACCAGAGGCGACCCCACCAGGAACCCCACATAGTTGAAGACATTCAGCCGGGCGATCGCTGTGTCGCTCGCCCCCGGGAACATCCGCCCGGCGGCCGCGAACGTCTGCGGAACGATCACACAGAGCCCGAGCCCCAGCATGGTGAACCCGAGCATCCCGATCCACGCCCCGGAAGCCACCGCCACCACCGCGAACCCGGCCGCGGCCAGCACACTCCCGAACCGCACGACAGCCACAGCCCCGAACCGCCGCACACCGAAGTCCCCCACGGCCCGCCCCAGCAGCGTCGTCACCATGTAGACGTTGTACGGAACGGTCGACAGCTGCTCGGAACTCCCCAGCACGTCCTGCAGATACTTCGCACTCCAGTTGGAGACCGTAGAGTCCCCGATGTACGCGAAGCTCATCACCAGACAGAGCGGCATCAGCAGCTTGAACGTGACCGATCCGCCCTGTCGCCCTGCCCCCTGCCTGTCGCCCTCGGCCTTCCCCTCGACGTACCACCGGCTCCCGATGAACGCGGCAGGAAGCAGCAGGACGACCGCGGGAAGGTACGACACCAGCAGCGTGAGATCCCAGTGCGCCCCGGCCCACGCCATTGACGCCCCAGCGATCCCGCCCAGGCTGTACACGGCGTGGAACCCGAGCATGATGCTGCGCCCGTACGCCCGCTGAAGGCTGACCCCCATCATGTTCATGGAGGCGTCGAGCGCCCCGACGGCCAGTCCGAACACCCCGAGCGCGACGGCCGCCTGCCACAGCTCGCTGCCGGCCCCGACACCGAGCAGCGCCAGCAGCACAACGGGCTGCGCCCACCTCAGTAGGACCCGGGGCCGTACCCGCGCGACCACCTTCTCGGTGACCACACTGCCCACACCGGCCAGGATCGGTACGGCGGCAAGGAACACGGGCAGCAGCCCGTCGGATATCCCGTACCGGTCCTGAATGGCAGGAATACGCGTCACGAGCAGGGCAAAGGTGACCCCTTGCACGAAGAAGCTCAACGCCAAGGAGGCCCTACCGTGCCGCAGCCGCGCATCCGTCATGGCCGCAGCGTAGGGCCCTGGCCTACCCATGGGTAGATGGATCAGGCGAGCAGTTCCCGCAGTTGGGCCATGTCGGAGAAGTGCCCGGTCACCCCGGCGAGCCGGTCGGCGGGCATCATCGACGTGAACCCGTATACATCCATCCCCGCGGCCCGTGCCGCCTCCACCCCGAGGGGGCTGTCCTCGATGACGACACACCTCTCGGGCGGAACGCCCATCCGCTCAGCTGCGAGGAGGAACAGATCGGGTGCCGGTTTCCCGTGCCCGACGTCCTCCGCGCTGAAGATCCACTCCTCCTCGAACCACTGGTCGAGCCCGGTCTTGCGGTGCCCGACCCGGATCCGTTCGTGGCTCCCGGAGGAGGCGACGCAGTACGGCACGCCGTCGGCGACGAGCTTTCCCAGCACGTCGTCGATTCCTTCGACCGGCTCCAGCTCCTCCTGGAACGCGGCGAAGATCCGGGAGTGGAGCGTCTCGTCGAAGTCCGCGGGTAGCTTCTCCCCCGTCCTTTCCTCGACGAGGTCGTGCACCCGGTGCACGGCGGACCCCATGTAGTCACGGAGCGATTCCTCGTACGAGGTGGGGTGACCGAGCTCGGTCAGGTAGCCGGAGAGGATGGTGTTGGAGATCGGCTCACTGTCGACGAGCACACCATCGTTGTCGAAGATGACCA
The DNA here is from genome assembly GCF_043200055.1 of Streptomyces sp. NPDC048496. NCBI lineage: Bacteria > Bacillati > Actinomycetota > Actinomycetes > Kitasatosporales > Streptomycetaceae > Streptomyces > Streptomyces sp. NPDC048496. The sequence goes on along the minus strand of NZ_JBICXB010000071.1, from coordinate 159 downwards.
GTTCGTAGCGCATGGTTCGAGCCTAGACGCTCAGAACGCAGAAAAGCCCCGTGCCACAAGGGCACGGGGCTTTCCCGGAATAATTGTTCGGCGGCGTCCTACTCTCCCACAGGGTCCCCCCTGCAGTACCATCGGCGCTGAAAGGCTTAGCTTCCGGGT
>NZ_JBICXB010000070.1:0-21495 GCF_043200055.1 Streptomyces sp. NPDC048496 | reverse complement strand
CGCCGACCAGGCAACGACCGAACGAGCGAACCTGAAACCCCGCCAACCCCTTCTGACCAGCTGATCAGCACTTCCCGCACAGCGGGGGAACCTCAGTCCAGGAGTGCACCTCGAAGAGCAGGTCCGGCAGGTCGATCCGGGGAAGCATCGCCTCCGTGGTGGTCTTCAGCCAGGTCAGCGACTCCGGCTCGCCCACCGCGCCGAGCTTGTCCACCGACAGGCGGGCACGGCCGCCTCCCTCGGGGACGACGATCTCCACCTTCGCGTCATCGCCGGCCTCGGCGAGCCGGTCGGCCATCTGCCGCCACGCCGCGTCCAGCGCGCGCGTGAGCTGGGCCAGGTGCTCGCCCGCGTTCTCGGTCAGGGACAGGCCTGCCAGCACGTCCGCGCGCATCGCCTCCCACCGGGGGCCGTCCAGCAGCCGGGCGCGTGGGTCCGCCCACCGGTTCGACGGGGCGGCGAACACGTCGCGCCGGTTCAGCGCGCGGTGCAGCTGCTCCAGCACGCACACCACGTACGCGTCCCGGTCGACCGCGCCCTGGGGCAGCTTGGTGTTGGAGAACACCGGCCGCTTCCACATGGCGGGCACCAAGTCGGCGTCGACCTCACGGGGCAGCAGCGGCCGGTCCTTGACCCTCCGGCGCGAGAGCGCGGGCAGGCGGCGTACCGCCTTCAACAGGCGCCGCCCGGCCGGTGCGGCGCCCAGCGCATCAGACTCGCCCAGCAGGGCCAGGAAAGGGCGCACGGTGTTGTAGCGCAGGGCCAGCTTCTCGCGCATCGCCGCCTCGGCCGACCCGTCGTCCTCGGGCACCAGGGCCTCGACGGTTGCCACCGCGCCGGCCACCGCCGTACGCGGCACGGCCTCCTCCACCGCCGCCCACAGCGCGGCGACGTCCAGGTCCGCGTCGTGCTCGGCGACCAAGTCCAGCTCCTCAGTGAGGATCTTCGACGCCTTCGCCAGGACGCGGGCCGCCTTCTCCACGGCAGCATCGCCAGGCGCTCCCGATCCGAGGCCCGCCGCGCTGGGCTGATCAGCCGGTTCGCCATCAGCACCGCGAACAAATCCAGCGCGTCGTCGACCGCCTGCGCCTCCAGCTGACGTACCACCGCCGTCAGCAGCGCGGTCCGCCGCGGCTCGGGCGCCCGCTCGATCGTCTGCGCCTTGCTCAGCTGCCCGTACCGGGCCAGCGTGGACAGCCGGTTCACTGGTACCCGCGACAGGTTCACCCGGCCCAGCGCGAACGCGGAGATCTCCTCCATCCGCTCCATGGCCCGCACCATCGCGGTGCCTGTCGACTTCGTCGGCGGCGTCCGCAGTCGCTCCAGCTCCGAGACCCGCTTGCCCTCCGGCACCACCAGTAGTTCGGCCAGCGCCGGCCCGAGTGAGGGGTCGGCCCGGCGCGCGGCGCGGGCCACCGCCTCGTACACGCGCCGCTCGGCCACCGCGCGGGCCTCAGACACCTGCCGGGCCAGTACGCTCACCCCGGGCAGCAGCACCCGGTTCTTGCGCAGCCACGTCACCGCGTGGTTGAACAACGCCACCGGCGCCTCCGCGTGCGTCCACGCCCGCCCGTACAGAAAGCCGCGGAACTCCCGCCCCCACTTCCGGTCGGCGAAGTCCCGGTACTTGAACCGCTCCTGGATCTCCGCCGCGTGCTCGTACGGTGTCCTGCGCCGCTCCGGGTACCGCTTCACACACGAGGCGTCCGCGATGCCGAGCTGCCCGGCCAGGTACTCCACGACCTCCCACGGCACCGCGAGCGGGTCCTCACCCAGAAACCGGCCGACGTAGCGGACCGTGCAGATCTGCACCGCCATCCCCAGCCGGTGCGCGTCCGTACGACGCAGCGCGATCAGATCACGGTCGTCGTCATCGAGGAAGAAGAACCGCTCCAGCTCCGGACGCGTGGGCACCTCCGTGAACGTCCCGTACGCCTCGGCCTGCTCATCAGTCAGAAACTCCACCGGCACGATCCGGACCGTAGCCAGCACCGACAGCCACCCGACGATCTTTCCGAGAACCCCGGCGGCACCCCCGGGAGGTGTGCTAGCCGACCATGATCGATCTCAGCGGCACTTTCTGTACCGCAACTACTCACACCCGGGGAAGCCCACGTCATCGATCGCGTACGCCTCGGGTGAGATGTGCGCCGCAGCCCAACGGGCCAGCCGTTCCCGGACCTTGGCGTAGTCCCAGGTGGAGGAAGAGACGAACTGCTGAAGCTGCTGGTGGTCCACGCCCAGACGCTCGGCCATCGGCTGCATCGACTTGCGCTTGCCGTCCAGCATCAGCCCGCGCAGGTACATCTCGCCCTTGGCCCGCTGGTCCCGACGCGCCAACGAGCCCAGCATCTCGGCCGCGAACGCCTCCAGACGCGGCCGGACCTCTTCCATCTCCTCAGGAGTCACACCTGAAAGAAGATCACAATCTATCCAACGAGGATCACTTGGGGTACCTAACAAAGCCCTACTAGTGCTGTGACCGGGATGGTCCACCGTGATCGGAAGGCGGCTCGCGGGACGAGCGCACGCGCAACGGCTGGTATTACTGGGGCATGCAGGAAGAGACGGCACGCTCTGCGATCGACACGTTCATCTCCGCGTTTAACGCCTCGGACGACAGCTATGTAACTGCCCTGCTCTCCCAGGCCCTGACCTCAGACGTGGTCTTCTGGGGGCCGTTGGGTCGCAGCGAAGGAATCGCGGCGGTCGAGCGGTTCGTGCTGGACATCCGGCGCCACCCAGCGGGGACCGGCACGATGGTGCGCTGCTCAGCGGTGGACATGCCTGACGAGTGGGCCCGGTACCAGTGGGTCTTCACCACGCCGGATGGAGGCCCCCGCCTGGCGGGAACGGACGTCGTCCATCTGCGGCGGAGCCTCATCGACCAGGTCATCGTCTTTGCGGGGGAAATCAAGCCGTCCGCCTCCTGAGTCGTCCTTCTGTCGCTGTCCTTCTCGTGAACTTGTCCCTTTCGGCACTCCGGGGCTACGGTTCGCGGTCGGTCAGGCTGCGGCGTTGAGGGGGCGTCCGCCCCAGCGGATGCCCTTCTCGCTGCGGATGCGGGCGCGTTCCTTGCGTTGGCGGGTTATCTGGCCAGAAAGACCACACTCACTCGGCGGACTCCCCCACCGTGAAGTCCTCCAAAGACCAGGTGGGCGCAAATCCGCTTGGTGAGCCCTCTCGCACGTGCTGAAATGCGCGGATGGATACTTCTGAAGTACTCGCCCTGTTCGACCGTCAGATGCGGCGGGATACCCTCGCCGACGCGCCCGGCGCCCGAGTCGAGCGGGTCGGCAAGGTGGTGCGGCAGGTCGGCGTTGAGGGCGGCTGGAGCGCGGTCGTCTGGTCCGGCCTGGACCAGGCCACGGCGCGGCCGGCGATCGCCGAGCAGGTGCGGTACTTCACCGAGCTGGGCCGTGAGTTCGAGTGGAAGCTCTACTCGCACGACCAGCCGGAGGATCTCGGCGAGCTGCTGCTGGCGGCCGGGTTCGAGGCTGAGCCCGATGAGGCCCTGATGATCGCCCGGATCGCCGACCTGCCCGACGGCGGCGGACTGCCCGAGGGTGTCCGGCTGCACCCGGTGACCACCCCGGCCGACGTGGAGCTCATGCTGGCCGCGCACGAGGGGGCGTTCGAGACGGCTGCGGACTGGCTGCGGCCGCGCCTGCTCGACATGCTGGCCGAGAGCCCGGGGACGGCCAGCATGGTCGTCGCGATGGCCGGCGACGTGCCGGTCTGCGGGGCGCGGATGGAACTACACCCGGGCACCGAGTTCGCCAGCCTCTGGGGCGGCGGCACCGTACCCGCCTGGCGCGGCCGCGGGATCTACCGGGCGCTGGTCGCGCACCGCGCCAAGATCGCCGCCGAGCACGGCTACCGCTACCTGCAGGTGGACGCCTCCGACCAGAGCCGCCCGATCCTGCAGCGGCTCGGCTTCGCCGCTGTGAGCACCACGACCCCGCACGTTTACAAGCCGTAGCCGGTACCCCCCTGCTCAACGCTCCTCGCTCGCGGGCTGGAGCACTTCGGCCGGGCAGGGGTGAGGAACCTTCTGGGCCTGAAGGGCGGCAAAGTCGGCGTGAGCCCGCTCGACGACCTCGGGGTATGCCTGGGCCGTAGACGCCGCCCGCGCTCACCGCAGCGACGGTGGTGTCCCGCCGAGTGGTGCAGCAGCGATCACCTCAGCTGACTCGCCTTCACCAGCACGCTGGTCAGCGAGCCGTAGATCGTCGGCTTGATCGCCTCGCTACACCACTTCGCGGGACGCGACCGGCGTCGGCCCGGAAGCCGCGCTGTTCGGCCTCCCTGCCGGGATCAGCGACCCGCCATTCGCAGGGCTTGAGGCCCGTGGCTAGCTGGACGCTAGCGACCACGTACGGTCACCAGCGAGGTGGGTTCCACGAGGAACTGGCGACAGTTGAATACGCGAGCTCACCAGTAGGGGACCCCATCATGGCCGGGACAGTAGCAGCGCGCCGGGGCGCAGCGGGGCGCCGAAGACCTGCATGACGAGGGTGCGGTGCGCGGCGTGCAGGGTGCGTACCGCGGCCCGGGTCAGTCCGGGCTTCGGAGGTTCCTCGCCGCCGCGGGCACGGCCGGGCTTCGTCGGGATCCACAGGTATCCGGGGTCGCTGCCTTCGAGCTGCTCGGTGATGCCGGCGCGGACGTCGAGCCAGCGGTGCAGGATGTCGGCGGTCTCCTTGTTGAGCGGGTGGCGCCCCCTGTCGAGCTCGATCTGGGGGAAGGGCCGGTGCTCCAAGTCGACGTCGGTGACGTCCAGGCCGTGGAGGTCGGGCACGGATCGGCCGGTGGCGGCGACGAGCGCGGCCACCGCTGCGGTGCGCAGGGAGGTGGCGGCGTTGGCGCCGACGGGGCGTTTGACCGCGAGGGTGCGCAGCAGTGTGTGGGCTTCCTCGGGCTCGAGCCAGTCGCCGTGTCTGGCCGGGGGCAGCTCCAGGCGCAGGGGGAGGCCGAGGTGTTCGGCGAAGGCGTTCCAGGTCTGGATGCGGGCGCGCTGGGAGTTGTAGGCGGCGGCCGCGTCGGGGCCAAGGAGGGTGTTGCGGCGGCGGGTTTCGCCAGCGGCTGCGGCCGCGAGCCACGCGTCCGCGTGTACGAGGTCCATGAGCTCGTCGGTAGTGAGGGCACCCACCCTCGCCACGCCCAGGGCGTGCTCCAGGTACTCACTGAGGAGGTGGCCGCGCAGGCGCTGCGTTTCGTACCCGTACCCGCGGTCGGCGAGCTTGCCGAGGAAGCCGTTGATGGCGGCGTTGGCGTCGGCGGGGCGCGTGCGGGTGGTCGGCATGCGCAACAGCGTACGGACCCAGTGCCCGCATTCTGAATAACAGCAAGAAGCCTTGCAGGAAACATGTCCCCCGTTCGGCTGCTGCTTTCGTCTCGGTCCGTGTCGAACCGAATCGCAACGTCCCGGTCCGGTACGGTCTTCGCGCTCCTCCGGCCTCCCGGCACGGGGCCCATGGCCCCGCGGAGGCCCTTGACGCTTCTTGCTGTTATCCAGACCCTGGAGTTGTCGGCGCCCGCGGGGGATCAGCCTGCCGCTTTGAACTCGTCGTCACGACGCCACCATGCCCGACCGGCCTGGCAACCCGCTCCACCGGCTGCGGCCTGGTGAACCTTCCTATCTCAGCCAGACGACTTCTCGATCACGCCTGTCGGGCACCGTGGCCCAGCATCGGGATCGGGCGGTACCCGGTCGGGTCATGCTCGGGTGAGCACGATCTTCTTACCGCCGGCCCGTCCGGTAACCACCCGGGCGAACGCAGCCGGTCCCTCGCTCAGCGGCAGGGGTTCCGGTGCGAGTTTCAAGGTTCCCGCGGCGGCCTGCTCCGCCAGCTGGACAAGCTGCGCGGCGTTGGGCTCGACGTAGAGGTCCCAACTCGTGATGCCTCGTTCCTCCGGAGGCGCGTCCGAGGTCAGAGAGCACAGTCGGCCGCCGTCCCGCACCAAAGGCAGGGCGGCGTCCGCCGTGCTGGTGGCGATGATGAGGGCGGCGTCGAACCCGCCGCGTACCTTGGCCGACCAGTTCGGGTCGTGGTAGTCGACGACCTCCATCGCTCCCAGACCGAGCAGGCGCTCTGCGGCGGCAGCAGACGCGGTCGCGGTCACCTCGATGCCCTTGGCCGCGGCAAGCTGGATGGCCAGGGCTCCGGTGGCCCCGCCTCCGTTGGTGATCAGGAGCCGCTCTCCTCGGCTGAGGTCCAGCTTCTCCAGGGCCTGCAACGCGGTAAGTCCGTTGACCGGCAGTGCCGCCGCGTACACGGCGTCCAGCCCGGGCGGGCAGGCTGCCGCGTGATCCGCGTTGATCAGAACGCGTTCGGCCCAGAAGCCGCTTCCCCCGGGCAGCGGGGCCTCGTGTGCGAGCACCCGGTCGCCTACGGCAAACCCGGTGACACCCGCGCCGACGGCCAGCACCTTGCCCGCGCCCTCCACTCCCAGCGCCGCCGGGGGGCGCAGCCCCACGTCCCAGCCAGCGCCGTTTAGCAGTTGGTCCCACGGGCCGACCCCGGCCGCCTCAACCGCCACCAGGATCTGACCGGGCCCGGGAGATGACGGTTCGGGCAACTCCAGCAGGGCGACTTCCTGCTCGGCCCTGGACACTCCGCACGCCTTCACAGTAGATCTTTGTCCTCTCACTCGGTCCGACCGACCGGGAGGTACGGGCCGGAAACCCAAAGCGGGCAGCAGTGTCGACCTCGGGATCCCCTACAGAGGTCGCTCGCGGTCTCAGCCGCATTGGTGTCGAGCCTATACAGCTAGGGCGCGTATCGGGTTGTGATCAATGGGTGGTCCGGGTGAGGTCTTTGATCCAGATCATCGAGGCGCGCAGGTTGAGGCCGGCGAGGTAGCTGTCCGGGGTCTTGTCGTATCGAGTGGCGATGCCTTGCCAGGCCTTGAGCTTGTTGATCAGGCGCTCGACGGTGTTCCGCTCCTTGTAGAGGTCTGCGTCGTGGCTGACGGGCCGGCCGCCCCTGAAGCCCTTCTTCTTCCGGTTGGCGGCCTGGTCCTTCTTTTCCGGGATGACTGCCTTGATGTGGCGTTTCCGCAGGTAGGCCCGATTTCCTCGGGATGAGTAGGCCTTGTCCCCGGCAACCGCGTCCGGGCGGGTGCGGGGGCGGCCGACAGGCCCGCAGACCCGAACCTTCTTGAGCACGGGGATGAACTGCGTGCTGTCGGCGGCCTGTCCCGCGGTCAGGACGAACGCCAGCGGGCGGCACTGGCGGTCGGCGGCGAGGTGGACCTTGCTGGTCTGCCCGCCCCTCGAGCGTCCGAGCAGGGCAGCCTTCAGCCGGAGCTTGCGACGGTGCCGGATGCGTCGCCGTGCTTCCCGTGCCGGGTCGTCTCCGGCGTCCCGCCCGTCTTGTCCCTCCGAGTCGCCCCCTTTTGCCGGGCCTTCTCCTCTTCGGCGGCGGCCTTCTGGCTTTGTTCACCGGTTTCGACAGCAGTTGTTCAGGGCTTCGGGAGGCACCCGGGCCGCGGCGTGTTCGATGTTCACGAGAAGCGACAGCACCCGCGCACGCCGATGAGAATGATGCCGTTCCAGGCGGACCCTACGAGCTACTGGATGCTCCAGCGGTGCGGATGGTCGGGATCGGTGGGGCAAGCGAAGACGTTGAGCTCGCAGGAGCGGCCCACGGTGACCTCGGTGGGGGTGCGGACCGAAAGGCGGGCAGGCTCGGTCCTAGCGGCCGGCCGTCGGCGTGGCCGTCGGGTGCCACTCGCGGCGGAGGAGGCCGAAGACCCAGGAGTCGGAGACGTCGCCGTTGACGACGCAGTCCTCGCGGAGGGTGCCTTCGCGGACGAAGCCGAGCTTCTCCAGGACCCGGGCGGACGCCACGTTGCGGGTGTCGGTCTCGGCCTGGACGCGGTTCAGGTCCAGGGTGTCGAACGCCCACCGCAGGACGGCGTGCGCGGTCTCCGTGGCGTAGCCATGGCCCCACGCGGCGGCGTCGAAGACGTAGCCCAGGGACGCGCTGCGGAAGTCCAGGTTCCAGCTGGTCAGGCCGCACCAGCCGATGAACGCGCCGTCGGAGACGCGGTCGACGGCCACCCGCGCTCCCGTGCCTTCCTCCTCGATCGTCCGGCAGGTCGCGATGAAGCGCTGGGCGGGGGCCGGTTCGGTCCACGGCGGGGAGTCCCAGTAACGCAGCACGTGGGCGCTGCTGTGCAGCGCGTAGAGCGGCGCCGCGTCGGCGTCGGTGAACGGCCGCAGTCGCAGGCGGGCGGTGTGCAGCTCGGGGGTGGGCAATGTCATGCGGAGCATCCTGCCGCGTCACGCTCGCCCCCGACCATCCGTTTATCCGGACGGTCGGGGGCGCGTACGTCCCCGGTGACGCCGGACGCGCCGCATGGGCGGTGAGTCCGCAGTACCTTGCCGGCATGGCGAGCAAACGGCGGCCGTACTGGCGCACCCTCGGGACGCCGGCCAGCCTCGTCCTGTACCGGACCCCGGACGGATGGAGGTACGCCGTCCACTTCACCGGGCCGGCCGGCATCGCCGACGGCGCGCTCGCCGGTCCTCCGCCCTCGTCCGAGCCGGACATCACGCAGGCGGCCCTGGTTCAGAAGGCGGAGGAACTCACCCACCGTCGGCTCGACGTCCTCTGGCACGCACCCGATCAACCGGGCTGGTGGACCGGCACGGTCACCGTCGCAGGGCCACTTCCACCTGCCTGAAGCCGGCCCACTGATGCGGTCGGAGCACTAGATGATCTATTCCAAGGGGTCAGTGATCATAGGCGATCAGTGAGCGTAGGACGGTTTGTCCGGTGGCGTCGTTGTGCCAGATCGCGGCGGTCAGCGCGAGGATGCGTTGCATGACGCGGGCTATGACGCCTCCGGGTGTGCGCCCTCGGTGCCGTTCGAGGTCAAGCTGTCCCTTGAAGGTCTCGTTGATCGATTCGACGACCTGTCGCAACGGCTTGAACAGGGCTGCGCCAGGCCGTTCCGTTCACCTTTACGGGCAGGCCGCAGCAACTGGACTCCATGCTCGGACAGTTCGCGTTCGAAACCACGGCCGAAGTAGTTCTTGTCGCCGATGATCGTCTGTCGGGGGCGCTCTCGCAGAAGCTCACATTCGGCTGCCAGGAGGTCAAGGAGGGTCTCGCGTTCGTCGGCCTTGGCCCCGGTCAGGGCGAAGGCGATGGGCAGGCCCTGAAGGGTGCAGACCAGGTGCAGGCGCAGGCCCCAGAAGAAGCGGCTGTGGCTGGCGCAGTAGCCGTATTCGGCCCAACCTGCCAGGTCGGAGTGTTTTGACGGTCTCGCGGGAGCGGCCGCATTCCACCGGGGTGGAGTCCACGACCCATACGTCGTCGCTCCACACCGAGGTGGTGGTGGCCAGGATCCGGTTGACGCTTCGCATCAGACCGGCGGCCTTGCGCAGCCGCTTGTTGTAGCCGGGCTGCTGGGGCAGGTAGGGGAAGAGGTGGCGCAGGTGGGCACGGGCATGGCGGAGCCATTTGGCCTCGGAGGTGTAGCCGAGTATGGCCTGCATCGTGGCGAGGGTGACCAGTTCGGCATCGCTCAGGCGGGGCGTAATGCCGACCGGCGGGCGCCACGGCGCCAGGTCGGGATGCTCCTTCAGCATGTCGTCGGTCGTCGCATAGAGTGCTGTCGCGAGGGTGTCCACGTCGTTCGTCACAAAACGATCTTGGACACCCTCGTTCTCGTCTCCGCAGGCACCCCTTGGACCACACCACCAGGAGGAACCAGTGTCATACCCGCAACTGCTCACCCCCGCGGAGAAGCTCGCCGACGCGAAGAAGCTGTTGAGCCTCCCGCGTATCGTCGTGATCTGCGGCTCCACCCGCTTCATGACCGAGATGAACGAGGCCGATCTGCGGGAGACCAAAGCCGGAAAGATTGTCGTCAAACCGGGCTGTGACATGAAGTCGCCGCACGAACTTTGGTCCGATCCTGTCGAGGCCGAGGCGCTGAAGGTTCGACTCGACGATCTGCACCGGGCGAAGATCCGGCTCGCTGATGAGGTGCTCGTAGTCGGCGACTACATCGGAGACAGCACCCGAGCCGAAATCGCCTACGCCCGGTCGCTGGGCAAGCCCGTGCGGTTCACGCACCCCGAAGTCGACCCTGACGCCTGACCGCCCGCTGCCACCCCGACAACCAGGGCCGGCAGCCCGCCGCCTGACCGTCTCGCAGTGGATTCGGCCGCCGCCCACCCCACACCCTCCGCAGGCATCCCTTGGAATTGATCATCTAGAGCACGATCCGCCCGTCGTTACCGGATCGGCTTCTTCTGTCGGGCCGACTCGGCGGTCTCCCGGCAGGTGGTACACAGGGGGTTCCCGCCGAAGCCGTAGTGGTGGCACGGCTGGTGGCAGCGCGCACACCGTCCGACGTGCGCGGGCGGGCAGTCCAGGACGGCAGAGGCCTTGCGCTGGGCTGGTGCAGGTGTGGCCATGGCGCTTTCTTTCGAACCTCTGTTCTATCAGGGGTTCGAAGGTTCGCCGGGCTGCGACACCGGTCCGTCGGCCGCGCTGCCGGTGCGGCTCAGCCCTGCAGCTCTGCGCGCGCCTTCTCCAGTTGCGTGACCGTCACCGTGCCGGCGCCCGGGAGGCCTGCGCTCTCCCACGCCCCCTGAGCGCGCGCCACGACACCGCCGGCGTCGTCGAGGAGGACCTTCTTCGCCACGTTCACGGAGATCGCGCCGTCGCCCAGGTCGACGAGGTGCGCGAGCATGCGCACGTTGTGCTGCCGGTTGCCGGCCTTCTCCTCGTTGTACCGGTAGATGAGCACCCACCGGCCGATGAGGGAGCGGGCCCGGTCGATCATCTGGCGGCCGCGGTCGGTCTCCTCCTGCTCCGTACGGATGCTCTCGGCGTCGCCGGACGGCGGCCGCAGCGTGAGCAGGCCGCGCCGGCTGGACTCCTCGATCTCGACCTTCTCCAGGAAGGCGACGAACGTCTTGGCGCTCTCCAGGCGGTCGACGTCCTGCGCGGCCTGCTTGGCGATCATGTGCAGGTCGACGGTGAGGGTGTGCACGCGGCGGCCCCAGGCGGCTTCCTCGCCAAGCGGGCAGGGGCCTGCGGCCTGGGCGGCGGCGATCACAAGGCTGTAGTCCACACGCCCATCATGGCGCGCCGCGCCGACAACCCTGGACACGAATTCTGCGGATCATCCTGTCCTTGCCCGGTCGAGAGCGGGCCAAGGGGTGAGGGAGGATGACGTACGTGCGATGTGAGGAGTGCAAGCGCGAGCACGCCCACCCGTTCATGGGCGGTTCGAAGCGCTGCGAGCTCTGCCCGAAGTGCGCGGCCGAGCGTCGCAAGGAGGCCTAGAAGGCTCAGTAGGAAGGCGGCTGGTGCCCGGCGGGTTCGTAGCCTGCCGGGCGTAGCTCAGTCGCCGAAGCCGTCGTGCTGGCCGTGCTCAAGGACCAGGGCGAGCGCGGCCGCGCGGTGGTTGAGCCAGATCGCCATCTGTCCGTCGCCACCCACGAAGCCGCCCGCCGCACGGGACGTCGCAATAGCCAGGCGATCGCCTTCGCCGAGGCCCGTAGCTGCACGCAGCACTCGACAGCGCGGCGGCGGAACTACCGGGCATGCACCGACGCCGAGAAATCCCGCGTCGTAGGCGCCAGGCGATCCCCCCGGCCACGGGGCGTTGTCCACAGGGACTTCTCCGCCCACAGCGCGTTATGAGTTCGAGAAGGGCCGATGCAACGATCGCCCCACACGCATCTCACGAAGGGGGACCGAGCCCATGACCACAGAGCTGAACAACGTGAGCGACGCGCTGGCGGATTCGGACGTATCCACGGTGCTGGGCGGCGCATGGGATGCGCTGGACCTTGCGGGACGTCTGGCGGACGCCATCGCTTGGGACGAGGCAAGCGACGAACTGCAGGCGCTCATCGCTGCGCAGGAATGCGTCACGGCTCGGGACCTGTTGCCCGTGCCGAAGACGGGCGCTCCCCTCGACCTGGCAGAGATCGAGCCCGGAACAGCTGGCCTTACTCCCTACGTCAGCCTGCTCGGTCGGACCCAAGAGGCTCTTGCCCGTCTCGCCTCGACAGGAGACAGCAGCGCGGACGTGCAGAGCCAGCTGAGCAAGGCAGCCAGACACGCGTCTGTTGCGCGGGACGCACTCTCGGCAGTCCGGGAGCGGTAGTGGTCACTTTAGAACAGCTCTTCGATACAGCTGGCGCGCATTTGCGGGCTGCGGCCGAACAGGTCGTCGCGGAGGACCGGGCAGCCGTGAGCCGCCGGCTCGACCGATTCCTCGCAACGCTGTCGGCAGGGCTCAGCATTGTCGACGACACCTCGCATGCGAGCGATCTCAGCTTCCACCTCGACCGGGCCCGCGATGCATTACAGACTGCCCAGCGACTGATACCGCCCCCGGTGAAGAATTCGTCCGGTCCGGCGGAGGACGGCATCTCGGGCGCGACCAAGGCTGTCAACGTGGTGCGGGACGTCATCGAGAGCCATCACGGACCCGACCGAGCCCCGTTGACTGCCTACGCCTTCGCGTTCACCACCCGTCCCGCCCGCGAGTACCTGGCCCGCCGGTCCGCCGAAATCGCGTGGGAGGCAGACCGGATCGCTCTCGCCCTGGGACTGGGCGTCGAGGACCCCGGTGTTGCCGCCGCCTTCGCCGATGTCCGTTCCTCGCTGGCCAAGGCTGCGGTCTTCGGCCGGGAGGGGACCAGGAATGCCGACTGGGGGATCGCGGCCTTCTCCGGCCTCGGGGAACATCGGTACAGCGGTTATCGGTGAGAACGATCATGGACGTCTAGCACAGTGATCCACTTCGCCGCTGGGGTTCGGTGAAACGCCTCCGGGCCCGGTCCGGGGCTGGCTACGGTCCGGCTCGTGCCGGTGGAATTTCTGAGCGATGAGCAGGCCGAGGCGTACGGGACGTTCGCCGAGGAGCCGACGAGGCCCGAGCTGGAGCGGTTCTTCTTCCTGGACGACGTGGACCGGGACCGGATCGCCTTGCGGCGGACGGAGCATCATCGGCTCGGGTTCGCGCTCCAGATGTGCACGGTGCGGTACGTCGGGCTGTTCCTGGAGGACCCGCTCGCGGCGCCTTGGCCGGTAGTCGAGCACCTGGCCGTGCAGCTCGGCATCGAGGACCCGTCCGTGGTCAAGCGGTACACGGAGCGGCGCCAGACGCTGTACGACCACGCGTGGGAGATCCGGGACGCCTACGGCTACCACCCCTACGAGGACTCCGAGTGGGGCCGGCGGTTCCGTACGTTCCTGCACGGGCGGGCGTGGACGCACGCCGAGGGTCCGAAGGCGCTGTTCGACCACGCGGTGGGCTGGCTGCGCCGTCACCGGGTCCTGCTGCCCGGGGTGTCGGTGCTGGCCCGGCAGGTGTCGGAGGCGCGGCAGGTCGCGGAGAAGCGCCTGCACGCCACGGTCGCGGGCGCCGCCCGCCGCGCGGACCCGGCGCTGCCCGGGGACCTGGTGGCGACGCTGAAGACGCCGGAGGGCTCACGGTTCTCGGAGCTGGAGCGGCTGCGCCGGCCACCGACGCGGACGACGGGCACGGCGTTCGCCCGCGCGCTGGAGCGGGTGGACGAGATCGGCGCATACCGGCTGGGGCGGCTGAGGTTGTCGCAGATCCCGCCGAACCGGATGGCGGCGCTGGCCCGGTACGCGCTGGGCTCGAAGGCGCCGCTGCTGGAGCGGGCGGCGGAGCCCAAGCGCACGGCGATGCTCACCGCGGTGATGCGGCACCTGGAGGCGAAGGCGATCGACGAGGCCCTGGACCTGTTCCAGGTCCTCATGGCCACCCGGCTGCTGAACACGGCGAAGCGCAAGACGGAGAAGGAGCGGCTGTCCACGCTGCCGCAGTTGGAGAAGGCGTCACGGGTGCTCGCGCGGGCGGCGAAGGTGCTGTTCGAGGAACTGGAGCTGGTCGAGGAGCAGGCAACGGACCTGGACGTGGCCGCGCTCTGGGCAGCCGTGGAGGAAGTCGCCCCGCGCGCCGCCGTGATGACCGCGGCGGCCACCGTGGTCTCGCTGGTGCCCGAGGACGAGAACTCGGCCGAGGTCGCCATGCGGGCCGCGCTCACGAACCGGTACGCCACGGTCCGTCCGTTCCTCGCGTTGCTGGGCGAGTCGAAGGCCCTGGATGCGGCGAGTGCCGGGAAGCGGGTCCTGGCCGGGGTGCGGGGTCTTCCGGGACTGGCGCGGCGGAAGGTGGGAGTGAAGCCACTGCTGCCGCGCGAGGTGGACGATAAGCTGGTGCCGCCGGCGTGGCGCAAGGCGGTGTACGCAAACCCTGATCTGCCGCAGGGGGCGGTGGACCGGGACGCGTACGTGGTGTGCGTGCTGGAGCAGCTGCACCGGGCCCTGAACAACCGCGACGTGTTCGCCTCGCCCTCGCACCGCTGGTCCAACCCGCGCGCCCGCCTCCTGGAGGGCCCAGACTGGGAGGCGGTCGAGGAGGACGTCCTGGCGGCACTGAGCCTGGACATGCCCGTCACCGAGCACTTGGCGGAGCTGGTGCGCGGCCTGGACGCCGGATGGAAGCAACTTGCCGAACGCCTCACGGAGGCCGGGCCGGCGGCGAAGGTGTCCATCGAGGTCCAGGACGACGGACGGGTGAAGCTGAACGTCGACAAGCTCGGCGCGCTCGGCGAGCCCAAGTCCCTGACCTGGCTGCGCAAACGGGTCGAGAAGATGCTCCCGAAGATCGACCTGCCGGACCTGCTGTTCGAGGTGAACGCCTGGACCGGGTTCCTCGACGCCTTCGTGCACCTCGGCGACGGCACGACCCGGATGAAGGACCTGCCCACCTCCATGGTCGCGCTGCTCGTCTCGGAGGCGTGCAACATCGGCCTGGCTCCGGTGGTGAACCCCGGCTACGAGGCCCTGACCCGGGCCCGCCTCGTGCACGTCGACCAGTACTACCTGCGCGCCGACACCATCGCCACGGCGAACGCCGCTCTCATCGCCGCCCAGGCCGACATCCCGATCGTGCAGTTCTGGGGTGACGGACTGCTCGCCTCCGTGGACGGGCTGCGCTTCCAGGTGCCGGTGCGCACCATCAACGCCGCCCCGTCGCCGAAGTACTTCGGGTTCAAGCGCGGCATCACCTGGCTCAACGCCGTCAACGACCAGGTCGCGGGCATCGGGCAGATGGTCGTCCCCGGCACCCCGCGCGACTCCCTGCACATCCTGGACGCCCTGCTGAACCTGGACGGCGGCGTGAAGCCGGAGATGGTGGCGACCGACAACGCCTCGTACTCAGACATGGTGTTCGGCCTGTTCAAGATCCTCGGCTACAACTTCAGCCCCCGGTTCCGCGACCTGGACGACCAGCGGTTCTGGCGGGCCACGATGCCCGGCGTCGAGACGGGCACGTACGGTGCGGTGGAGGACCTGGCCCGCAACCGGGTCAATCTGAACAAGGTGATCACGCACTGGCCGGACATGCTGAAGGTCGCCGGTTCCCTGGTCACCAACCAGGTCCGCGCCTACGACCTGCTGCGGATGTTCGGCCGCGACGGCCGCCCGACCCCGCTCGGGGCGGCGTTCGCCGAGTACGGGCGGATCGCCAAGACCGAGCACCTGCTGCGCGTGGTCGACCCGGTGGACGACACCTACCGCCGTCAGATGAACCGGCAGCTCACCGTGCAGGAGTCCCGCCACAAACTCGCCCGCGACGTGTGCCACGGAAAGCGCGGCACCATCCACCAGGCGTACCGCGATGGCATGGAGGACCAGCTCGGCGCGCTCGGCCTGGTCCTCAACGCCATCGTGCTATGGACCACCAAGTACATCGACGCCGCCGTCGCCCAGCTCCGCACCGAGGGCCACGAGATCCGCGACGAGGACATCGCACGCCTGTCCCCGCTCAAGCACAAGAACCTGAACCTGCTCGGCCGCTACAGCTTCACCGCCAGCGTCCCGGCTGCCGGCGCCCTGCGCCCGCTGCGCGACCCGGACTCGGCCGAGCTGGACGAGGATGACGACGGCGGCGGCCAGGAGTGAGCGGCGCCAGCCCGGCCGGGCACTGGTCAGTTCGCGTCCCGCCGGGTTCAGGCCGGGGACGCGGGAGTGTGGTTCAGATGCCGACGTGCGAGTGTTCGGGGCTCAGGTAGTGGATGGTGCTCCCGGCGGCGTGCGGGGTGAGCAGGTCCCGCAGTTCGCCGGCGGCGGTCTTGAGGAGGTGGCCGTCGCGTTCGGCCGCCAGGGTTTCGAGGACGAAGGCGACGTGGGTGGAGTTTTCGGTGACGCGGGTGCGGTGGGCGTCGCGGTGGTTCCAGTGGCGGGTCAGGACGTCGGTGGTGTCGGTGTAGATGATCTCGCCGGGCTTGGGGTGCTCGACGGTGTCGGGTTCGCCGAGCGGGGTGAAGGTCTCGGTGCCGTCGGCGTGCCGGATCTCGACGTCGCCGGTGACGTGGTCGAGGTCGAAGGCGCCGGCGGGCAGCCCGTGGCGCACGGAGACCGTGTTGTAGGAGTCGACGGCCGGGTTGATGCGGGGCAGGGTGCCCTTCTTGGCCATGCGGCGGCCCAGGGCGTCGACGCTGGGGCGGATGCGGCGGGGGTTGGTGCCGAAGGAGCGGTAGGCGGTGTGCCATGCCTCGATGCGCGGGTCGGCCTCGTCGGCGGGGGCCCAGGTGTTGTCCGCGAGCTGCCGTTCCAGGTGCTCCAGGGCGGTCGTGGTGGCGGGCCAGGGTTCGTGGCCGCGCAGGCCGGTGGCGGTGACGACGGCGATGAGGGTGTCGGGGAAGGCGTCCGCGACGGTGGGGCTGATACGGAGGGTGGTCATCGAGGGAGTCCGTTTCCGGGAGTACGGGGCGGGGTCAGGCTTTCCAGGGGCCGATGCGGTCCAGGCGGCGCAGCTGCTGGGCTGCGGTGGGCGCGTCCAGGGCCTGGCCGCGTTCGGTGAGCCGGCGAGCGGTGTCGGTGCGCTGCTCGACGGGTTTGTGGTCGTCGTACTTGAACTTCGCGCGGACCTCGGTGACGTCCAGGCGCAGGCCGCGGATGCCGGGCAGCATCCGTCCGTAGGGCGGCTGGTCGGGGTCGATGGGGGCGTGGTCGCCCTCGGGCTGGAAGTGCGCCATCTGCCGGCGCAGCAGCTCAGCCTTGGCTGCCGGGTCGTCGACGATGGTGGCCTGGCAGGTGAACTGGACGGCCGCGTAGTAGCTGGTGGGGACGCCGTCGGTGGGCGGGATGCCGGGCTTGGCGCGCCAGGGGCCGGGGATGAAGGCGTAGTCGCTGGTGACGGTGAAGGTGACGTTCGGATCGACGTCGATCGTCTTCCAGACGGGGTTGGGTCGGGCGAGGTGGACCAGCAGGGCGCGGCCGTCGACGGTGAAGTGAGTGGGCACGACGATCGGCGCGTGTCCGAGCAGGCCGTTGACGCTGAGGAGGCCGAAGTCGTGGCCGTCAGCGATCCAGGTCTGCCACTCGGCGTCGTCCAGGGCGGCATCCCAGGGCTGGATGAACATACGCGGGTCCTTCCGGGAGGAGCGTGGGGTCAGGTGAGAGCGAGGAGGCTGACGGCGACGGCGGCGGTGCCCAGGCCGATCAGCTGGCCGCGGTGGATGCGCTCGGCCAGGACGCTGCGGGCCAGCAGGACGGTGCCGGCCGGGTACAGGGCGGTGATCACGGCGACGACGGCCAGGTCGCCGCTGCGGGCGGCGAGCAGGAACAGCAGGTTGGCCACCGAGTCCAGCACCCCGGCCGTCGCCGACATGGCGTAGGCCGGTTTCTCCGGGCCCAGCCGCCGGAACATCAGCCCAGCCGCGGCCAGAGTGACCGCGGAGGACACGGCGCGGCCGACGATCAGCGGGCCCACTCCACTGTCGGAAGGGGCCTGGTGCAGGAAGATCAGTTGCAGGGCGATGGCGGCGCCGGCACCGAAGGCCATCAGCAGCGCGGTACGCGACGGGCGCGCGCTGCCAGCCCCGTGTCCGGCGCTGACCAGCACCACCGCCGCGAGCGCCAGCGGCAGGCCGATCAGCCCGGACAGGCCCAGGTGCTCGCCCTGCAGCAGTCCGACACCGACCGGCAGCATCGCCGAGACCAGCGCGGTCACCGGGGACAGCACGTTCATCGGGCCGATCGCGAGGGTGCGGTAGAGCAGGGCGAACGCGGCGGCCGACGCGACACCGGAGGCGGCGCCCCACACGAGGGTCGCCGGAGCGAAGGAGGCGCCGAGGAAGGGCCACAGCAGCAGCTCGACGGTGAGCGAGGCCGGAGCGGCGATCATCACGGTGCGCAGGACGTGGGCCTTGCGGGCGCCGAGACCACCGAGGAAGTCGGCGCATCCGTAGGCCAGGGAGCTGCCCAGGGCTAGCAGCAGAGCGATCACGGGTACATCCCTTACTATCAATAGAACGACTACACCGTACAACGCACCGACCGCAGGTCGTCAACCGAACGACTACGCGGTCCAGTGCAGTGACCTACCTGCTTGGAGGGGTAAGGGCGATGACCGAGACCGAGGCGGCACTGCGGACGCTCGCGCACAACGTCCGCGCGGCCCGCACCCGCGCCGGACTGTCCCTGGACGAGCTCGGCCGCCGGGCGAAGGTCAGCAAGGGCGCCCTGGTCGGGCTGGAGAAGGCCCAGGGCAACCCGAATTTCGCCACCCTCGTCCGACTTGCCGACACCCTGGGCGTCTCGGTGTCCGCGCTGATGGAAGGGCCGGCCGAGGGGCGCGTCCGGGTCGTGTCCGCCAATGCCGTCATGCCCCTGTGGGCCGGGGAGAAGGGCGGCGAGGCCCGGCTCATGCTGACCACGACGGGACCGGCCCCGGTCGAGGTCTGGCGCTGGAAACTGGAGCCGGGCGAGGAGTACCCCAGCCACCCGCACCAGGCCGGCGTCGTGGAGACCGTCAGCGTCACCGCCGGACAGATGGTGCTCGTCGTCGACGGCACCGAGCACCCTGTCCAGACCGGGCAGACCGCCGCCTTCGACGGCGACGTCCCCCACACCTACCGCGGATCGGGCACCGAGACCTGCCATCTGATCATGACCGTCCACCTGCCCCCCGGCCCCGCATAGCCCCCCCCGGGAGCCATACGGGCCGGGGCGGAGCCGCCCTGTCGTCAAACGATCGTCTGACGACAGGCGGCCGACGCGTCCAATGAACCCGTGCAATCCGGGGGTTCGAGGCGACGCGAATCCAATCGGATCCGATGGCGATTGCTGACAGGGTTTGACGACAGATAGGGTCCGATCCTCCGTACGGAAGGGGCCTCCGAGTGGCGAACCTGGTCTACAAGCGGGTCTCGACCGACCAGCAGTCCACCGCTCGGCAGAACCTCGTCCTGGCCGAGGCCGGCATCGAGGACCCGGTCGTCTTCGAGGAGGACCCGGGCACCTCCAGCCGCCTCCACCCGCTCCAGCGCCCGAAGTTCCGCGAACTACTCACGTACGCGCGGCCGGGCGACACCGTGCACATCTCCGAGATGTTCCGCCTCGTACGCGGCACCGGCCACATCCTCGACGTACTCGACGTCCTCCACCGCGACCGCCTTGCCCTGCGCATCCACGACGGCGCGTTCTCCGCGATGGACCTCACCGCACGCCACCCCCGCACCGGCGAGCTGCTGTCCACCGTGAAGTTCATGGTGCAGACCCTCGCCGCCGCCGGCGAACTCCAGCGCGACCTCCAGCGCGAGCTGACCTACGACGGACTGCGCGCCGCCGAGGCCAAGGGCAACAAGGGCGGGCGCCGCCCCGCCGTGACGGCCGCGAAGACCGCCGACGTACGCACCGCGTACCTGGAAGGCCGGTCCATCGCCGCCCTCGCCCGCGACCACGACGTCAGCCGCGGCGCGATCCGCACGGCCGTCGCCGACCTCCTGCCCGACCACACCGCTACCGAGGAAGACGCGCCCGCCCCGCAACTGCCGGTCACCCTCGACATGCCGGGCAAGGTCGCGGACTACCTCCGGACCACCGAGCTGGAGCCCGCCGAGCGCGCCGCGCTCGACCAAGGAACGACCGTACGGCGCGGCCAGGGCTACACCCTGCGCGTCAGCGCCGTCCCCGCCGTACACCGCCAGCTCCTCGCCCGCTGCCAGCCGCTCGACGGCGGCCAGGGCCTCCCCGCAGTCCCGGCCCAGCGCAAGGCCCGCCGAGAGTACGAGAACCGAGTCAGCGCACTCACGCCCCGACCATGATCGTTCTCACCGATAACCGCTGTACCGATGTTCCCCGAGGCCGTTCTCGCTGGCGCCGCCTGTCGAGCCGGTCCAGGCGCACACCAGCGATGACCTCCGAGCTGTACCCGAGCGTCTGGCCGAGGACAGCGACCGGTTGTCTCGGGCCGCGTTTGACACCCTGCACGACCGCTCGGGACACCGGTTGAGCGGATCGGATTTGCAGCAGCTGTCCCGCTGGACAGCAATGGGACGTCTGCTGTCGGGCCGGGTGCTCCTGCATCTCGCCGAGCAGCTTCCGGACCGGGCGGTCGCTGCAGCTCTGCAGGAGGCCGCCGGAGCCCTGCGGAGTTCCGCGCAGGCGTGGCAGCAGTCCGCGGCCGCGTGGCACCGGATTGTGGACTTGGCCGACCCGCGGGCGCATCCCAAGCTGCCGCCGCCCAGCTATGACATCGTCCGCCGGGGCCAGGTGGTCCGCCTGCCGCAGGTCGTCCCCCATCCGGCCACCGTGATCGCCCACACCTCGGCTGTGCGGGTGGGGCAGTTGCTGTTCGGAGCGCAGTGGCGACCGGATGGGGCAGGTCGCCCCGATGCGCGGCCAGTTGGCGACATCCTTGGTGACGTGCAGGGCGTAGGCGCTCTGGCGGCAGCGCTGTACCGGCTGCCTGCCGCCGGGTGGCAGCTGGCCACCGCCGCCCCGCTGGCGGTGAAGCGAGCGCGCTATGGGCTGGTCACCGATTCCGTCGAGCACCGGACCGTCTCCAACGATCCCGGG
This sequence comes from Streptomyces sp. NPDC048496, assembly GCF_043200055.1. Classification (NCBI taxonomy): domain Bacteria; kingdom Bacillati; phylum Actinomycetota; class Actinomycetes; order Kitasatosporales; family Streptomycetaceae; genus Streptomyces; species Streptomyces sp. NPDC048496. The sequence continues at coordinate 610 of NZ_JBICXB010000070.1, read as the reverse complement.
CAGCGGCGCTTCTACCCCGTTCACCATCGACAGCTGGAATCGCTCATCACCGCGTACCGGACCGTGATGCCCGCCGAGCAGACCGCTGCGGCCGCACTGCTGGAATCGGCACGTCAGGCAGGAGTTGCCGTCCCGCGCGCCCTCCTTGATGCCGCGGCGCACCGAAACATCGCGGCACAGCAGCAATGGGGCACTACGCAGGCATCGCCTCCCGCCTTACATACGGGGAGCCCCGCGTTGCGGGCGCAGCCACCCACACGTCGGCGAGGACCGCGCCTTTAGGGCAAGGCCGTGAAGTCACGGCTCCGGGGGCGTTGGCAAGTGCGCTCTGATCTGCGGCGTTTTCGGACGTGAGAAAGCGGAGCCCCGGTAGAACTGGCAGTCGACCAAGACAGCCGTTCACAGCACCGGAGGCTCCGCTGTCCGATCAGTGTGTCATCACGCGTGAAATCACGGTAGCCAGGGTCTGTTCGCCCCCGGGCACCTGGGGGAATGTGCGACATCCCGTGAGAGTACAGTACGTGACGTAATGACCGATTTGCCATCGCTCGATGGGGTGACGTTGGGGCATCACGGCCGGTCAAGCGTTCGGGATTCGCTTGGGTGGCGG